>JBGAKX010000049.1:0-29130 GCA_044224215.1 Blastocatellia bacterium
CGCTCTCAGCAATGTTGCGGCGCCGTGCGTCGTGAACGAAAGGCTGACGGGCGACGCAACATCGAGGTATTCGAGCCTGTTCACCGAGAACGTCACACCATTCGAGACGAGATCGAGCCCGATACCGAAGAAACCGACCACGGAATTCGGCGCCGGCCGTGCCGCCGTTGGCGGCGGCGACTCGACTGGCGGGAACATCGCTGCGCCGTTTGAGACGGTCCCCACGATGTTGAGCAGCATGACGAACGTTCTCACGCTGTTGGCAGGAACGGGCGAGTCCTCCCACGCCTCGGCGGGTTCCTCCATCTCGCGCCGCACGAGGTACCTCGGAAACTGGAGCTTCGAGATCGTAATGGGAGCATTGCTCGTATTGGCGATGGTAAGCGTCGCCTCGATCTGGTCGCCGATCGGCGCCGAGGGCGTTGCGATCTCGAGCGACACGTCGACTCCGCAAATCGCCGCGAGCGCGGCGTCGAGGCGCCGACGATCGGGGACCGAAAGGCCGCCTCGTGCCGCAACGTCCACGAGACGCGCCTTGAGAGTGGATGTGTCCCCGTCGATCGCTGCGCGTTCGACGGAGAACGATCCCGGAGGGACGGCCAGCGGCTGCGTGAGCGGCGAACCGATTCCCGCGCCGGTCTCGGATGACCTCACCACCTGTTCGTACCGCGCGGATCCCGGCACGAAATCGAAGCTCCACGGGCCTTGCGTGGCGTGCTGCAACAGTGCGCGAAACGCGATTTCACGGTAGGTCATTCCCCGGACAGGATCGTATTCACCGGCATTCACGACGACGCCACCGTCCGCCTTCTCCGGCACGCGGACGAGCAGCGACTGGACTTTCCAGGGCGATCCCGCGTCGGGGAAGCGCGAACCATCCGCACACGCCGCGACAGCCTCGACGATCAACCGGCCAGTTGCCTGGTGCTGGCCGTGGCCCGTCTTTGTGTCATGGTTCGTTATGACGACGTTCGGTCTGAGCTCGCGCAGCGCGCGCACCCATCGCTCCAGCAGCTTGTCGTGGCCTCCCTCCTGAGCTTCCCACACGCGCATCGCTTCGTCGCCCGATTTCGAGAATCCGAAATCGCGCAAACGCAGAAAGTACGGCGTGGAGCCCTGGATCTCGGCCGCAGCAAGCGTTTCGTGTTCGCGGATCCGTCCGAGCTCGTCATAGAGCTCGGGGCCCACGGCGTTCTGGCCACCTTCGCCGCTCGTGGCAAAGAGCGTCACGGTGCGCGCGCCGTACTTTCGGCGCTCGACCGTGAGCGTCGGACCGTCCTCGTCGTCGGGGTGGCAGGCGACGCACATCACGGTGAACGGGTTCGTAAGATCGAGGAGCGCCTGGCGGTGCGCGACGATCCCGCGATCCCCGAGGCCCGCCGGATCCGCGCTCTGTGCGCTCACTCCGCGGATCGGGAGGACCGTGAAGAGCGCGAGCGCCGCTACGGCTCGAAGGCGAAGAGCAGTCATCGTGTACCCGTTGACCCGAAACCGCCGGCTCGCTCGGTCGCGTCTAGCGCGTCGACAGTGACGATCTCAGGCTCGGCGACCCGTTCAAACACGATCTGCGCGACGCGGTCACCCGGCTGAACGTGAAACGGATCGGCCGAAAAGTTGAACAGCAATATTCTCACCTCGTCACGGTAGTCGGCGTCGATGACGCCAGCCCCGACGTCGATGCCGTGGCGCACTGCGAGCCCGGACCGCGGCGCCACACGCCCGTACAGGCCGTCCGGAATCGCCACGGCAAGCCCGGTTGCGACCAGCCCACGGCCGACCCGGACCGCGCCGTCCTCGCCGAGCGACGTAGCGGGAATCGTGACCGCTTCGCTTGCATAGACGTCATAGCCAGCCGACCGTGGCGAGCCGCGTTGCGGCACCCGCGCCGCGGATGTCAGAAGGCACAACTTGACGCATTCAGTCATAGAGCGATGAACCTACCCGACAAACCCGGCCAGCGTCAAAACAGAACGTGCCGAAGGCTCATCGACCGCCGTCGCACAGCCGGGCAAAAGCACTCACACGACAGGAGATTCGGCCTGCGCGCACAGCCGTTGACGGCCGGGCGACCGACCCGCTACGCTTGCCCGCTTGCGCCAGCACCGCGACTCCTTGGAGGCATTCATTCATGACCAGCATTGAGAAGATTCACGCCCGCGAGATTCTGGATTCCCGTGGCAATCCGACGATCGAAGTCGACGTCGAGCTCGTGAGCGGCGCGCGCGGGCGCGCGGCGGTTCCCTCCGGCGCGTCGACGGGGGAGCACGAGGCCGTTGAACTGCGCGATGGCGACAAGCGGCGATACCTCGGAAAAGGGGTTCAGAAGGCCGTCGCCAACGTGAACCGGCAGATCTCGCAGGCCGTCATCGGCCAGGATGCGCTGCGGCAGATCGAGATCGACCGTACGATGCTCGAACTGGACGGGACAGCCAACAAGAGCAGGCTTGGCGCGAACGCGATTCTGGCCGTGTCGATGGCAACCGCGCGCGCTGCAGCAGACTACCTCGAGCTTCCGCTGTACCGATACATCGGCGGCGTGGGAGCGCGAACCCTTCCGGTGCCGATGATGAACATCATCAACGGCGGGGCGCACGCCGACAACAATGTCGACTTTCAGGAGTTCATGATCCTCCCCGTCGGAGCCAAAGCGTTCAGCGACGCGATTCGATGGGGAGCCGAGGTCTTCCACACGCTCAAGGCTGTTCTCAAGAAGCAGGGCTACTCGACATCCGTGGGCGACGAGGGCGGGTTTGCCCCGAACCTGAAGTCGAACGACCAGGCGGTCGAGTCGATTCTGGAGGCCATCACGCAGGCCGGATTCCGGCCGGGCACGGACATAGCCCTCGGTCTGGACCCCGCGTCAAGCGAGTTCTATCGCGACGGCAAGTACGTCTTCCACAAGTCGGACAACTCCAGACACTCGAGCGAGCAGATGGTCGAATACTGGTCGAACTGGGTCCGCCAATACCCGATCATCTCGATCGAGGACGGCATGGCTGAAAACGACTGGACCGGCTGGAAACTGCTGACCGACGCCATCGGTTCGCACGTCCAGCTTGTTGGCGACGACCTGTTCGTCACGAATACGCGGTACCTGAAGCGCGGCATCGACGCCGGGACGGCGAATTCGATCCTGATCAAGGTGAACCAGATCGGCACGCTGACGGAGACGCTCGAGGCCATCGAGCTTGCGCGCACGAACCGGTACACGGCCGTCGTCTCGCACCGGTCGGGCGAAACGGAAGACACGTTCATCGCCGATCTCGTGGTTGCCACGAATGCGGGTCAGATCAAGACGGGCTCGGCGTCGCGCACGGACCGCATCGCAAAGTACAACCAGTTGCTTCGGATCGAGGAGGAGCTCGGGGGCTCCGCGCGATATCCGGGATACGGCGCGTTTACGAGCGCGAACGTGGCACCACCCGCCCCGAAGGCGGCCAAGGCCCGGAGGGCACCGAAGGCGAGCAGCAAGAAGGCGAAGACCGGACGCAAGCGCGCCTGACGATGACGACGACTGGAGATCACGTGACACAGTTCCCGCACACGCCGCTGGCGCTCGTGATTCTCGACGGTTTCGGGCATTCCGACATCACCGAGAACAACGCGATCGCGCTCGCGAACACGCCCAACCTCGATCGCTGGTTCGCCGAGTATCCCAACACGCTCATCGATGCCAGCGGGCACGCGGTGGGTCTGCCGAACGGTCAGATGGGTAACAGCGAAGTCGGCCATCTGAATATCGGTGCGGGGCGGATCGTCCGAATGGACATTTCGCGCATCGATCACGCGATCGAGACCGGTGATTTCTTTCTGAATCCGGTCCTGCTCGGCGCAATCGAGCACGCCAAGCGGAACGGAACGACGCTGCATCTGATGGGTCTCGTCTCGCACGGTGGAGTGCACTCGTGGCACGAGCACCTGTACGCGCTGCTGCGCATCGCGCGCGACAACGGACTGCAACGCGTCGCGGTGCACTGTTTTCTGGACGGACGCGACACGCCTCCGCAATCGGGCGCCGGATTTGTCCAGGAGTTGATCGATCGCGCGACCGAGATCGGTGTCGGGCGTGTGGCGACGGTCGTCGGCAGATACTACGCGATGGATCGCGACAAGCGGTGGGACCGAGTCGAGCGAGCCTGGAACCTGTTGGTGCACGGGAAGGGAATCGAGGTCGCGAACCCGGTCGACGGGATTCTCGCATCGTATTCGAAAGACGTCGGCGACGAGTTTGTCGAACCGATCGTCGTGGTCGAGGACGGGCGACCTGTTGCGACGGTCGCGGATGGGGATGCGGTCATCTTCTTCAACTTCCGTGCCGACCGCGCGCGTCAGCTCACGAGGGCATTCACGTCACCCGACTTTGCCGAGTTCGATCGCGGACCGAATCCGCCGCGTGTGCATTTCGTGTGCATGTCACAATACGACGCATCGTTTGGACTCCCGACGGCGTTCCCGCCGCTTGCACACGAAGGCATCCTGGCGGACGTGCTGGCCGAGCACGGCGTACGGAACGCTCGCATCGCCGAGACCGAGAAGTACGCTCACGTCACGTTCTTCTTCAACGGCGGCGTCGAGAAGGAGTTTCCGGGCGAACGGCGGATTCTCGTTCCGTCGCCGCACGTCGCCACGTACGACCTCCAGCCCGAGATGAGCGCGTCGATCGTTGCCGACAAGGTCGTGGAGTGCGTTCAGGCGGGCGCAACTGACGTCGTGATCGTGAATTTCGCGAACGCTGACATGGTCGGCCACACCGGAATGCTCGAGCCGGCGATTGCGGCCATCGAGACGCTGGATGCATGCCTCGGTCGAGTGGCGGACGCGATTCTCGAACGCGGCGGCGCTCTGATCATCACGGCGGACCACGGAAACGCCGAAGAGATGGTCGACCCGGTTACCGGTCAGCCGCAGACTGCGCATACCACAAACCTCGTTCCGCTGCTTCTGATCTCGCGCGACTGGAAGGGCAAGCTCCGTCCTGGCGGCACGCTCGCGGACATCGCGCCGACTCTGCTCGGGTTGCTCGGGCTGGCGCCGTCTCGACAGATGACGGGCCGTGATCTTCGCGAGGCGGCGGCAATCGCCTAGACTTTGTACTCCCCGATCGCAGTCCTTCGACCGTGCGCGGTTGCTGGCACGGTCGAAAGGTCATCCATCGAGACAGCCATGCAGCTCGACCGCTTCAAGTCCTCTCGATTCGTGGGTTTCGTCGACCCGCGTTTTGACTGTGACGACCTGCGTCTGCTGCTGGCCGATCCTCACGGCGTCGGAGGGTACCTTGGCGCCGAGCGCATTCCGACGCGTCCCGGACGCGTAGTCCACAGGATCGAAATTGCCGCACCCCGCGGGTCCTGCCAGATCTACACGCACCTTCTGATCAATTCGAGAGTTCGCGAGATGTTTCGGGCTCCTCAGGCCTACACCGTCCTCAGGACAGGCCGGCTGATGCTGGCGTGCGGGCTTCCGACGTCGCGAGTCATCGCGGCGGTGCGCCCGCGCTTCCGCCCGCTGAACATGACGAGTTTTGCCGTGACGCTGGCAATTCCCGACGCCGTGCCGCTGTCGTCGCTCGAGGCGGACGAATTCCGGGGGCGCATCGGCGGATTCAAGAAGCTGCACCTCATCCGGCAGATCGCAACACAGACCGCTTGGATGCACGCTCACGGCTTCTACCACAAGGACCTCGTCGCGCAGAACGTGCTGATCCAGCGACGACGATCGACACCCGTGATCTGGTTCGTAGGCCTTGGCCGGGCGGGAGTCGCGAACTGGCTTCCACCGTACCTGCGGCAACGGCGCTGGGCGTCGGACCTTCTTGCGTTAATGCGCTCCGACATCAAGGCGATCAACGAGCGGGACAGGGCGGTCTTTCTGGAGACATACCTCAGGGCGCTCGGTTCCGAGCGCGGGGCGGACATTGTGAAGGCTAGTCTCATTCGACAACTGGGAGAGTAGGATGTTCGCGCGGCCGTGGAAGCTCCCCGCGGGGCGGCCAGGCCGGGCGATACGCGTGGAACAGTTATGAAAGCAGGAATCGTTGGTTACGCCGGGTCGGGAAAGACCACCATATTCAACACGCTCACCGGACTGCACGCCGATGTCGGCTACGGTTCCAAGGACAAGGCGAACCTCGGGATCATCAAGGTCCCGGATTCACGTATCGACCGCCTTGGCGAGCTCTACAAGCCGAAGAAACTCGTCTATGCGGAGATATCGTTCGTCGACGTCGCCGGTCAGGAGGGCGAGCGCACCGGGTCGGAACACGGGCTCGACTCGCGCATCGTGCAGCACATGCGCGAGACGGACGCGCTCGTGCACGTCATCCGCGCGTTCGAGAGTCCATTGCTGGCAAGCGCCGCTGATCCGATGCGGGACCTTAAGGGATTCGAGGAAGAGCTGATGCTCACCGACATGGTGCAGATCGAGAAGCGCATCGAACGCCTGAAGAAGGAGCACGACAGCGGTCGCGAGCAGGACCTGATGGCGCGCTGTCACGCGCATCTCGCCGAGGAGAAACCGCTCAGACTGCTCGAGTTGGGGCACGAGGAATTGAACACGCTTGCCGGATTCAGGTTTCTGAGCCTCAAGCCGATGCTGCTTCTTCTGAATGTCGACGAAGACGGTATCGCGGCGGGTGTTCCGGATGGATTAGCGGCCGAGGCGGCGAGGCGTCAGCTCGAGATCATCGCGATGTGCGGTCGCGCCGAAATGGACATCGCGCAGTTGTCGCCTGACGAGCAGCAGGAGTTTCTCGGCGATCTCGGAATCGCCGAACCGGCGCGTGACCGCTTTGTTCAGGCGGCATATCGCGTTCTCAACCTGATCAGTTTCCTGACGGCCGGCGAGGACGAATGCCGCGCGTGGCCGATTCCGCGCGGAACGACCGCGCATCGTGCCGCCGGGACGATCCACACCGACATCGAAAAGCGCTTCATCAAGGCCAATGTCGTCCGCTTTGAGGACCTCATCGAGACGGGGAGCACTGCGAAGGCTCGCGAGGCGGGCAAGCTCCGAATCGAGGGCAAGGAGTATGTTGTGCACGATGGCGACGTCATCGAGTTTCAGCACAATGCCTGAGCACAAAACGAATGACGGTCGCAACCCACACACTCGTCCTGGCGCTCGCCCCGTTTTCTGAAGCGGCGTTGCTCGTCGGGCCGCTTGCAGCGCGGCGCAGCGTGTTTCCCGAGGAGTCCATCACGCTCGCGTCGTCGCCCGGTGTGTGCGAGGTCGTTCGGGCTCTTGGCCTCGCGAACCAGGTCGTGCCCGTCCCGACCCTCGCGAACGTGTCAAAGGCGCCCGCGGGCGTCTTTGGAAACCTCTCGCTGTTGTCGCGCGTGCGTGGCGCGAAGTTCGACACGGTCGTCGATCTGTTCCCGGGGATTCCGTCCGGGCTCGCGGCGCTTGTCGCGGCGGGGAACCGCGGTGTCTCGGATCCAGGCGTCTATGCCGAGGCGTTGCTTGCGTCACGCAAGAGCTCACGGCGCCTCGCGGATCCGCTGCTCCGGTTGTCGCAGCTGCTCGGCGTTGGCTCGTCCCCCGACAGGCTCGACGTCGTTCCCGGGGCCGAAGCGGACGCGTGGGTCGAGAAGGCGCTGCAGTCCACCGGGTATCGAGGCGGCGGGCCCGTGTTGACCGTCCATTTTTCGGGCTCCTGGACGCTGACGCAGATGGTCGACGTTGCGTCGGAGCTGCGATCGCAGTTCGACGCGTGGGTCATCGCACTCGACACGCCCGGCGAAGGGAGCGAGGCGCGCCACGTTGCAGGAGCCCTTGGCGGTCGTGTGCTCGGTGTTGGCTCGCCGTCCGGCGAGCGGTTCATCGCGGCGCTCGTGCGATCGAGCCTGGTTCTCACGGACGATCCCGGCGTCGCAAACCTTGCTGCGCTCGCACGCGTTCGGACCGTGCTCGTCAGAATCGGTCTCGATCTGCATTCGCCGGTGCATCAGGACTTCGCGGTGTGCTCGGGTCTGACGGCGGACGCGGTTCGCACGGACGCGGTGCGGGACGCGGCGAGCATCCTTCTCGCGAAGAGCCGAACGTCATCGCTCTTTTCCGAATGACCTCGCGCGCCCCCTTGCCGGGAATGACGCTTGCCGGTCTTTCGAAACGCGGCGTATAGTTCTGGCGGAATTCGCACGGCCTCACGGCCGGGCCAACCGCCGATCCCGCACCTCAGTCGACTGCAATAGCGAGCGCGAGGGCCCGACGCCGGAATGGTCGACACCTGGTGCGAGAAGGAGAACTCGCAATGGCTGAGCGGAGAATTCAGCGCGAGAAGCTGTACGCGAAGATCGCGGGACTTTCCGACAGTGAAGTCGCGGAACTGTTCGAGTACGTCAACATCATGGAGTCCATGCGCGCCCAGATCGACTCGCCGGTCCTGTTCGAGGACGAGTTGATCACGATTCTCGCCGACTCGCGGGAGAGTCAGCGGGCCCGGACGGTTCTTGAATGGGACCGAGTTCGGCGTCGAGCGGAGCGGATCGGTCTGTTCTCGAACGGCAGCAACTTCGTCGCGTGATGTCGCAGCGGGCGGCCTCTCTCGCTTCGTGTCTCGTGCTTGTGGCGCTCCTTTCTGCGGGGACGGTGTGCGCCGCCGGCGCGAAGAAACCGCAACCAGCCGACATCGAAGCAGCTCGCGACCGCGCTGCCGCGCTCGGGTCGAGCACGGACCCATCGGCACCTGCTGCGCTTTCGGAGCTTCTCGACTATCCGAACGAGGTCGTGCGCGCGACCGCCGCGACGTCCCTTGGACAATTGGGATCGTCGAGCGCCTGCGCGGCGCTGCTCGCGAGGCTCGAGAAGGAACGCATCGTTTTTGTCCGCAAGGAGATCGTCTACGCGATCGGCGTGACCGGGGACCGGTCGGCGACGGCGGCGCTTGTGGCGCGTCTTCCGAAAGAGAAGGACAAGGAGGCCCGTGCGGCTGTGGCGACGGCACTTGGAATGCTCGCGGACCCGGCGGCGGCACCGGCGCTCACAGAGCGAATCGGCGACAAGGATCCGTTCGTCAGACGCGAGGTCATCAGGGCGCTTGGCGTTCTGCGGGCATCGGGAGCCGTATCGGGAATCGTGGCTGCGCTCGGGTCTGACGGCGAAGCGGACGTGCGCCGCGCTGCAGCGACGGCGCTGGGAATCATCGGCGATCACAATGCGTCGGCCGCGCTTGCAAAGGCGACGCGCGATCCGGATCCGTACGTACAGCAGGCCGCGCTTGCGGCGCTCGCTGCCCTCAACGGCGCACGTGCCGGAGGCGCTTAGGAATCAATCATGAGTGACGCATCCGATACGACGACCCGGCTCGAAGTGCTGTGCCCGTGCTGCGAGTCGCTGATCCTGGTGGACCGGGCGACGGGCGTCATCATCAGTCACACCGAGAAACGCGATGCAAAGGGGCCGGGATCGATCGGCGACATCCTCAGCGGCCTGGCCGAGAAGAAGGCGTCGTCCGAGCGGTTGTTCGAAAGGGAGATGTCGTCGATGAAGGATCGGGCGCGCCTGCTCGACGAGAAGTTGCAGGAGGCTGTCCGGAAGGCCAAGGAGAGCGGTGACGAGAAGCCGCTGCGGCCGATCGATCTCGAATAGCAGCCGGCATGACGTCGTTCTCAACGATCGCCGAATCGGCGGCCGCGCTGCGCGAGAAACTCGGTGAGAGGAAACCGGCCGTGGCGTTCGTGCTCGGTTCAGCGCTCGGCGCCTTTGCCGAATCGGTTGACGATCCGCTCACGTTCTCGTTTGGGGACGTCCCGAATTTGCGCCATCCAAAGGTCGCTGGTCACAAAGGGCTCGTGACCGCGGGAACCGTCGGCGGCGTGCAGGTGATCGTGCTAGCGGGCAGGGTTCACGGTTACGAGGGCTATACGCCGGAGGAGGTCACACGTCCGGTCCGCGTGCTCGCGGCGGTCGGCGTCGACGCGATCGTGCTCACGAACTCTGCCGGCGGAATCGACCCGACGTACCGTGCGGGCGACCTGATGATCATCGACGATCACCTGAACCTGACGGGTGAAAACCCTCTCAGGGGGCCGAACGACGAGCGTCTCGGGCCACGGTTTCCGGACATGACGCATGCGTACGACCGAAAGCTCGTCAGCGCGCTCGAGAAGGCGTCGCTGTCGCTCGGGCGCCCGGTGCACCGGGGCGTCTATGCCGGCGTCGCCGGACCGAGTTACGAAACGCCTGCGGAGATCCGCATGCTTCGAACGCTCGGCGCGAGCGCGGTCGGAATGTCCACGGTGCACGAGGCGATCGCCGCGCGGCACGCGGGACTTCGCGTTGCGGGTGTCTCGGTGATCACGAATCCGGCAGCCGGCGTCGGCAGTGGAACGCTCGACCACGACGACGTCGTGCGTGAAGGCGAGCTCGCCGCGACGCGCCTTGCTGAACTGCTGCGCGGATTCTGCCTGCTGATCGAGAACGGAGCGTAGCAGAGACACCGGACGTCCCGGTGTCCCCGCTCGTATGTTCGCGAGCTTAGGTTCCCGTCTCCCAGCTCGTCATGTACTCGATCATCTCGGGCGTCAGAGTGTCGATGCCGACACCCATCGCGGCGAGCTTCAGCCGCGCGATCTCCGCGTCAACTTCCGCGGGCAGGATATGCAGGCCGGGTGTGAGCGTCTCGCGATTCTTGACGAGATACTCTGCCGACAGCGCCTGATTCGCAAAGCTCATGTCCATGACCGACGCCGGGTGACCTTCGGCGGCGGCGAGATTGATGAGCCTGCCTTCGCCGAGCACCATCACGCGGTTCCCGTTCGACTTCAGCTTGTACTCGTCAACGAACGGCCGGACCTCGCGCTTCGGTTCGGCGAGGTCGGCGAGGGCGACGAGGTTCAACTCGAGGTCAAAGTGGCCCGAGTTTGCGACGAGTGCGCCGTCCTTCATCTTTGCGAAGTGGTGCGCATCGACGACGTGCCGGTTGCCCGTGACCGTGATGAAGATGTCGCCTTCCGCCGCGGCCTTGTCCATCGGCATCACGCGGAAGCCGTCCATCACGGCCTCGATGGCCCGAATCGGATCGACTTCGGTCACGACGACGTTTGCGCCCATGCCTCGGCCGCGCATCGCGACGCCCTTTCCGCACCAGCCGTACCCGACGACCACAAGCGTCCGGCCTGCGAGCAGGATGTTCGTGGCGCGGATGACGCCGTCAAGCGTCGACTGTCCCGTTCCGTACCGATTGTCAAAGAAGTGCTTTGTCTGGGCGTCGTTCACGGCGATCGCTGGCCAGGTCATGCGGCCGGTCTTCTCGAGCGCTCGCATGCGAACGATGCCCGTGGTCGTCTCTTCCGTCGAGCCGATGAGGTCGCCGATCTGGTCGGGATACTCCTTCACGAGCGTGGCAATGACGTCGGCGCCGTCGTCGATGATCAGGTTGGGCTTGGTCTCGAGCGCAAGGCGGACGTGCTGGCCGTACGTTGCGGTGTCCTCACCCTTTCTCGCGTAGACGGGGATGCCGTACTCGACGACGAGCGCAGCCGCGACGTCGTCCTGGGTCGACAGCGGGTTCGATGCGATCAGGACCGCGTCGGCGCCGCCGGCCTTGAACGCGCGCGCCAGGTTGGCCGTCTCGGTCGTTACGTGACAGCACGCGACCATCTTGACGCCCTCGAGGGGGCGCTCCGTCGCGAACCGCTCGCGGATGAGCCGCAGAACGGGCATTTCGCGCTCGGCCCACTCGATCCTCTGCTTGCCGAGAGGGGCGAGCCCGAGGTCCTTCACATCACAATCGGGAATCTGCTTGCTGGTGCTCATGTGTCTCCTTAAGACAGGGAAGCGGACAGGCGGTCGGGGCGGTGCACGACGATGTGCAAATGCCCCGACCGCGGCCCGCGGGTTCCCGTGGAACTAGATCCCTGCGTCGCGGCGAAGCGCGTCGATCTTGTCGGTGCGCTCCCACGAAAACTCGTTGCGGCCAAAATGCCCGTACGCCGCAGTCGCCTTGTAGACGGGCTTGCGAAGATCGAGCGTCTCGATGATTTCGCGCGGCGTCAGCTTGAAGTTTGCGCGCACGATGTCCGAGATCAGGAAGTCGTCGACCTTGCCCGTGCCCTTGGTGTCTACGTGGACCGAAACCGGGTCCGCGACGCCGATCGCATATGCGAGCTGAATCTCGCAGCGGTCAGCGAGGCCTGCCGCGACGATGTTCTTGGCGACGTAGCGCGCCATGTAGCTCGCCGAACGATCGACCTTGGACGGGTCCTTGCCCGAGAACGCGCCGCCGCCGTGGGCGCCCATGCCGCCATAGGTGTCGACGATGATCTTGCGGCCCGTGAGACCCGTGTCGCCCTGCGGGCCGCCGACAACGAACCGGCCCGTCGGGTTGATGTGGTACGTGATCGACTTGTCGTGCATCTCCTCCGGCAGGACCGGCTTGATGACGTGCTCGATGATGTCGTGGCGGATCTGGTCGTTGGTCACGTCCTCGCCGTGCTGCGTGGAGATGACGACCGTCGGAATGCGGATGGGGTTGCGGTTCTCGTCGTACTGCACGGTGACCTGCGACTTGCCGTCCGGACGGAGGTAGTCGACGACACCCTCCTTGCGGACCTCGGCGAGGCGGCGCGAGAGCTTGTGCGCGAGCGAGATCGGAAGCGGCATCAGTTCGGGCGTCTCGTTGCACGCATAGCCGAACATTAGTCCCTGGTCGCCGGCCCCGCCGACATCGACGCCCATCGCGATGTCGGGGGACTGGGAATCGATGGAAGAGATAACGCCGCAGGTGTCACAGTCGAACCCGTACTTGGCGCGGGTGTATCCGATCTCGCGGACGGTCTCGCGAGCGACGCGCGGAAAGTCGACGTACGTGTTCGTGGTGATTTCGCCGGCAATGAAGATCGTGCCCGTCGTGACGAGGGTCTCGCAGGCGACGCGGCCCTCGGGATCGTCCCCGAGGACGGCGTCGAGGATGGCGTCCGAAATCTGATCGGCGATCTTGTCGGGATGTCCCTCGGTGACGGACTCCGACGTAAACATGTAGGTGCGGTTCGTACTCACTTCCAAAAGGCCTCCATTTCGCTGAATATCCCGTTCGCAGAGGTTACGCATACAAACAGAGCGGGATTCGCTGGTCAAAAAAGCCGAGCAGCCTAACACACGGACATGGGGTCGTCAAGCAACGACCCAATCCGCGAAACCGGCTGAGGCGCGGGAGGTTGCGGCGCGCAGCCACACCCCGGCCGATCAGTTGCGCGTGCTTGCGTCGCTATTGCCGGCTGCGTATCTTGGGGTCAATGGACCCTGAGCCGCTCGATCCGCAAGACAGCGACTCGCCCGGCATCACTGAACCCCGAGAAGTGCGCGAGTCGATGGAGCTTGAGCTCCTCGTCCGGAAGTCCGACGAGGACGTCGCGCTATTCGACTCGCACCGGATCGTCGAGACGCTCGTCACCGAGGCACACCTCGATTCCGAACGGGCACGGCAGATCAGCCACGAGATCCGGAGTTTTATCGACCGAGTCGGTCTGCGGACCCTCAGCACGTCGCTGATTCGCGGTCTTGTCGACGCGAAACTGCTCGAGTACGGCCTCGAAGACGCGTATCGGGCGCACACGCGCCTGGGCGTGCCGCTGCACGACATCGATCGCTTGATGCACGATTCGCGACGGGCCGAAGCGTCGACGCCCCACGGTCCGGAAGGCACGAGCCTGATTCTCGCGGAGGCCATCAAGCGGGAGTACGCGATTCAGTCGGTGCTGTCCGAAGCCGTTGCGAACGCTCACCTCGTCGGCGACATTCACATTCAGGACCTTGGCGCGATCGACCGGCCGTACTCGCTCGTCACGACGATCGATTTCGTCAAACGGCACGGCATCGCGCTGCCGCAGGGCTTTGCGAGTGCGAGGCCGGCGCGCAGGCCGGGCGTGCTGATCGCGCAGATCGTCAAGTTCTCGGCGGCGCTGCAGGGGTATCTCTCGGGGCCGATCGTGTGGGACAGCCTGAATTTCACGCTGGCGCCGTTTCTCGAGGGGCTCGGCGAGAACGACCTCAAGCAGCTCGCGCAGACGTTGCTGTTCGAGTTTTCGGCTCCGGCGGTTGCGCGAGGGGGACAGGCGCTCGTGTGCGACGTCCATCTCGACTGGGAAGCGCCAGAGTACCTTGCGAACCGTCCGGCGATCGGACCGGGCGGCGAGGAGCTTCCTCGCAACTACTCCGACTATGCCGAGACCGCGCACGCGTTTCTGCGCGCGCTGCTCGGGGCGTACATGGCCTCGGACGCTCGCGGGCGCCCGTTTGCGTCGCCGCGGTGCATTCTGCACATCACCGAGCGTTTCAACGAGCAGGCCGGCTACCGGTCGCTGCTCGATCTCGCAAGCCGTGTTGCGACCGAGCGCGGCGGGTTGAAGATAGCGTTCGATCGGAAGGAGGAATCGACGTTCTTCTCGCGTTACGGGATCTCGGACAAGCGCGCGATCGAGCGAACCGACTCGGCGTCGTGGAGGTCCGCATCGTTTGGCGTCGTCGCGCTGAACCTCCCGCGAGTCGGGTATCTCGCCGTCGACGACCAGGTACGGGTGTTCGAGGAGTTGACGCGTCTGATGGAAGCGGCGGCGCAGGCGCACCTCGAGAAGCGGGTGTTTCTTGAAAAGCTCCTGGCGCAGGGCGAGCAGGGTCCGTTGTCGATGCTTGCGATGCGCGCTGGACATGCTCCGTTCGTGAGGCTCAGCTGGACGGCGCACTGGATCAGTCCGGTGGGGCTGAACGAGCTGGTTCGCGCCGTGCTCGGCCATCAGATGCACGAGAACCCGGCCGCGTACGAGTTCGCCGGCCGCGTGGTGGGACACCTGCGGCGCGAGGCGGATCGGCTGTCGAACAAGCACAACGTCCGCTTTGTCATCAGCGAATCGTGCGACGAGGCAACGTCGTCACGGCTCGCGCGGCTCGACCTCCGGTTCTTTGGAAAGGCGGCGGCGAGCGTCGTCGACGCGGTCGAGCCGGACGGGTCGGATGCCAGCTACACGCCGGGGCTGCGGCTGTCGGCCCGGGCGGATGTCAGCGCGTTCGAGCGGCTGCGGTCGGAGGGCGCGCTGCATCCGCACGGTGTGCTCAACGCGGGATCGGAGATCTGGTTCGGAAGCACGCCCCCGACGCCCGATCAGGTCGCGGTGCTGACGTCGCAGGCGTTCTTTCAGACGACGGTTGCGGCGATCTCGTTCGCGCCGGAGTTCACCGTGTGCTTCGAATGCGGAGAGTTGTCCACGGGTCTGCATTCGGCGTGCGCGTCGTGCGGATCGGCGCGTGTGGACGGGCTCGCGTTGTCAGGCGATCGTCACAGCCTGACGTCGGGGTGGGACGCGGGGCGGCGGGCCGAGCTCGCCGACCGGTGCCGAGTGACGTTCTGAGGTTTCAGCGTATTTATTCAAACCTCAATTTGTTGTCTGGTCGACATCCATGCACCCCGAAGGGGTGCGCTGGAATAGCCAGGGGTCAAGGAGCGCGAAGCGCGACGATGACCCCTGGAGGGACACAATCAAGCATTCGGACCCTGAAAGGGTCCGGCTCTTGCCCGACCCATTCAGGGTCGCATGAAGGACTTTCGTAGCCCGGGGGTCGTCGTCGCTTCGCTCCTCGACCCCCGGCTATTCTCCAGCACCCCTCCAGGGTGCCTCGAAACATTCGGCTGGCTTCTACCCGCTCCGGATCACCGAATACCGGAAACAGTCGGTCGTATGGTCGTTGACCAGCCCCGTCGCCTGCATGAACGCGTAGCAGATCGTCGAACCGACGAACTTGAACCCGCGGGCGAGGAGCGCCTTGCTCAACGCATCGGACTCCGCGGACGTTGCGGGAACCTGCGTGTGCACGCGCCAGGCATTCTGTCGCGGAATCCCGCCGACGAACGACCAGACGTATGCGTCAAAGCTGCCATGTTCGGCCTGCACGTCGAGGAATGCGCGCGCATTCGTGACGGCCGACGCGACCTTCAACCGGTTTCGAACGATACCGGCGTTGCCAAGAAGCTCCTTGAGCTTTGCGTCGTCGTACGCCGCCACGATCTTCGGATCAAATCCGTCGAACGCCGCGCGGTAGGCATCACGCTTCTTGAGTATCGTCTCCCAGCTCAGGCCGGCCTGCGCGCCTTCGAGTATCAGGAACTCGAAAAATCGTTGATCGTCGTGGACCGGAACACCCCATTCGGCGTCGTGGTATGCCAGCGACAGCTCCGAGTTGACCCAGTGACAGCGTGAGGGCATGCGCGATTCTCCCGGCTCCAGGCGTTTCTACTTGGCGGCCATCCAGTTCGGACCGCTTCCGACGTCGACGACGAGCGGCACGGCGAGGGTGTGAACCTGCTCCATCTCGCGCCGAACGAGCTCGCCCGTACGTTCGACCTCGTCCGCAGGCGCTTCGATCAGCAGTTCGTCGTGCACCTGCATGATGACTCGGCCGTACAGCTTCTCGCGAACAAGCGCGTTGTGGACGGCAATCATCGCCAGCTTCATGAGGTCCGCGGCCGTGCCCTGGATCGGCATGTTGATCGCCTCGCGTTCTGCCGCGTTTCTCAGCTGGCCGTTCTTGTTGTCGATGTCGGGGATCTGCCGGAGGCGCCCGAACATCGTGCGGACTTCGCCGTTCTCGCGCGCAACCTCGGGCGTCTCGTCCATGTATCGGCGGACGCCCTTGAACATCTCGAAATACGTGTCGATGGCGGCCTTGGCCTCCTTTCGCGAAAGCCCCGTGCGTTGCGCGAGGCCGAACGCCCCGACGCTGTAGGCGATCGCGAAATTGACGATCTTTGCGAGACGCCGCTTCTCCTTCTCCTCTTCCTTTGTCGTCGCGCCAAACACCGCGCGCGCAGTTGCGGCGTGAATGTCCTCGCCTGAACGAAAGGCCTCCTTCATCCGCTCGTCGTCGGCAATGTGCGCGAGCACCCGGAGCTCGATCTGCGAATAGTCCGCAGAAATCATCACGCATCCCTTTGCGGCTACAAAAGCGCGCCGTATCGAGCGTCCCGCGTCGGTGCGAATCGGAATGTTCTGGAGATTCGGGTTGACGGACGACAGTCGCCCGGTCGATGCGGTCGTCTGGCTGAGGGACGTGTGAATGCGGCCCGTCACCGGATCGATCGATTCCGGGAGCGCGTCGACATACGTTCCTTTCAGCTTGGTCAGCTCGCGGTATTCGATCACGAGGCGCGGGAGCTCGAATGTCGCGGCGAGCTCCTCGAGCACGTCCTTGCTCGTCGATATCTTGCCGGTGGAAGTTCGCCGCTTGAGCGGGAGGTTGAGCCGCTCAAAAACCTCGCCAAGCTGTCCGGGGCTGTTGATGTTGAATTCGCCGCCTGCTGCTTCAAAGATCTTGGCGGCGATTCGTGCGATGTGGGTCTCCATCGTCGCGCTGATGTCCGCCAGAGCTGCCTTGTCGACGAGCATTCCGGTGCGCTCGATCTCGAAGAGAATCTCGACGAGCGGCAGATCGATCCGCGTGTAGACGTCCGAGACGCCGCGGCTCTCGACGAGCGCCCGCTGCGATTCACCGATGCGAAAGACTGCTTCGGCCTCCTGGACCGCTCGTCCGGCGCCGGCCGTGAAGCCTTCGACATCGGCGTCGAACGACGCGCCGCAATGCTCACGGAAGAGCTCGGAAACCTCGTACTTTGCCCGGTTCGGGTCGAGAAGGTACGCGGCGATCATCGTGTCGTCGCTGATGGGCTCGATGCGGGCCGCCCCCTCCCACGGGAACCGCTTGCCGCAGGACCTGATCGCATCGACGACCATCTCGCCTCGCGCGGTATCGATCGTCTCGAGATGCCGGTTCAGTCGATGGAGCGCGTCCTTGGCGTCGTGAAAGGTCTTTCGAACGAGCCCGTTCCCGAGGACGTCGAGCAGCGAGGCAAATACCGCGCGTTCATCGTCGGCTGCCGCAAGGTCGACATAGGTCGCCGATCCGGCCTGCGTCGACAGCGCGAGACCGGCGAGTCGACCGGAGTCTCCAGCGGCGAGCGCGATCGCGACGTGGCCGGCGCCAAACACATCGTCGACGAGCGCTGCTACGTCGGTTGCCTTTGACACGTATCGAAAGACGCACGAACTCTGCTCGAGCTCGGGCGCGGGCGAATCGACGGCCGCGGATGAGGCGTACTCGCGCGCGAGCGTGGTGAATTCGAGCTCGGTGAACAGTTCGTACGCCGCGCGCGCGTCCGGCGCTTCCATTCGGAGCTTTTCGAGCTCGAGATCGATCGGGCAATCGACCTTGATCGTCGCAAGCTCGCGCGACTGGCGGATGATGTCGGCGTTGTCGCGCAACGATTCGCGATAGCTCTTGCGCTGCACCTGCTCCCAGCCCGCAAGCGCCGCCTCGATGGATCCGAACTGCTGGAGGATCTGCAGCGCGCCCTTCTCGCCGATTCCCGGCGCACCGGGAATGTTGTCGGATGAATCGCCCTGAAGGCCAAGCAGGTCGACCACCTGCTCGGGGGGAACTCCCATCCGCTTCTCGACGCCGGCAGCATCGGTTCTCGTGATCGACCGGTCGCGTTCCTCACGCAGAAGGATCGTGTGCTCGTTGACGAGCTGGCACAGGTCCTTGTCCTGCGACACGATGACCGTTTCGATGCCTGCCGCCTCGGCCTTCTTGGCGAGCGTTCCGATCAGATCGTCTGCCTCAAGCCCCGGCACCCGGACCACGGGGATCCTGTACACCTCGCATACCCGCAGCACGTACGGGATCTGCAGCGCCAGGTCGTCGGGCATCAACCCGCGTGTCGCCTTGTAGTCGGCATAGGCCTCGTGGCGAAACGTCGGTCCTGCGCTGTCGAGCGCGACGGCGAGATAGTGCGGCTGCTCGGTCGCAATCAGCTTCCGGAGCATCATCGTGAATCCGTACACCGCATTGGTCGCGAGGCCGGAACTCGTGGACAGGCCGCGGATCGCGTAGTAGGCCCGAAATATGTGGGACATTCCGTCGACGAGGTAGAGCTTCTCGGATGGTTCCGCCATGGCCGCGCCATTGTACACCGACGTGCAGCATGTCGCATTGACGCAACGCTAGAGCGTCGCACGCGCGCCACACATCGAACAGGCTGGACACGTGCGAAACAGGCTAATATCCATACTTGCAGTAGTTATTGGGCTTGGGCTGCGGTGGCTTGGGGATTGCACTGTAAGCAGTCGACGTCAGAAGCGAAACAACGGGACGAGAGGGCACGTGCAACGACAGACGACGCTTGGCGACTCCGTTTCGGCCTCGGGAGTGGGGCTGCACACAGGGCAACAGGTTCACGTCCGTCTGTCGCCGGCGCCGGCGTTCGCCGGGTACGTATTCCGGCGTGTCGATCTCGATGGGTTCGAGGTCCCGGCAGTTCCGGGCAGTGTTGCTCGGGTGAGCTATGCGACGACGCTCATGCGCCAGGGCGTCATGGTCGCAACGGTCGAGCATCTGCTTGCGGCGCTCGTCGGATCCGGCGTCGACAACTGCATCATCGAGATCGACGGGATGGAGGTGCCCATCCTTGATGGAAGCGCCGAGCCGTGGGTCGATCGGATCGAGTCCGCCGGCATCGTGCAGCTCGAGGCAGGCCGTCAGTTCCTGAAGATCCGCAAGCCGGTCGAGGTCGTCGAGTCGAATCGATCGATACGCATCGAGCCGTGCGATGAATACCGCGTCACGTGCCGCATCGACTTTGACAACCCGTTCGTCGGCCGTCAGGAGCGCACCGTGTCGATCACGAACGGCGAATTCGTGTCGCATCTGGCCGCTGCACGAACGTTTACGTTTCTCCACGAGGTCGAAGCGCTCCGGGCCGCCGGGCTGATCCAGGGGGGATCGCTCGACAACGCGATCGTGCTGACGCCCGAGGGCGGGATGCTGAACGACGTCGGATTGCGGTGGCCCGACGAATTCGTCCGCCACAAGATGCTCGACCTCGTTGGCGACCTCGCGCTGTTCGGATTACACGTGCACGGCCACGTGATTGCGGACCGTGCGGGGCACGCGCTGCATACGCAGCTCGTTGCCAAGGTCGTGCGCGACGAGTCGGCGTGGGAGATCACCACGTCCGACGACGCGCCGGCTCCGGCACGCGGCGCGGTCGCCGCCGAACTGCCGTCGGCGACTACTCGCTGAGCTCGGACGTCTCGCGGTGCAGCGGATTTGTCTGGCGGGCGTCGATGTCCGAAGCGCCGCCGTGCCGCGACAGGAGCCCCAGTAGCGCCGTGCCGTCGATGACGCGGATTCCGGCCGAGGCAGCGAGCTCGCGCAGTCGATGACGCGGATTCCGGCCGAGGCAGCGAGCTCGCGCACATTGTCTCCAACCGGGCCCGTCGACATCAGCAGGCCAAGCGATGCGCGTTCGGATTCCATCGCCGCCTGAAGTTCCGCCACGGTCGACTCCGGGAGCGCCTCGCTGCACGCATGCGCGTGGGCAACGAGTCGCACGATCCGGCGTGTCTTGGCGTCGACGACCATCGCGCGAATCTGGCGCTCGTGCTCCATCCGCGCGACGAGCACCTTTTCGTCGTGGGCCTGCACGTCGCGCTCGAGGACGAGTCGCACGAGCCGCTCGAACTCGAGCGGCGCCATGTGCGCAAGGTCATCACCGCCGTATACCGACGCGGCCGGCGGCGCAGGTGCAGTGGGGGCGTCTCGACGCCGTGAGCCCGGGACGATCGGTTCGACGGGCTTGGTGACCGACGGAAGCTCCGCGCCCACAGATTCAAGACTCTGAAGGCACCGCTCGGGCGGGTCGCGGTCGAGTCGGAGCGCTGCGAATGCCGCCTTGGCGGCCCGCACCGAAAGAACGCAGTCGAGCGGTCCCGCGACAGGGCTCGACCGCAGCCACCCGTTCAGCACGATCGTGTCGAGCGCGTTTGCGGTGTCCGCCTCAAACAGTTCGTGAATCGTGCGCAGCGTGACCTGTTGGAGCAGCGATCTGTGAAGCTGCGCGCGCTCTACGTCCGACATCCGGTGGACGACATAGTCCATCGCCGCGCGGTCGAACGTCACTTCGATCACGTCAGGGACGCAGTCGATCGGCGGCAATGTGAAATCGACGACGAGCGTGCGCGCCTCGGCGTGGTACTCGAGCTCCGCGTCGCGCGGATACGAGTCCGGATAGTCGGATCGTGCGAGGACCATGGCGGAATAGTCGACGACCGCCGCAGGCTCTCCGGCTTCGTACGCGCGCCGGCGCGCGCGCAGGGCTTCGTTGCGCTGGTCGCGGGCGTGGTTGTAGCGCTGCTGCTCCTCGCGCCAGATTCCAAGCTTTCGGTTGTAGGCCTGCTCGGCGGACCTCAGACCGGCCTGATACCTGCCATAGAGCCGTTCGCGCTTGTCGCGCGCTTCCTGGACGAGCGCAGCCCAGCGTGCGAGATCGGTCTCGTAGCGTGCGCGCGCCTCGGCCATCTTTCGCTGCCGGCGCCCGGCGCTCAAGCGTCCGAGCAGCCCGAGCGACGGCGAATACCGGGGATCATGTTCGGACGGCGCCTCGCCGGGAGACGGCACGTCGGGGGGCGGTGCGACCTTCTCGAGCAATCCCACTCGATGGCGTCGTTGACGCCGAGCGTTCTCACGAGCGTCGTTCGCACCGTGTCGAGTGCGTGGAGGGCGTCGGCTGTCTGTCGCGCCGCCCAGTCTTCGCATTGCCTGGCGAGCGCGGATTGCTGCTCGCGGCGCTTCTGCGTGCGCGCTTCGTCGGCGCGGCGCGAGACCTCGAGCTTTCGCGCGTGCTGGACGGCCTGCTGCTCGATCCACTCGCGCTCCCATGCCTCGTACTGCCGCCGCGCCTTCAGGTTGACGGTGTACCAGTCCGTGCCGCTCAGCACCCTGTACCGGTTGAGCGCGGCGTGCCGGACGACGATCTGGAAGTACGAGAGCCCCATCGAGTTGCGTGCGGCGGATACTGAGGATGACGGTGCCTGAGAGTACGCCCGCCAGTCAGCCGAAGTCCACCCGAGCTACGAGACGAATCCCGTACCCGAGGGCCGCAACCGTCCGCGAGCGACCGCGACAAGCCAGACCGCCGCCGGCAGGCCCATCAACGTACCCGAGATGACCACGACGGCCCGCGGAGGAAGCACCGCGAACAACTGGCCCGCGACGAGTGCCGCCAGCGCCATGATCGCGAGCTCGATCGACCGGTCGATCGTGTAGACCTTGCCTCGAAGGTCGTCGGGCAGCGTCACCATCAGGAGCGTGTCCTGAACGGCGTAGCCGGCGCTCAACATCACGCGGCTGACGAAGACGAGCACCGCCATCGAGAGCAGTCCGGGCATGAGCCCGCAAGCGGCGGCGCACGCGCCGGACCCGAGAACCGTCCATCCGATGTACTGGCCGACACGGTCGCGCGACCCCGCCCAGACTCCTGCGCGACGCGCAAAGACCATCCCGGTCATCAAGCCCATTCCGGTCGCCGCGTAGAGCACGGCGACGCCGGAGTCGCCGCTGCTGCCTTTCGGAGCGAACACGATGCCGCCAAACCTGTCCATGATGACCTGCGACATCCCGCCGCCGAGCGCCCAGAACAGGTTGAGTCCAACAATCGCGCGAACGATCGTCGACGACTTCATGAACGAGAGGGCCACGGCGAGGTCCTCGCGAATCGCGCGGAGCGATGTCGCCGCCTTGTGCCTGATCTCGCTGTTGAGGGCGCTGGCCGGGATCCTGAACACGAAATTCGCCGAAACGACAAAGGAGACCGCGTTGATCGCGAACGCCGCCCGGTATCCGAGATACTGCGAGGCGACACCGCCAAGCATCGAGCCGAGCGCCATCTGCAGGAATCGCGTTGCGTGCATCAGCGCATTCGCCGGGAGAAGTTGCGCTCCCTCGGCAAGTCTTGGCATCGAGGCGTTCTTGGCGGCTTCGAATACGGCCGTGAACAGCGAGAGGCCCGCGGCACAGACGTAGGCGATCCACAGCCGGTCGGCGCTTGTGACCAGCAGGAAGCCCAGAGCGATCAGGGCGCGCGCGACGTCCGCGACGAGCATCATCGTGCGACGCGGGAACCTGTCCGCGATGGCGCCGGCAAAAGGTCCGACGACGCAGAAGGGAATAAGGTGCGCGGCGATGATGAGGCTTGCGGACAGGGCTGTCCCCGACAGTGCTCTCGCCAGGCCGAGTTCGGCGATCAGGTTGAACCAGTTGCCGAGTTCACTGACAACCTGACCGAACCACAGCCGGCGAAAGTGCGCGTTGCCACGCACCAGTTCGGCATACGTCACGCTTGCCATAAGGTCGGAGTACGAACGGAATGCCCTGCAGGTTGACTATCGGCCGGAAAATCGAGCCGGGCGCTTCTCGAGAAACGCCCGAATTCCTTCCTTGAAGTCCTCGGATGCTCCCGATTCCGACTGCATCTCGCGCTCGAACCGGAGCTGCGATTTCAGGTCCGCCGTATGGCTGTGCGCGAGCAGTTTCTTGACGCGTCCAATCGTCGCGGTCGGCGCAGCGGCGAGGCGTTCGGCCCACTCCGTGACCGTCGCCTCAAAGTCCGTGTCCTCGACGACTTCGGTGACGATTCCGAGTCGCAACGCCTCCTCGGACGACACCGTTCGCGCCGTCATGAT
This sequence comes from Blastocatellia bacterium, assembly GCA_044224215.1. Classification (GTDB taxonomy): domain Bacteria; phylum Acidobacteriota; class Blastocatellia; order UBA7656; family JADIYM01; genus DAOMFM01. The sequence continues at coordinate 23,505 of JBGAKX010000049.1, forward strand.
CAGCTCGCTCGCGCGAGCCCAACCTACGATTCGGGGCAGAAGGTACGTTCCGCCGCCATCCGGAATGAGCCCGATCTTGATGAACGCCTGCGAGAACTCGGCGCTTCGCGCAGCGATCCGAAGGTCCGCCGCGAGCGCCAGGTTGAAGCCAAGTCCCGCTGCAACACCATTTACGGCTGCGATCACGGGCTTGGGCAGTTCGCACAATGTCAGGATCAGGTGATTAAGGTTCGCCATCAGCTCGTCGAAATAGTCGGCCGGCAGCTCGCCGGATCGCGACATCTCGCGAATGTCACCCCCAGCGCAAAACGCCCGGCTCGATCCGGTAAGCACCACGACCCGGGTCGCCGGATCGTCGCGCAGCGTCTCGAGCGCGTCGAGCAGCTCTGCGCCAGTCGCCTTGTTGAGCGCGTTCAGCGCTTCGGGCCGGTTCAGCGTCAGACGGCCGATGCCATCGTGTCGATCGAGCAGAATGTTCGCGTAGGTCATGCGGCGCACCGTACCGTCTCGCAAGTCGCCGTGTCAAACCGGCCGCCATCCGCCATTTTCGCGCAAACCTTTCGTGGACACCGGGTTTCGCGGGAAGGTAGAATGCTCGTTCAATTTTTAGGAGACTCTGAATGGACTTCACGACAAAAGAGATGCTGAAGCGGTACGGCAAGCTTGCAATGGGCAAGCCGTTCTCGCCGATCCTTCTCAACATCCTCTGCACGTCGGTGTGCGACATGCGATGCGTTCACTGCTTCTTTACCGAGGAGCTCGACGACGCGCCGCGCAAGAAGCTGCAGATGAAGACGCACGAGATCGTGAAGATCTCCGAGACGCTCGGCGGAAACCTCGGAGTCCTGATCATCGCCGGTGGCGAGCCGTTCACGCGGCGTGATCTGCCTCAGATCGTTAAGGCCTTCTACGACAACAATAAGCTCGAGTCGGTGTATCTGATGTCAAACGGCCAGATCCAGAAACGGATCATGCCGGACGTCCAGAAGATTCTCGACGAGTGCCCGAATCTGAACGTGGCAGTTGCGCTTGGAATCGACGGATTGAAGGAGGAGCACGACAAGATCCGTCAAAAGCCCGGTTCGTGGGACATCGCGATCGACACTGCGCGCAAGCTTCAGGAGATCAAGAAGACCTACCCGAGGCTCGATATCCAGACGTGCACGTGCCTGATGAACAGCAACCAGGACAGGATCTTCGACTGGTACAACTTCCTCAAGTACGACCTCAAGCCCGACAAGATCAACGTCAACTACATCCGTCCGCCTTCGGCAGATCCGAAGGAGCTCGACATCGACCTCGAGCGGTACCACAAGCTCGGCCGGCTGATCGACGACGACTCGCGGCACGCCGCGGTCAAGAACAACTACTCGGGCGACGCCGGGTTCTTCAAGGCGGCGATCGACATCTACATGCACGAGTTGATCGCCAGGACCGAGACGGAAAAGAAGGCCCAGCTGACGTGTTACGCCGGAACGGCGGGGGCGGTCATCTACGACGAAGGCACGATCTCGAGTTGCGAGAACCTCTCGGCCATCGGAAATCTGCGTGACGTGGACTGGGACTTCCAGAAGATCTGGAACTCGCCCGAAATGGCGGCACGCCGCAAGCAGGCCGCCGACGGTTGTTTCTGCACGCACGAATCGAATTGCTACTACCCGTCGCTCGCCTTCAATCCGCGCCACCTGGTTGCGATCAAGAAGCTCGAGCGCGAAATGAAGCGATCGCGGCGCGAACTGCTCGTCGGCGAAAGCGCGCCGGTCGACCCGCTCGTTGCCGGTTGATGGATGAAGCGCGGCGGCAGCTCAGGCATCTCGAGAGCGCACGTCAGGAACTGAGCGCGCTCATCGATTCGATGGACTCCATGGCAGATCTCGGGAGATTTCTCCCAGACCTTCGGCGGATCGCCGCCCAGATGGATGCAGATCTCGACGCGCTCCGGGCCCAACTGGAGGAATGAGATCGCGTCGTGTGCGAATTTGGGACATTTCAGCAAGAATGCGCACGCCGCGTGGGGCGTTTGCGCCTGATATGCGTGCAATGTTGTTGGTTTTCGGCCCACTCGAACGTGGCACGCGAATTGTAGCAAGACACGTCGCGTCGATTGAAGGCGCGAATTAAACCTATTTGTAGACCTGAAGGAGGCTTTCGATGGGGAAGACTAGTCTGCGGGCCGCGCTCCTTGCGGCTCTCTGTGTGCTGATGGCGATGTCGGCGCTGGCTTGCAAGAGCGGTCCCGACGATGCGGCCCTGACAACGTCGGTCAAGGCAAAGATCGCCGCCGATGCCGGGCTCAAGACGGCCAAGATCGACGTGGCGACAAAGGACGGTGTGGTGACCCTGTCGGGTACCGCCGACACGGACGCCGAGAAAACCAGTGCCGCCACGATCGCCAAGGGTGTCGAAGGTGTGAAGTCGGTTACGAACAACATCACTGTCAAGCCGCCCGCGCCGGTCGCGCCGGTTGTCGACACGAGCAATGACGCGGCGATCAAGAAGGCGATCACCGATGCGATCACGGCTGCCGGCGTCAAGGGCGTTGAAGTCGAAGTCGTCGGCGGCGTCGCGACACTCAAGGGCTCGGTTGCTAAGGGCTCGATGACAAAGGCCGTCATGGCTGCGAACGAAGCGAAGCCAAAGCCGACCAAGGTTCAGAACCAGCTCACTGAGAAGTAGAAGGGGAGGGTACAACGATGGCTTTGACTGACAAGTATGCTTCGCTCATTGAAATGGCCCACGCTCACGGGAACGTGACGGTCGAGGATCAGGGAGACGTGCTCCACATCAACGGAACCGTCAACGATGACGCTGCCAAGGAGGCGCTGTGGGCCGAGTACAACCGGCTCGATCCGGAGATGCGCTCTGGAGACCTCGTGATGGACGTTCAGGTCGGCGGCGGTGGTCAAACCTACACCGTCAAGGCTGGCGATTCGCTCAGCAAGATTGCTGGCCACTATCCTGGCGTGACGTGGCACCAGATCTTCGAGGCCAACAAGGATCAGATCTCCGATCCCGACCTGATCCATCCGGGTCAGGTTCTGAAGATTCCTTCGAACGGCTGATCGCAGCCGTTTGACGTAGGACCAGAGGATCCACGAGGGATGCAGCTGCTGTATCTCTCGTGGATTCGCCGTTTATTGACGGTCGCACACGCCGACCGGTATACTCCCGAGTTCTCATCTGGCAGGGAGGCGGTTCTTCACAACATGGCGATCACCGACAACAAGACGTTTGGCTGGAACATCAACCTGTGGCAGTTTCTCGGGCTCGTTGCCATCGCGGCGCTCGTAGTTCTCGCGATTGCGACGAACCAGCTGGTGTGGGGTTACATCGCGATGACCCTTGTTCTGTGCGCGTTCTTTGGTGTTGTCGCGTGCAACATCGGTATCCAGAAGGACAAAGGCGCGCGCGCCGACGCAGTCGAGCGTCGCGAGGACGGCGGCCGCTAGGTTCGCGACCGAGCGTCGCCCGGCCGCCGGGTCCGCACCTTCCGATGGATGAACTCCATGAGTCGCCAGGTCCGCATGGCTCGTGGTGGCGCCGAACGCGTGTCCGAGTCGGACGCTGGATTCTCACGGAAAGCGCAACGGCCGCCGGCGCGGCCGGAATTGTAGTCCTTGCGTTCGCGGCCTCGGCAATCGTCCCGATAGCTCTCGAACCGTTTCTCATCATTCTCACGACGAACCTGCCGCACCTGTGGCGTCGATTCGCGCTCTGCTTCTCGGCTGGCTCCGTGCTGGGCGCCGTCGCGGTCTATTTCGTCGGGACGTTCTTTCTCTCGACGTTCGGCCTCGCCGTCATCAGGTTCTGGGGTGAGGAGCAGGCGTGGGCGCGCGTGCTCGAGACCGCGCACAGCAACTGGTGGTTGGTCCCGGTTGCGGCAGTTGCCGTCGGTCCGGGTCCGATGAAACTCGTAGCGATGGCAGCCGGTGCCGCCGGCATTTCGTTTGCGCCGTTTCTTGCCGTGCTCGTCGCTGGCCGGCTCGTGCGATTCTTTGCGCTCGCGCTCTTCAGCAGGAAGTTCGGCCAGACCATGCACGCGTGGTACGTCCAGGGACGTCGGCGCGCGGTGTTTGCCGCCGTCGCCGTGCTGTGCGTCGCTCTCGTCGTGGGATGGCTCGCGGTGCGGGCGTTTATTTATTGAGCCGCTTGAGGATAATGCCTTCGCCGCCCGCCCGGACTTCGGCGAGATCGCGAACGAACAGGCACCGGAACGCCCGCGGTTCCGGTTCGCCCGTGCGCTTCTTTGGCCGCGTCATCGTCTGGGACGCAGTGGTGTCGAACACCGTCTGCTGCGTCCAGGTTGCGCCTCCGTCCGTCGTGGCCCAGACAGCCGCGCGGTCGCCGACGGCCCAGCCGTGTTTCGCATCCACGAACACGACGTCAAAGAAGCTGCGGGGCGAGGTCAGCTGAACCTTCCACGTGCGGCCACCGTCCACTGTCGCCAGAATCTTCGAAGGCCCTGGAAGCTCGTCGACAGCGTCGATCGTCATGCCGACGACCCAGCCGCGATTCGCGTCGATGAACTGAACCGCGCGCAGAAACTGCGCGGTCCCCGTCTGCACGCGTGTCCACGTCTTCCCGCCGTCGGTCGTCCTCAGCAGGATGTCCTCTTCGTTGTTCTCCTGGTTGCCGCCCGCGGCCCAGCCAATGCGCTCGTCGACAAACCAGATGTCGTTGATGGCGAACGGCGCGCCCTTACCCGCGGCGTCCTTCAGTTCGGTCCACGTCTTGCCGCCGTCCGTCGTGCCGAGCACCAGTCCCCGAACGTCGATGCTCGAGCCGGTCGGCGCGTCCCCCGCCGCCCATCCGTTGAGCGGATCGGTGAAGAAGATGCTCGCGATGCTCTCGCTGATCGTGAGCTGCGACGTCGAAGGCGAGCTCTTGGACTTGACGACCGAGCCGGACGTGCTGTGTTCGGGCGACCACATCACCTGCGGAAGCTCGGCGGACCACGTCACGCCGCCATCGACCGAGTGGTAGATGACGCCCTCGGCCCCCACGGCCCATCCGTTCTTTGCGTCCGCGAAGTCGATGTCGAGCAGCGTGTCGCCGTCGATCTGAACGAGTTTCTTCCACGTCGCGCCGCCGTCTTCGGTTCGGACGATCGTGCTGACGTTCTGCTCGGCGTCGACGCCGGCGATCCATCCAAGCCGCGCATCGACAAAGTCGGCCGCCACAAAATCGAACGGCATGTCCTTTGTGGTATCGACGAATTCCGTCGTGGCCGGAGCGCGGTTCGCTTCGGGGGCGGTCTCGGGTGGCCGCGAGCACCCGAAGGCGAGCAGCAGGACAAATGGGATGAGTCGTCGCATCGGGTGATTATCGCACGCGTTCAGCCGGCGCCGCACGTCGCAATTGCCGATGCATGGTGGGCGTCCGGGCACCCCGAAGGGGTGCGTCGAACCACAGGCGAACCGATGTGAATATGGCAAGGTGCATTTCGACGCGGCCCCCACGAAGGTCGTGGGCGGGATTCCGGGCACCCCGAAGGGGTGCGGGACAATAGCCGGGGGTCGAGGAGCGGAGCGACGACAACCCCCGGTCATCGGCAATTGCGGTTGCGGCCCTGAAAGGGTCGGGTTTCCGGCGGACCCTGTCCGGGTCCGGACGTGGTGGGCGGGTC
>JBGAKX010000050.1:0-29263 GCA_044224215.1 Blastocatellia bacterium
CAGCCCGTACAACGCAAGTCGCGCGATGTCGCGCCAGTCGCGAACGCGGCCGCCATTTCGCATGCGAACGATGAGAAGCAGGATCGCAGCGCCGCCCGTTACGCGCAGCAGCACGAGCCCCGACGGCGCGACGTGCGGAAGCACGTAGTACTTGGCCGCGATCGGCAGCGTGCTGAAGAAGAACTGCACGAGGAGCAGCGCAACATGCGCGCGCGCATCGGTGCCGCTCGACGACGAGACAGTCGCGGAGTCGCTCACTCGGCCGTGTCCCCGCTGTCATCGGGCCGCTTCGGATCCCTCGGCCCCGGCTCGTAGTAGCGATGCCCCGTGAGCGCGTCGGGAAGACACGTCATGTCCGCCGCGCGACCGCCCTCCTCCGAGTGAGCGTACTTGTAGCCCTGGCCGTAGCCAAGCCCCTTCATCAAGCCTGTCGGCGCATGTCTGAGGTGCATGGGGACGCCGTCGGACGCGGTCTTTTCGGCGTCGGCGCGTGCCGCGGAGAATGCACGACCGACGGCGTTGGACTTCGGCGCAAGCGCAAGGTGGAGCACGGCGTGCGTCAGCGGAAAGAGCGCCTCGGGGTAGCCGAGCATGTGCGCGGCGCTGGCAGCGGCCATTGCAACCGGAAGCGCCGTCGGATCGGCGAGACCGATGTCCTCGGACGCGAGGATCACGAGCCTGCGCGAGATGAACTTGACGTCCTCGCCGGCATCGATCATCCGCACCATCCAGTACACGGCGGCGTCCGGGTCCGAGTTGCGCACCGACTTGATCAGCGCTGACGCAAGGTTGTAGTGCTCGTCGCCGGTCTTGTCATACCGGCGCATCGCGCGCTGCAGCGCCTCGCCGACGACCGCGTCGTCGAGCGTGCGCGATCCGTCGGCGTCAGGCGGCGCGATCGACACCGCAAGCTCGAGCGTGTTCAGCGCCGACCGGGCATCGCCGCCCGAATGTTCAGCAATGCGATGGAGGACCTCGTCGGCTGCCATGACCCGTTCGGCGCCGAGTCCCCGCTCGGCGTCGTCGAGTGCCCTGCGCATGACGGCAATGAGAGCGTCCGGCCCGAGCGGTTCCAGCACGAATACCTTTGATCGAGACAGCAGCGCCGAGTTGACTTCAAAGCTCGGATTCTCGGTCGTCGCGCCGATCAGCACGATCGTTCCGTTCTCCACGTAGGGGAGAAACGCATCCTGCTGGGCCTTGTTGAAGCGGTGGATCTCGTCGACGAACACCACGGTGCGCCGGCCCGAGATGCGCCGCGTCGCCGCGGCCTCGGCCATCACCTGCTTGACCTCGCGGATCCCGGACGTCACGGCCGAAAACGGCACAAAGACCGTTTCGTTCGCCGCGGCGACCATCCGCGCGATCGTCGTCTTGCCGGTGCCCGGCGGACCCCACAGGATCAGCGACCGCAGGCGGTCCTCTTCGATCATCCGGCGGAGCGCGCGCCCCGGACCCAGGATCTTGTCTTGTCCGATGACCTCGTCGAGCGTCCGCGGCCTGATGCGATCCGCGAGCGGAGCGTCGCCCCGTTCGCCCTCCGGACCTGTATCCTCGTCAAAGAGGTTTCTCGTCATGCGTGTCCAATCGGGACGCCGGCGCCGGGCCGACGGCGCGCGATCGTCCGTGCGCCGCTACTTCTTGCGAACCTTGAATCCCTCGGGGGTGTCCTCGATCACGTACCCGTGAGCGGCAACCTGGTCGCGCAGCTCGTCCGCCCGCTTGAAGTCGCGTGCGCGGCGTGCCTCGGCACGCTGCTCGACGAGCGTTTCGATCTCGGCGGGAACGGTCTCGTCGTCGACGGCGCTCAGCACGCCGAGCACCGAATCGATCCGCCCGAGCGCGTCGAGGATCGTGTGACGGTCCTCGTCCGTGATCTTCCTGCCGTCGATGAGGGGGTTCACTTCGGTGACCAGGTTGAAGACCGCCGCGAGTCCGAGCGACGTGTTCAGGTCGTCGTCCATCGCATCGGTGAATGCCGTGAGTGCGCGTTCTGCGGCGGCGGCGCCGGCGCCTGCTGCGCCCTCCGCGGTGGCGGTCTCGCGCAAGCGCCGCTCAAAGTTGCGCAGCCGCTCGAGCGATGCCGATGCGGCGTCCAGGCCATCCGCCGTGAAGTTCAGCTGCGTCCGGTACGGAACCGACAACAGCAGGTACCGGATCGCCATCGGCGGCACGCCGTGCTCGACAAGATCCCGCGGCTTCTTGATGTTGCCGTAGCGCTTGGACATCTTCTCGCCGTCGATGTTCAGAAACTTGGCGTGCAACCAATAGCGTGCAAAGGGCTTGCCGGTGGCGCCCTCGCTCTGCGCGATCTCGTTCTCGTGGTGCGGAAAGATCAGGTCTTCGCCGCCCGCGTGGATGTCGAACGTCTCGCCGAGGTACTTCATCGACATCGCCGAGCACTCGAGGTGCCAACCAGGCCGGCCACGACCGATCGGCGCGTCCCACGCCGTCTCGCCCTCGAGCTTTGGCGCCTTCCACAACACGAAATCGCTGACGTCGGCCTTTGCGTACTCCGCCACGTCGACGCGGCCGCCGCGCCCGGCTTCGTTGCCTTCGAGCTTCTTGCCCGACAGTTTTCCGTATGGCGCGAACGCCGAGATCCTGTAATAGATCGAGCCGTCCGCGCGGTACGCGAGGCCGTTCTCGATGAGCCGCTCGACGAGCGCGACCATCTCGGGAATGTGCTCGGTCGCCTTGGGCATGTACTCGGGACGCTCGATGTTGAGCGTCGCGAGGTCCTCGAGGTAGTAGTTCAGATAGGTCGTCGTCAGGTCCGTGAGCGACAGCTTCTGTTCGATGGTCTGCTCGATGATGCGGTCGTCGACGTCGGTGACGTTGATCGCCTCGATGACCTGGTATCCGCGGAACCTGAGGTACCGCCTGAGGACGTCATAGAAGACAAACGTCTTGAAGTTGCCGATGTGCGCGAAGTTCCAGACCGTCGGTCCGCACGCGTAGATCCGGACCTTTCCCTCTTCGAGAGGGACAAAGGGTTCGAGTTCACCGGACAGCGTGTTGCGGAAGCGAAGCATCGGTTTCTCCCGGGGCCGATCGTTGAAACGTTGAGAATACCAGCGAATACTGGGCCTGTTCTAGCCTCCCCAGTGGCCCGCGATGGGAACCACGCCGGTTGGGCCGTACGTGAACACGAGGTCGGCCGCTCCGCCCGCGTTCGAGTTCTTCAGGAACCATGCGCCGGTCGCGGGCGAGTAGATTCCGATCGTGTCGGTCCCGTCGCCGTTCCAGTCGCCGGCAAGCGGCGTCACGCCGCCGGCAGGGCCGTAAGCAAAGACCACGTCGGCAGCGCCGCCCGTGTTGGAGTTCTTGAGAAAGAACGCTCCCGTCGTGGACGAGTAGATTCCGATCGTGTCGACGCCGTCGGCGTTCCAGTCGCCGGTGAGCGGCATAACGCCCGCTCCGCCCGAGCCGAATTGGACGACGATGTCCGCGACCCCGGGTGAGTTCGAATTCCGCAGAAAGAACACGCCCGTGCTGCGGCCATAGATCCCGATGGTATCGACGCCGTCGCCGTCCCAGTCTCCGACGACCGGCACGAAATCAGGATCGGCCGCGCCGAACGAGAAGACCAGGTCCGCGCCGCCCGGCTGGTTGCGGTTCGTCAGAAAGAACGCGCCCGCAGACGAATCGTAGAGGCCCGCGGTGACCGTTCCGTTGCCGTCCCAATCGCCGACGATCGGCACGAACGTCGGCGAACCGCTGCCGAATGAGAACGCCGCCGCGGCCGGCCCCGGTGCGTTCGCGGTCGAAAGAAACCACACGCCCGTGCCCGGAACGTACACGCCCGCGGTGTCGCCGGGCGACGAGCCGATCTTCGTCACAAAACCGTTTGTGAGGAGCGAATCCGTCGTCGTCGGCTGAGCGGAGCCGGCGGTTGTCGGGAAGTTCTGCGAATAGGTGAATCCGGTCACGTAGGCGTTGCCGGACGCGTCGGCTGCGATGCCGAGGCCGCGCTCCTCGAGCGCTCCGCCGAGATACGACGCGTAGAGCTTGGCCGAGCCCGTCGTGTTGATCTTGGCGACGAACGCATCGAATCCGCCTGCGACGTGCGGCTGCCACGCCGCGACGACGGGGAAGTCGGTGGAGTCCGTAAACCCTGTGAGATATGCGTTTCCAGTCGCGTCGACCGCAATCCCGCCGGCGATCTGCAGTTCCGTCCCGTTGTTGCTGGTAAGTCCTTCGTTGCCGGAGCCGCCGAGATATGACGAATAGACGAGTGCGTTGCCGCTTGCGTTCAACTTGGTGACGTACGCGTCAAAACCGCCGGCGTTCGACGGCTGAAACGCCGACTGGACCGGAAAGTTGGTGGAAGGCGTGAATCCGGTGACGTACGCGTTGCCGCCCGAATCGATGGCGAGCGAGAACGCGTAGTCCTCGCCGCTTCCGCCGAGATAGGTCGAATAGACGAGCGCCGTCCCCGTCGGATTCACCTTTGTCACGAACGCGTCAAAGCTGCCGCCGTTGTACGAGGTGTCGAGCGCGCCGCTCGTGGTCGGGAAGCCGCCGTTCGTCGCGCCTGCGACAAACGCGTTGCCGACGGTGTCGACGGCGATCGCGGCGCCGCCGTCGAGATTGAACGACGCGCCAAGATACGTCGAATAGACGAGCCCGCTTCCGGATGCGTTGAGCTTGGTGACGACGGCATCGGGAAACCCGAGGAGGGAATTGTTGTTTGTGTCGAACGCACCCGGCGTCGTTGGGTAATTCGTAGACGTCGCGCCGCCCGTGACAAACGCCTCGCCTGCTGCGTTCACCGCGATTGAAGCGGCGCCGTCGTCGCCCGTGCCGCCAATGTACGTCGAATAGATGAGCCCGGATCCCGTCGGATTGAGTTTTGCGACGAACGCGTCGTACGTCCCGCCGACAAACGTCGTGCGATACGCACCAGGCGTCGTCGGGAAGTTCGCCGAGCCGGTTCCGCCGCAGATGTAGGCATTGCCGGCCGAATCGACGTACGCCTTGGCGATGCCTTCGTCGCTCGAACCGCCGATGTAGGTTGAATAGACATAGCCGGTGCCGCTGGGATTCAGCTTCGTGACAAAGCCGTCCGTCAACCCCGCGCTTGTCGTGGCGTACACACCCGGCGTGAAGGGGAAGTCGACCGAGCTGGTCCCGCCCGTGATGTATGCGTTCCCTGAGGCGTCCACCGTGATGCTCGCGCCCGATTCGTCGCCGCTTCCGGCCAGGTACGACGAGTACGCGAGCACGGGATCGATGACGAGAGGCAGGCTGTGGTCGTATGAGCCGAGCGCGAAGCGAACGGATCCGCCCTCAATATTGTATGACGCGACGACGAGCGTCCGTTCGCCGCCAACGCTCTGGTACGCAATCGGTTTGCGCAGCGTCAGGTCGCCCGCGGGCGTCGAAATACGAAGATCGCCGAGCGGTTCGACACACGTCGCGGCCGCACCGTCGATCCCGAGCGCGATGTGCCCCGGATCGGCGCCCGGCGCAACTATATAGTCGCACTCGATCTGACCTGCGTTTCCGTAATAGACAGCGTCGATTCCCGGATACACGTCGTGCGCGCGGACGCGGCCAAACGTAGGCACGCCGGTGCGCCACCGCGCGGGGTCGTTCCCGACGAGATAGTTGGCCTTTCCTTCGAGCGGCTCGAGCGCGGTCATCCGGGCCGATGCGCTTGCTCCGTCAAGCCTGAGCGTGACGCGCGCGCACACCGATACCGAACCGGCGCCCGGCGTGAGCAGACTGACACTCGGCGCCTTGTTCTGCGAGAGCGCAATGACCGTCGCGGCCGGTCCGATCATCGCCCGGTACCTGGCCGCGCGCGCAACGAACGCGACCGACGGCGGCGCCTGACCGGCGTTCGCTTCGAAGACGACGGGCAGGTCGCCAAACGCGCGTGGCGCTCGCGTTGGTTCGTACGCGGGGCGAGACGCAGCAGCGACAACGGCTGGAACCGCAACTCCGGCAACGGACAACACGGTTGCGAGCGCGACGCTGCCGAACTGTCGGGCGGCACGACGACGTGCGATGTGCATCTGCGAACTCCTCAAATGGGACTGTCACGGAAAGCGGGAACTATAGCAGATCGAGCGGGTTGAGAGGAGAAAGGCCTGCGTCGCGCGAAGGTGCGCGACGCGGGCCTCGACCGGCGGTGCGATGGTGCGGATCAGAGGAAACCGAGGGTGGGAAAACTGCCTCCGAGAATCTGTTCGGGATCTGCGCCGAGATGGTTCGCGAGGACCGTCGCGTAGATCGCGCGGAAATCAGTCGTCACGTCGATGTTTCCGTCAAAGACGAGCTGGCTGTCCGCGAGGCTCGGGTAGTCGCCGTAGACGCCGCCGTGGACCGAGTCGCCCACCACGAACATTCCACCGGCGAATCCGTGGTCGGTGCCGATGTCGGTGTTTTCGAGTGCGCGTCGTCCGAATTCCGACACCACGACGGTGACGACCTGCCCGGCATGACCGTGGCCCGCAAGATCGGCGTGGAATGCCGCGATGGCGTCGCCGACGGTCATCAGAAGGTAGTCGTGATAACCGAGCTCGGTTTGCGACGCGCCGTCGTTCTGTGCCGCGTGCGTGTCGAAACCGTCGGCGCCGACGGCGAGCGCGCGTACGCCGAGACCGGAATGGATCAAGGTCGCGCACTGCCTGAGTGCATCCGCAAGTCCGTTCTGTTCGGGGTATGCAGCTGCGGGGACGTAGTTCGCGGTCTGCTGGCGGAACGTGTCGCCCAGACTGATGACCTGGTTTCTGAGCGAGCGCCCCCGTGCCGCGGGCTCGCGCGAATCGAGCGACGACACGTTCTGGATCCGCTGGTATGCGGCGTAGCGCGCCTCCGAGTCGAACGTCGGGAACACGCCGAACGAGTCGAGGGAGTAGACGGTCAGCGCGTCGCGCGATTCGCCGGCGAGCGTCAGCGACGCATAGCCGCCGATGTTGACGCCAGCCGGCGCGGCGCCCGGCGTGATCGAGTCGAGCCAGCGTCCGATCCACCCGGAGGGAACGCCGGTGAAGCCCGATCCGCTGATTCCCCCGGATTGCAGATTCAGCTGGCTCGCTTCGTGGTCGAACAGGCCCTGCGCGTTCTGCGGCGCGCCGGTGCCGACGACGACGGCGACCTTTCCTTGCGCGTAGAGGTTGCCGAGCGATGCGAGGCCCGGATTCAGGCCGATGTCGGGCCGGTCAGGAAGCGCGATCGCCCGATCGGCAGGGATGTGGAGCATCGGCCTCAGACTTCGATAGCGGTCGAACTGGCCGAGCGGAATGACGGTATTCAGAAAGTCGTTTCCGCCGAACAGGTTCACGAGGACGACGATCTTGTCGGAGGGGGTCTGCGCCCACGCCGTGGACCGGAATGCCGACCCGGACAGTCCGAGACCGATCGCCGTGATCGCGCTGTTGCGCAGGAAGCTGCGTCGTGTGATGGCTTGTGTAGTCATTGCGCGATCTCCTCAGTTCAGCTGGAAGTCGGGGGACGTCATGATCAGCCACACGGCGCCGCGGACCTTCTCGGGCGTGACGCGGCCACCCATGTAGTCGATGACGGCCTGGCGCGTCGCGGGCTCGAGCGGTGCGGTGAGCAGCGCGTCCTCGAGGAACTTCACGACCTTCTTCGGCTTCTTGAAGTTGTGGTCGCGAATGAGCGCTTCGGCGTCGAAGGACGTGTCGGTGTACTCGTCGGTGTACGTGTCGACAAAGTCATCCGCAAAATTGTCGTAGAAGGTCACCTGCGACGCGGTGACGAGCGCGCCCTTCTTGCCCGGACGATAGAAGCTGAACACCGATGGGGGGTAGTACACAAGGTGCCCCGTGAAGAGCGTCCAGTACACGAGCGAGCCGCCCTGTGAATCGGCGTCGAGGGCGCGGATCGCTCCCACGTACTGCTCGATCGGCGTCTTGAATTGCGTGCGGATGTTTGCGTCGGCATAGAACTCGGGATCGGTGAGGATTGCGCGCACGGTCGCCTTGATGTTTCCGTTCGTTGTCTTGAAGACGGTCGCGACGCGTTCCACGTAACTCGGCGTGGGCGTTTCGGTCGCGAGTTTCTGGATCAGGATCTTCGAGATATACGGGGCGGTCGACGGTTGCGCGAGAATCACGTCAATGACGTCGTCGACTTCGTGGGCACCGTCGTTGCCCGAGCGCCCCGGAATCGTCGTGCCGAGAAACGTCTTGCGCGACGAGTCGTGAAAGCCGTCGTAGAACTTTGACGGCCCGAATGTCTCGTAATCGTCGATGTAGAAACCCGTGAGCGCGCGCGCGATGGCGCGCACGTCGGCTTCCGTGTAGTTCGGCTCGATGTTGCCGTTCTCGTCGCGAACGGGCGTTCCGTCCATGTTCAGCCGCTGCGTGCCGAGCGTGAACAGCTGCAGCAGCTCGCGGGCGTAGTTCTCGTTCGGCGGCACGGGATTGCCGTCATAGTCGAACGCCGAGTTGTAGTTGTTGTCGAGGTAGACGAGCATCGCGTTGTCGCGCGTCAGTTCGATCAGCAGCTGGCGGAAGCTGCCGAGCGCATTGCGCCGCAGCATCTCCTCGTAATCGTTGAGCGGCTTGCCGATGCCGATCTTTCCGATCGACACGGGCATGTGCTCGTGCCAGATGAGCGTCATCTTCTCGAGCAGCTGTCGGCGCGAGTACGTCATGCGCGTGAACCAGTGGCGCATGTGCGACAGTCCGAAGTCGTCGATGAAGGGATCGGGGACCGGGTAGAATCGGGCTTCGGCGGCCGAGTCGTCGATCGCCGACGGGTTGAGCTGCTGGTCAACCCACGCTTCCGGACCGAGCGTGAGTACCGTCTGAAGGTCGGCGGGCGATGGGCCGAACCCGGCACGGCGGAGCAGGTGACCGGCGCGAAGGCGCTGGGAGTTGTAAGGCTTTGCGGCTGCCGAGTCGGGAGCGAACGAGCCGGTGGCGACCGGCCGCGGCGTCGACGTACCGACGATTGCGGCGCCGGTCGACGGACCCGGCCGCTGCGCGAGAACGGGCGCGGGCAGCGCGACGGCCGCTGCGAGTGCGAAAAGCAGGCCCTTCGCGGGAGCTGTACTGGCTGAGATCATTGGTGTGGGAACCTCCGGGGTCAGGCTCGTGGGGCGCGCGAACCGGCGTAAGGGGCATGAGGGCGCGATCGTCGTGGTCTGATACACGATGCGCCAATCGCCACGGAACGCGTACCGCAGAGCCGATCCCGTCAGGGATCGGGGTAACTCCACGACACGCGCGCCGGCGGGTTCCCCCGATCCCTGACGGGATCGGCTCTGCGGTTCGCGGCCATAACGGCAGATTCCGTTGTAAAGCTGCTTTACAGCCGTCAAGCTGCTATGCAATTGCGTAACTACTTGAATCGAGTGTAGTTATCGCACATGGCCCGATATGTGTGTAAAGCGTGTTTACAAATAAGTGCACTGATTGGACCCGAGCCCACACCCTCATTCCTCCCAAAATCTAACGATTTCGTTGATTCTCCGACAACCTCACCGTTTGGCACGCACGTTGCATTCAGCCATCCCGCCAGGCGCGCATCAGCGGTTGGCTCAATCCAGAAAATCCTGTTGATCGTTCCGGGACCGCCCCGTGCGGGATTCGTGTGCCGATCACTGTCGAGGAGACCAATGCGAGAGAGATTGCTGACCGCTGTGTTTGGAATTCTGCTCGTTGCTACTTCGTTCGTCGCGCCTGGCGGCCGGACGATCGCAAAGAGCGTCGAGGACAATCCTGGTGCGGAGCCCGAGAAGACGACCGTCTCGGGTCTCGCCAACTTTGACATCCGTCGCGATCCCGAGACGCGAGTCATCAACGGCATGAACGTTCTGCCCGCCTCCAAGCGCCAGGCTGATCGTTCCGCAGAGCTCGACGCCCTCAAAGCCGAGGTGCCGACGTCGAATCTCGACGACATCAAGGTGTATCTCCTTGATTCAGGCCTCCCCCAGACAATCGCGACCACGCAGGGCTTTCTCACGGCGGCGCAGGTTGGTTCGCCCGAGACGATCGCCCGCGAGTATCTGGCGCGACACGCCGGCGCGTGGGGCCTGACGGCGCGCGATCTGCGCAACCTCCGGCTGACGGTCAACAACCCCGACGACAACATCGGTGTGACCTACCTCAAGTTCGAGCAGACCTATCGCGGCGTTCCGGTCTTCGATTCGGAGATCGGCGTCACGGTGACCGCGCGCGGCGAGATCGCCACCGTCACGTCTGCCCAGCACATCCCCGGCGTTCGCGTGTCCACCAAGGCGACGCTCTCGCCGGAAGACGCGATTGCGCGCGCGTTCGCGCATTGCGGCGTCGAGATCGACCCGTCGCAGGTTCGCCCGTCGGCAGCCAAGCGCATCGTCGACTCGTCCGAGTTCACGTTCTACGCGAGCCCGCTCGGCGAGGGTCACGAGGACGTCATGTTCCAGAAGACGATCGTCAACGTGCGAGGCGACGCGGTGCTCGCGTATCGCGCCTATGTCGACGTGAACGGTCTCGAGTGGTACGACACGCTCGTCGACGCCAACACGGGCGAGCTGCTCGTCCGGTACAACATCGTTTCGGACGTTCAGGGCCAGGTGTTCACGAGCAGTCCCGGCATCAGCGCCGGCGGCTCCCGCACGACGGTCCAGTTTGCGCCGCTCTTCGGCGTGACGGATCCGTGGGTCGGATCGGGCACGGTCTCGACCGGCAACAACGCCAATTCGTACCTCGACCGCGACGCGAACAACGTTGCGGACTCGACGACCACGGCGGCGACGGGCACGAACCCCGGCCTGACGAGCGGTCACGCCGACACGACCAAGGGCACGCCCTCGGGCGAGTTCACGTTCTCGTACTCCTCGTCGACAGCGCCGACCTCGCAGCAGGCGAATGCGGTTACGAACCTCTGGTACTTCAATAACTACATGCACGACTGGATGTACAGCCTCGGCTTCACGGAGTCGGCGCGCAACTTCCAGACGAACAACTTCGGCCGCGGCGGCTCGCAGAATGACGCGGTCAACTGCGAGGCCCAGGACGGTTCGGGCACGAACAACGCCAACTTCTCGACGCCGGCCGACGGCAGCCCGGGCCGCATGCAGCAGTACATCTTCACGACGACGACGCCGAACCGCGACAGCGATCTCGACGGCGACGTGGTGATGCACGAGTACGGCCACGGCGTGTCGAACCGCCTCATCGGCAACGGCTCGGGCCTCGGCGGCACGCAGTCGGGCGCGATGGGCGAGGGCTGGTCGGACTACTGGGCGTGCTCGAACTACAACGACGGCGTGATGGGCGAGTATGTCGTCAACAGCTCGGCCGGCATCCGCCGCGCTCCGTATTCGGTTCCCGCGAACTCGCAGCACGATTCATATGCCGACGTCGGCAACACGGGCTTTGAAGTCCACGACGACGGCGAGGTCTGGGCGGCGGCGCTCTGGGATCTCTATGTCACGCTTGGCAAGACCAAGACCGACCTCCTCGTGCTCAACGGCATGAAGAACACGCCGAGCAGCCCGTCGATGGTCGCTGCCCGCTCGGGCATCGTCACGGCGTGCAACACGCTCTACCCCGCGGACGTCTGCACGGTGTGGACGGTGTTTGCGCGTCACGGCTTTGGCAACTCGGCCTCGGGCAATGACGGCACGTCGCACGTGGCGGCGACCGACCTGCCGGCTTCGTGCGGCGGCGGTGGCGGTGGCTGCTCGTCGTCGACGACGGCAATCAGCGCCGGCTCGACGCTTTCGGGCTCGCTCGCATCGACCGACTGCACGTCGACCGTTCGCACGGGCGGAATGTACTACGACAACTTCACGTTCTCGGCGACCGCCGGAACGACCTACACCATCACGATGACGTCGACGGCGTTCGACACGTACCTGCACCTGCTCAACTCGGGCGGCACGTCGGTGGCGTTCGACGACGACGGCAACGGCGGCACCAACTCCAAGATCACCTACACGCCGTCGGCCAGCGGAACCTACACGATCCACGCAACGTCCTACTCGGCCGGCGCCACGGGTTCCTACTCGGTTGCGCTCGCGAGCAGCGGCGGCGGCGGTGGCGGCACGGAGCTGCTCACCAACGGCGGCTTCGACACGGGCGCGTTCAGCCCCTGGGTCGCGGCAACGTACTCGACGATCATCACATCGGCGCCACAAGCCGGAACCAATTGTGCCAAGATGCTCGGTCGCGGTGTGACCACCTCGACGAACTTCTACCAGTCGGTTGGAGGCTTCAACGGCACGACAAAGACTCTCCGGTTCTACCTGAAGATGTCGTCGGCCGAAGGAACTTCGACCGCGTACGACTACCTGTACGTCCGTCTGAAGAACACGTCGGGCACGACGGTTTCGACGCTTGCGACGTACACGAACCGCAACAAGACGACGTACGCAAGCTGGACGCTCGTAACGTTGACGGTTCCTTCATCGGCGGCGTCGAACTACCGTATCGCGTTCGACGCGACCGAGGACTCGTCGCTCCAGACGACGTTCAACATCGACAGCGTGTCGGTGCAGTAGACGGCTCTCCAGGGGGAAGCTGGGGCCGCTGCGGCGGCGGCCCCACTTCACAGAAGGCGGGAGAAATCCCGCCTTCTTTTTTGCATAACCACGCGCAGAGCAGACAGAGCCGCCGAGGCGCAGAGACTTGAATCATTTGCTCTCAGCGCATTCGCTGCTCTGCGTCTTTGCGTGAGGTTCGCTTACTCAGCTACGACCGCAGCCGCGAGAACATCCCGCCCTTGCCCTTGCCCGCATACGCCCGGACCGCCGGGCTGTCGGGCTCGATTCGCTCCGCGTCCGCAATCGCCTGTGCAGCCTGCGCGTGACGCCCCGAATCCCGGTAGATCTCAGCAAGAACCACCCGCGGAATCGCCGAGTAGCGATGCGCGTCGCACGCACGTACGACGAGACGCTCTGCCGCGCCCACCGTCTGCGATTTCGTCAGCAGGAGCCGCGCGAGCTCGATCGTGACGTCCAGATCGTCAGGGTTCTGGTGGAGCGCCTGTTCAAAGTACTGGACGGCGCCGTTGAAGTTCCTGGCCTTCACCTCGCTGCGGGCCATCTCGACGTAGGCAGACGCGAGCAGCTTCAGCTGGCCCGTGTTCCCACGCCGTCCCCTCGGCGGCGCAATGCCCTCGGAGCCGATCGGCCCCGCCGGACGTTCCGGCTCCGGCGCAAACATCGCGCGCTCGAGTTCCTCCATAGACACGGGTCCTTGGGAAACTTCAGGCCCGACGGTCTTTCCGCGCTCCACGCCAAGCAGAACTGCCGCCGACTCGACATCGACCGCGACGCCTGCATCGAGCGCCTCCTTGCGCCGGCGAAGCCGCCCGGTGTCTGTCAACTCCTTGGGCTCCTCGAACGGCTCAAGCACCCCGACGAGCCGGAGCGCCAGCAACGCCTTGAGCGCTTCGATCTCGGGAATACCCGACACGGTGAGCACTTCGGCGAGCGCGATGCGCAACGTGATCTGCGACCCGACCATGCCCTCCTGGAAGTTGAGCGGCAGCGCCAACAGCCGGTCCATGTGGTCAGCGGCAGGAGTGGCGGTCGCGGTCACCGGGCCCACCGCGTCGCGCACGAGCTCAACGTCGGAGAGCGCCCTCACCGACGCGAGAATCAGGTCCGTCGCCGCGATGTTGATTCGGACCGCATGGTCCGCCCGCATCCCGGTCATTACCTTGACCGTTCCCTCGCGCTCGCCGTACAGGCGCGCAACCGACTGCAACGCATAGTCGGAAAGCCATGGCATCAGGCGCTCTGCGTCCGCGAGCCCGGCATCGACGATGTGCGCGACGAGCTTTGACTGGTCCATTCTGGAGACCGCCTCACGCTCGTCCGGCGACGAGAGCCGGCCGTCCTCCACGAGGAAGTCGCGCAGCCACTCGCGCGGGTGGTCCGATACAAAGAAGACGAGCGCCCCATCCTCGAAGAACGCCATCCGCTGACCAGTGGGCGTAGCAATGCGAACGAGCGCCGTGGAGCTGTCACGACCGATACTCGAAACCACCGAACTGATCCGCTCGAGCAACAGATCGCTCATTCACGTCTCCGTGGGGGTATTGCTGCGGGTCCCGCTAACGTATGACTGCCTTCCCGAGGTTGGCCGAATTGTCTCATGCAAGCGCAGCAGCCGGTATGAAAAAGAGACGGTTCCTCGACTTCGCTCACAATCCTCGTTGATCTGGACCCTTGCACGGTTAACACTCTTGCGCATGACGCCGTCTTATCGGGTGTGGCAGCAATGGTGCTCGGAGCATCGACAACCGTGAGCAGGGTCCCCGACGCCGGGGTCTCGAACGAGGCGCACCTCGTCGAGGCGGTTCGCGGTGGCGATCAGGACGCGTTCGGTCGCCTGTACGCGCGGTATGCGCCGATGGTCCACGGAATCGTGCTCGCGCGCGTTCCGTCCATAGAGGTCGACGACCTGGTGCAGGACGTCTTCCTCACTGTTCTCAATAAAATCAATAGTTTACGGGACGCAGACCGGTTCGGCGGATGGGTTGCGATGATCGCGCGGAATCGCGCGATGGACTTTCATCGGACAAAGCGCGAAACGGAGGAACTCTCGCCCGACATTCCCCACGGCGCAACCGTGGACGACGACGGCGAGGCGGCACGAGCGCTCGCGGCCATTCGCGGGCTTCCCGAAGCGTACCGCGAAACACTGATACTGAGGCTTGTTGAAGGCATGAACGGACCCGAAATAGCTGCACGGACAGGACTTACGCCGGCATCGGTGCGGGTGAACCTGCACCGCGGCATGAAGCTGCTCCGGGAATCGCTCGGGCTTGAGGAACGGCAATGAACGACGATTACTTGTGGGACGGATCGGGCGAGCCCGACCCCGACATCGAACACCTCGAGAACCTGCTCGGCCGATACCGGTCGTCGCAGCCGGCGCCGCAGATGCCTTCGGTCGTCGTCGCGCCGGTGGTGCGGCTACGCTGGACGCGGCCGTTCGCGGCGATTGCCGCCGCGGTGCTTCTCGCTGTCGGGTCGATCTATGTCTGGCAGCATGCCACGGTCGCACCACAGGTTGCCGAAATCCAAACACCCGCGGTCGTACCGACCACGCCGAAGGAGCCTCAACCAAGCGAGACGCCCAATGAACCGCCAAGCAAGACTACGGAAACTGAGAAGGCCAACAGACCTTCGCCCCGGCGCCTTGTGCAACGAGTAACCGTGCCGCGCGACCAGCAGGCCGTCGAACAGCCAAAGGAACCGGCCATCCGGCCGCTGATGGACGTCGCGACGGCGCTTCACCTCGAGCAGGCCGAGTATCTGCTGCGATCGTTCCGCAACGCGCAGCCGGGCGACGAAAGCTCGATGTCGGAACTGGCGCTCGACGCGCGCCAGTCGCGTGAACTGCTCAACCAGAACGTGCTGTTGCGGCGCAACGCGGAAGTCCGCGGAAACCTCTCGGCCGAACAGATCCTCGGCGATCTCGAGCCATTCCTGATCGACATCGCCAATCTCGAACCGCGGCCGTCGTCCGACGACGTGGCCTCGATCCAGGAACGAATCCAGAAGAAGGAGATCGTCGCCGACCTTCAGCTCTATTCATCGAACCGCTCAAGCACCGGATTCTAGGCGACAGCACTTATTGACGAGGTACAAACTGATGACGAACTACACTGCAATCGACAATCGAACGCGACGTGGTGCTTCCCGGGCGTTCGCGACCACATTCGCCCTGGTGCTCCTGCTGACGAACGCACTTTCTGCGTTCGCGCAAACGGCGTCGTCGACTCCGCGGCCGACGCAGGCGCCGGCAAGCTCGGCAGGCAAGCCGGTCACGGCGGCGACACCTGCTCCGCGTGCACGTGCCGCGTCCGCGCAGGGGCAGCCAGCGCCCGCACCTACGCCCTCGCCGTCGCCGCAGGCCGTTGTGACCGAAGAGGACGTAGCCGAGGCTCCCGAGCCGCCCGAGGAGTACGACTTTGACGTGGACATCCCCGACGTGTACGTCAACGTGCCGGAGCTCGACTTGGAGATGCTGGACGTTCCTGCCGTCGCACCGGCCGTTCTCGTTGGCCCGATGCCGCCGATGCCCCCGATGCCGTCAATGCCGTCAATGCCGGCAATGCCACCGATGGCGCCGATGGCGACGCCTGCGCCAATGGAAGGCTTTCGGGTGTGGAACTACAACCAGGACGCTGCTGCCAACGAGAAGGATCCGGCACGCAAGGCCTATCTCGAAGGCCGCGAACTGGTCAACGACGCGGAGTGGGCCAAGGCCGCCGACAAGTTCAACGTCGTGCTGACCACGTATTCCACCAGCAAGATCGTCGACGCGGCGCTCTACTGGTACGCCGTGTCGCTCAAGAAGCAGGGCAAGTACAAGGAAGCCGATACGAACGCCGGCCGTCTCGTCACGGAGTTCCCAAAGTCGCGGTATGTCGATGAAGCAAAGCAGCTGCAGCTCGAGCTCGCCCAGTATGTCGGACGGCCCGTCGACCCGGCGTGGCAGCGCGAGCGGAACGACGAGAACAAGGCGATTGCCCTTCAGAGCCTCTTCGCGTCGAATCCGGAGCGGGCCATCCCGATCGCGGCAGACCTTCTCGCACCCGGTTCGACGGCCACGCCCAAGCTGCAGCAGCGCGCGGCGCTTCTGCTCGGCCAGGTCGACGATGCACGCGCGACGGACGTACTGATCGGTGTTGCGCGCAGCAACAGTGATCCAAAGGTCCGCCGCATGGCCATCCTCGGGCTGGGCCAGAAGCTGGACAGCACGAAGGACGGGGACCGGATCTTCACCCTGCTCAGTGAGATCGCGCGCGGGGGCGGCGATCCCGAGCTCGCGAAGTACGCCGTATCGGCGATCGGCCACGACGACAACGCGCGATCAACGAAGTTCCTGGTCGATGTTGCCACGACGTCCAAGCAGGCCGACGTGCGGAAGATCGCGATCAGCATGCTGTCGGGCCGGTCCGATGCGGCGTCATTCGACGCGCTGATGCGACTCGTCGACACCGATCCCGATCCGGACATTCGCCGCATCGCGCTGGCGATGATCGCCCAGAACGACAATCCGAAAGTGACGGACAAGCTCGTGGATATCGCGCGCGGCAACGGCCCGGTCGATCTGAAGCGGATGGCGCTGAACCTGCTCGCGCAGCGTGACCCGTCGCGTGCCGTCGATACGCTCTCGGCGTGGTACGACACCGAGAAGAACGAAACACTGCGCGGAGCGATCGTCGACAGCCTGGGCCAGATCAACGACAAGCGCGCTCTGCAGAAGCTGATGCAGATCGCAAAGAACGATCCGTCGAATGACATCCGTCGGAAGGCGGTGTTCTGGATCGGGCAGAGCAAGGACCCTGAGGCCATCAAGTTCCTCGAGGACCTCCTGAAGTAAGCGGGAACGACCGGGAGGATGACATGGCACTTGCACTCGCACTCTTTCTGACGCTTCTTCCGATCGTGTCGTTGTCGCCGGCGTCCCAGACGGGCGCGCCGGCGTCACCCGATGCGAGATTCACGTCGATCGACGGATCATCGTTGAGCGACCGAGTCGACAGGGCCGTCTCGCGCGGCCGCGCAACGGACGGTGCGTCCCACTTCTGGGTGGCGTTCGGATTCGACGTCCGTCCGGGAGTCGCGGTGGACCTCGAGGTCCGCAGCACCAGCGGCCGCGTCGTGCAGTACGAAGGATTCTCGCTCGACACGAACCCGAAGCTCGAGACCCGAAACCTGGCCGTGTTCATGCTGTACGAGAAGTCCACCGCGCGGCCCGACCGCGTGGAGGTCTACAACCTCGACCGCAAGCGCGGCTATGACGGGTATCCGGTGATGTGGACCGGCCGCGCGGCATCCGACGAGAGCCTCAAGCTGCTTGGCGATCTGCTGGCGTCACAGCCGAGCGGGTGGGTGGCGGAACGCACGGTTGCCGCGATCGCGCTGCACGCCGACGCACGGGCCGCGGGAATGCTCGAGGGAATCGCGCGGTCGTCGCCGTACGACGGCGCCAGATCTGCAGCGCTGCGCTGGCTCGGCATCGTGAGCGATGACGTGTCGTTTCTCGCGGGATTTGTACGCGACGCAAAGGAGTCGCTTGACCTGCGCAAGGAAGCGATCATGGCCATAGGGATCTCTTCGGCCGGGAACTCCGTGTCGCAGCTCTCGGCGCTGTTCGCCGAGGCGACGAATCGCGAGCTCCGCGAATCGATCGTCGACGCGGTCGGGATCCACAGCGGCCGGGACGATTCGGATGCAAGCATCGATTTTCTGATTCGCGTGGTCGACGGCGAGCACGACGTCGCGCTTCGGAAGAAGGCGATCTTCTGGCTTGGACAGAAGGCGGGCTCGAGGAGTCTGTCGGCGCTCGAGGACGAGGTCGAGTCTCCGGAAGAGGAGATGCAGGCGCAGGCGGTGTTTGCGATCAGCCAGCGCGACAAGGACGAAGCCGTGCCGATACTGATCCGACTCGCGCGAACGCACCGCAGTCCGGTGGTGAAGCGCCAGGCGATCTTCTGGCTCGGTCAGATCGACGACGAGCGGGTGGTGCCGTTTCTGAAGGAGCTGCTCGGGAAGTAGCGGCAAAGCGCCGTCGCGCTCCGCTTGCCGGCGCACTCCAAAGTGGGCATGTCTCCTTGGAGTGCGCCGGCAAGCCCTGAGGGCGCGACGGCGCTTTTTCCCTGTCCCCATTGAACAGGTTGCTCGAGCACGGTCCCGTGACTAGCATCCCGGCGTGGACGCCGACGACAGCCCGTTCGACCCCGACGCCGAGTTCCCTCTGACCGAGGAGCTCGAGCTCCACGGCCTGCCGCCGCGGCTCATTCCGGAACTCGTCGAGTCGTACCTCGAAGAGGCCGTACGTGCCGGCTTTGCGCACGTCCGCATCATCCACGGCAAGGGAATCGGCGTTCAGCGCGAGCGGGTACAGTCGATCCTCGCGCGGTCGCGCTATGTCACGAGTTTTGGCGACGCGCCCAGCGAACGAGGCGGCTGGGGCGCGACGGTCGTGAATCTCGTGTCCGCAACCGGTCTGTCGCCGCGTCGTTGACATCTCCACCCGAATTGAGGACATTTCGCGCGCCGGCAACCCTCAACGGAGAACCGAACCGTGAACACGACTTTCTTCGGGGTCTCGCGCGCCGCTCGGCTGCGTATCAGCGCAGCTTGTGCAATCGTTGCAGTGCTTGGGGCAATCGCGCCGCTGTCGGCAGCGCAGACTCGGGGCACCGGCGGAGCCGTCCAGCCGCCGGTGATCTCTGGTCTGAGCCCGAAGACGGGACAGGAAGGCGACAGCGTTACGATCACCGGTCAGCACTTCAAGGACGTCAGCGGCGTGACGTTCGCCGGCATGCCGGCAACGTACTCGGTGACGAATCCTCGAACGATCGTCGCGACCGTCCCAAAGGGCGCGCGCACCGGAGTGGTCAGCGTCACGACGCGCACCGGGCGCGCGAACGGTCCGAGCTTCACGGTCGCGTCGTCGACCCCCGGCACAAAGCCGGAGCCAAAGCCCTCGCCGACGATCGACCGGCTCGTCCCCGAGACCGGCTCTGCAGGCGATCAGATCAGGATTCGCGGCATGAACCTCTCGGGTGTCATCGTCGTTGCGTTCAACGGCGTGACGGCGCAGTTCACGAACGAGAGCGACCGGTCGGTCCTTGTGACCGTCCCGCGCAACGTGAAGACCGGAACGGTCGTTGTTACGACGCGAAACGGCCGCGCTGCAAGCCCGCGACCCTTTGTCGTCTCCACAACTCCCGAACCTGTCGGCAGACCAGCCATCACGACCTTCTCGCCGGCGACGGGCTCCAGGGGAGACTCCGTCGAGATCAAGGGCCAGAATTTCACCGGTACAACTGGCGTCACGTTCGGCGCGGCGAACGCGCGATTTTCGGTGGTCAACGACCGGACGATCACCGCTGTGGTTCCGGCCGGCGCCCGCACGGGAGCCATTTCGGTCGAGACGCCTGCCGGGCGCGCCACGAGTCGCGACACGTTCACCGTCCAGCAACCTGCGTTGCGACCGACGGTGACCGGATTCAATCCCGACCGCGGCGTCGTGGGCGACACGGTCCGCGTCGACGGCACAAATTTTGACGGCGTCCAGGCAGTCGACATCGGCGGCGTGGCCGGGGCCTTTACGGTCGTCTCGGCGACGCGGCTGCGGTTCACGATTCCGCCGAAGGCGCGCACCGGTGCGATTACCGTTCGGACGCAGGCCGGCTCGGCCTCGAGTGCGCAGGCGTACACCGTTCTGTCCGATGCCGTGACGTTGTCCGTCGACCGGTTCACGCCTGACCGTGGAAAGGTCGGCGACGCCGTCACGATCGTCGGCGCCGGATTCGAGAACGTCCGCCGTGTCGAATTCAACGGCGCGTCGGCTCGATTTACCGTGCAGTCGGCGACGCGGATCCAGGCGACTGTCCCGCAAGCCGCAACGACGGGCCCGATCACGGTCGCGACGAGCTCGAAGCGCGTCGCAAGCCGCGACCGCTTCACGGTCGTTTATCCCGAGCTGTCGAAGTTCCGATTCGAAGACTCGACGTATTACGTTCGCGCGACGGATCGCAGATTCACGATCTGGGTTTCACGCGGCGGCGACACGACCGCGCGATCGTCGGTCGAGATCGCTGCGCAGGACCGTACGGCACGGCAGGGCCGCGACTACCGGTTGAATGTGTCTCGGCTGGTGTTTGCGCCCGGCGAGAAGCGCAAGAGCATGGACGTGGTGCTGCTCAACGATCCGGGCGGCCGGGGCGAACGGGATTTTGACGTCGCGCTCAGGCGGCCGGACACCAACGCGCAGCTCGGAAATCCCGCGCTGACGCGTGCCACGATCTTCTATGGCGACCAGGGACAGCCGCAGTTGTGGGTCAGTTCGACGTCGCTGTCGTTCGGCAGGGTTCGACTCGGCGAGACGACGACCCAGACCTTCACGGTCCGGAACAGCGGGCGGGGGACGCTGACGTTCGATCTCGAGCGGTGGGCAGGGAACGAGACCTTCTCCATCTCGTCGTGGCCGTCGCGCACGCGGCTTGCGGCTGGCGAGAGCACGAGCTTCCGCATGACGTTTCAGCCGCGCTGGCGCCCGGGGACGTACACCGGCGCGTTGAATGTCCGCAGCAATGCCGGCAACCGGACGATCAACCTTTCGGGCGAAGCGCTCGGCGAGCCCGCTCCGATGCTGTCCCTCACGACGTCGGGTGTCGACTTTGGCAACGTTCGACCAGGGAACGCGGCGACGTGGCCCGTGTATTACCGGAACAGCGGCGGGTCGCGTATCAGGGTATACAACGCGACGATCCTCAACGGAGGATCGAACGGGTTCTACATCGCCCGCGGACCGTCGGATGGCGATCTCGGACCGCGCGATACGGGGTACGTCTCGGTCGGCTTCAATCCGCGATCGGGCCGGTCCGGGTTCGTTTCGGGGTTGTTGCGGATCGACTCGTCCGCGGGGTCGGCGACCGTGTTCCTGCGCGGCTACGTGACGGCCGAACCGTTCCTGATCGTCGAGCCGCAGTCCCTCGATTTTGGCACGGTCGACCTTGGCGACGAGGTGACCGGCAATGTCACGCTCTACAACGCCGGGGACGCGCCGTTGCGGGCAGTTGTGGCGCTGCGGTCCGACGCCGGGCGTTCGTTCTTTGGCGAGTTCCCGCGCGAGTACACGATCAATCCGCGCAGCCGCGTCAACGTGCCGGTCGGATTCAACCCGATCGGGTCGTACGGACAGTATCTGAGCGGCGCGCTCGAAGTGAGCAGCACCGCGGGGTACGCGGTGGTATCGCTGCAGGGACAGGTTCGCTACAACGAGTCGTCCGTGCAGCCGCCCCAGTACATCCAACCGAGCGTGGTGATCGACGGTCCGACATCCGAAGCGTCGCTCACCGGCGGGGAGCCGGCCGACATCCGATTCAGCGCGTGGGACGACAACGAAGTCACGGGATTCCTTGTCGCGTATTCGACGGACGGCGGTTTGAGCTATCCGTTCAAGATCGCCGACGTCGACGCGTCGACGCGACTCGTCACGTGGGACGTCCCCGACGCCCTGCAGACGTCGGATGCGCGCATTCGCGTGCTGGCCGTCGACAGGGACGGAAACACGACCGCGGCATACAGCGAGTTGTTGAAGGTCATTCCACCGGCGGCGGTGGCAAGGGTCGAACTGACGCCGTCGCCGGTGCCGAACGGGCGAATCGCGCCGCCGGCGTCCATCGGGACGGTCGTTACGTGGCTCGATCCGATGGACGAGAACGGGTTCGCGCTCGCAGCCCGCGCGGCAGTGTCGGTCGACGACTGGTCGGCGATCGCGCAGCCGGGCGGTCGCAGCGGCGTGCTGGTGGGATACGACGTCTACCGCGTGTTCGCTGACGGCGACACGCCTGTCCCGGCCGCCGCCGAGATCGCGGCCAATCCCGACAACTATGTCGGGAGCCTGCCGGTGTCGGCCGCGGCGTTCGTCGATTTCGTGTCGTCGGCAGGATGGCCTGAAGCGGTGTACGTGTTTGTCAGCCGGTACGAGGACGGAACGCGCAGCGCTCCGTCGTCTGCCGTGCGTGTGACGGTTCCGGCCGCGCCGAATACTCAGTAGCAATCGAACAGCCGCAGATTACGCAGATTCGCGAAATCTGCGGCCTTTCTTACGATCCAGCCACGTGCGCCGGCGCGACCGACGACACGTCAAGGAACCTCACGTCCTTGTGCCGCTCAGCTGCGCGGTTTGCGCTCCACTCGTTGTCGAACAGCACCGCCGCGCGGCCATCCGCATCCTGCACCTCGCGCGCCTGGCCGTACAGCTCGAGCTTTGCGAGCGCTTCGGGCGTGCCTTCGATCCAGCGCGCGACCGTGAACGTCAGCGGTTGCATCGTCGTCTCGACGTTGTACTCCGATTCGAGCCGGAACCGAACGACGTCGAACTGCAGCGCGCCAACCGCCGCAAGGATCGGGTCGGGGCTCGATCGCCCCTTCTCCCACATCACCTGGATCGCGCCCTCCTCGCGGAGCTGGTCGAGCCCCTTCAGCAGCTGTTTTCGCTTGGTCGGGGTTGAAGGCCGCACGATCGCGAACTGCTCCGGCGAAAACTGCGGGATGCCCTCGTACGCAACGAGCGGCCCCGACGAGACGGAATCGCCAATTGCAAACGCCCCGGGATTGGTCAGACCGATGATGTCGCCGGGGTACGCCTCTTCCGTGATCTCGCGCTCGGCGGCAAACAGCTTCTGCGGACGCGACAGCCGGACTTTCTTGCCCGATCGCGCGTTGGTCACGACCATGTCACGCTCGAAGCGGCCCGAGACGACGCGCAGGAACGCGACCCGGTCGCGGTGCTGCTTGTCCATGTTCGCCTGAATCTTGAAGACGAATCCTGTGAACGTCTCGTCGTCCGGCGATACCGAGTCGCCGGCAATCGTCGGCCGTGCGGCCGGCGCGGGCGCGAGCTGCAGCAACCGGTCGAGAAACGGCTCGACGCCAAAGTTCGTGACGGCGCTTCCAAAAAATACGGGAGTGATCTCACCGCGCAGGTAGGCATCGCGGTCGAATTCAGCGCCAGCGCCTTCGAGGAGTTCCGCATCCTCCTGAAGCCGCTGGTAGTTCGTCGCACCGATGATGCGCTCGAGCGTCGGATCGGAGGCGTCCTTGACGGAGATCGGCGCAGGCAACGCCCCGCTGGCCGTGCGCTCGAACAGGTGGACCTTTCGATCGATGCGGTCATAGACACCGCGGAAGCCGTCGCCTTCACCGATCGGCCACGTCACGGGAAACGCGACGATGCCGAATTCGCGCTCGATCTCGTCGATCAGGTCGAGCGGGTTTCGGCCCGGTCGGTCCATCTTGTTGATGAACGTGAAGACCGGCAACTTTCGGAGTCTTGCGACGGCAAACAGCTTTCGCGTCTGGGTCTCGATGCCGTTCGCGCTGTCGATCAGCATGACGACGCTGTCGGCTGCGGTAACCGTGCGGTAGGTGTCTTCGCTGAAGTCCTGGTGACCCGGCGTGTCGAGCAGGTTGATGACGTGTCCGGCGTAGTTGAACTGCAGTACGGTCGTCGTGATCGAGATCCCGCGCTGCTGCTCCATCGCCATCCAGTCGGACGTGGCCTGACGCTGGTTCCGGCGTGCGCGGACGGATCCGGCGAGCCGGACCGCGCCGCCGTAGAGGAGCAGTTTTTCGGTCAGCGTGGTCTTGCCGGCGTCGGGGTGCGAGATGATCGCGAACGTCCGGCGTCGCTGGATCTGATTGTCGAGTTCTTCGGCCATGGCGCAAACGAGAAGTGTACGGTCTGGCGAGCCGAGGCGTCCAGTCGGTGTGTCTGAGTCGCGGAGCGCAAAAGCGCCGTCGCACTTCACTTGCCGGCGCACTCAAAAGGGTTGCGCGACTCCTTGGAGTGCGCCGCAAGCGCAAAGGGCGCGACGGCGCTTTGCTGCCCTAGAACGAAAACCGCAGCGCCATCTCGATTCGGCGCGCCGGGAGCGCAACGTTCGGTATCCCGGAAACCCGGCGACGTACGCCGCTCGGATTCGCGAAGTTCGTCTGATTCAGAACGTTGTTTGCCCGGATCGACACGTTCAGGCTGTAGCGCTGGTCGCTTCCGCCGCCTCCGCCGAATCCGCCACCACCACGGCCGCCGCCCCCAGGTCCGCCACGCGGGCCTCCCTGTGACCCCGTCGCGATCGCGCCGCCCGGATCCGCCGTCCTTCCGCCGAAGCCGAACGTCTTGCTCACGCTCCAGTTCAGGCGCACGAACGAGAACCCTTCCGCCGTGTTCCGCTCGATCCGGGCCTCATTCGGACCCGGCGTGGGATCGAGGTACCCGAACGACGTCAGGATGGCATCCGCGTCGTTCCGGCGACCTGGGCTCGGCCGGTCCGTGAACACCGTGTCGCCGTTCAGGTCGGCCGACCGTGATGTTGTACGGCCGTCCGGATCGCGCGACCACAAACGGACTGATCTGCAGGCCCCACGGGCCCGTGTAGTTGCCGCCGACGAACACCTGATGCCGCGAATCGTCGGAGCCGCGGCCGTACTCAGCCGCAAGGTCGTACGAGTCCCCCGGCTGCGATCCCGCGCCGTCCGTATCGCTGCGCACCCACCCGAGCACGTAGTTCGCAAACAGCGTCACCTTGCCCGTGCGCCTGCTGAGATTGAACCGGATCTGGTTCCTGCGCGAGAACCCGGTGGCCTCGACCGAGAAGATATCGCCGGCCGCCTCGCCGTACGGCCGCACCCTCGTGTCCGGCAGCGGTGCATTGATGTTGCGTGTTCGCAGCAGGTGCACGCCACGGCTCCAGACGTACGTCGCAGACGCCGTGACACCCAAGGGGAGCTGGCGCTCGAGGCTGAACGAACCCTGCACCTGGTACGGCGTGCTCACCGCGTTGAGCGGGCGCGTTGCCGACGGCAGCGCGAATTCCTCGAGGTCGCCGGGTGTCGGGACGAACGGAAAGAACGGAGGCCGCGCGACGATGTACTGCTGCTGTCGCGTCCCGTCATAGCGCACCGCATTCAGCTCGAGGTCCTCTCCAATGCGCTCATAGAAGATTCCGAATCCGCCGCGCACGACCGTCACCGGGTTGCCGTCGGGTCCGTTGAACGCATACGCGAACCCGACGCGCGGCGCAAAGTTCAGGTCGTTGCCGGCGTTCGTCTGGTTCTCGTAGCGCAAGCCGTACGACAGCGTGAAATTCGGTCGCGCCCGCCAGTCGTCCTGAAGGAAGAGGCCGACGTCGTACTGCGTCGCCGACGCGAAGGGATCGCCGCCCGTCAGCGTGAACTGCGATGCCGTGTACCCCGGGAGACCCTGCAGCGTGCGCTGGTACTGGGCCAGGCTCGATATCGGGTCGGCATTCGGGACCGGCAGGCCGGTGACCGGATCGCGCTCGACGTCACCGGCGAACGTGTACGATCCGCCGTAATTCGCGGTGGACGATCCCGACAGCCGCGTGCCGCGGACCCGCGCTCCGAACCGGAACGTATGGTTGCCGAGCACCTTGTTGAAGTTCTGCTGAAGCTCGAACCGGTCCTGCGAGTTGTCGACGACGCCGGCTGCCGAATTCTGGAAGAACGAATCGGTCACGTTGAGCGAGGTGGCGAGACCGGACTCGGCCATGACATTCGACCGCAGGCGCACGAGTTGGAGCTTTGTCTCACTCAGGAACGTGGGATTGACGATGAACGTGAAGGTTCCACTCAGGATGTTCTGCGTCGACCCGGAACTGGTCGCGCGGGAGGGAAGCGCGTAGCCTCCGACGCCCTGTCCGTCCGCGCTGTCGTCGACAAAGTCGTACCGGAACACGAGCGTCATCCGATCGTTGAGCGCGATGTCGACGCGGGGCGACACGGCAGTGCGCCTGCTGGGCTGAGCGACGTTGGCGGTGAAAATCACCGGGTTGAGCTGAGGGTCGAGGATCACGGCAGCGACGGCGTTGCTTTCGTCCTCGTCCCTCTTTTCGAAATCGAGAAAGAACGACATCCGCTTTCCGAGCGGTCCGCTCACGTTCGCGCCGTAGCGACGATCCTGCTCCGGAGCCTTCGTCACGGCGAACGGATTTCGAGCGTCGAGTGACTCGTCGAGAAATGTCCCGAACACCTGTCCGCGCCAGCGGTCCGAGCCGGGTTTCGTGAAGACCTCGATGCGGCCGAATCCGATCCGGTCGTATTCGGCCGAGAATGGATTCGAGTTGATCCGGATCTCGCGAATCGAGCTCTTCGGCGGCAGTCGTCCGCCGCTGAAGCCGTCGATGTAGAACTGGCCTCCGCCGGGGCCGGCACCGGGACCCGCCAGTTCCTGCAGCGCCTGCGCCAGCTCGTCCGGGTCGTCCGGCAGCGCCGCCATGTCCTTCTCCTTGAGAACCAGAGCGTCCGCGTTGCGTTCCGGCTCGGCTGCAACGCCCTTGTCGCCTGACACTTCGACAGTTTCGGTGACGCCCGCCACGCTCAATGCCACCGAAAGCGGTTCGGATTTCGGGCCGAGCTCGATCCCTTCGAGGACCGCCTCGTCAAATCCCTGCGCCGACACTCGCACGGTGTAGACCGCCGGTGCCACGCGTATCGCGAACCGGCCACGCTCGTCGGTGGTCGTTTCGACTTCGACGCCGTCCGGCGAAACCATCACGACACGAGCACCCGGAATTACTGCGCCAGCCTCGTCGGTGACGGTGCCTGTGATCGATGAATGCTGCTGTGCCGACACGCACACAGCGAGAATGAGCATTGAAACGGAAACGGCCGCGAGACGCCGCAGAACCCTCGTGATCAAAACGGTAGGTCTCCCATCCCCGCATCGCCGATCGACGGCGCGCCCTGTTGCCGAGGCGTCCGATCGGCGGGTATCTCGAACTTGACGACGATTCGCACGCGCGGCTGCGCCGTCTGCGCGCCCGTCTCGACGATGGCGAAAACGAAATCGCCGGGCTTGATGTCTCCAAGCGTCAGCGCAGTTGTCCGGCGCTCGAGCTCTTCGCGGTCGCCGAGCGCGAAGGCAAAACCGCGCGGGCCGCGCCGCTCGTCCGCGGTCGGCGTTGTTGCGGATTTCGGTGCGGCGGGCGCCAGCTTCCGAACGAGCGCCGTGTCGGGAATCGACAGCACGACGGACGAGCCGCCGGGCACGGTGATCGTCGCAACGCGTTGCTTTGCGTCGACGGCTGTCACGCGTCCGCGCAACGGCTTGGGAAAGTCTCCCGTCAGGATCGTCTCGGCGGCGAGTTGCGTTCGATCCGGCGACCGGTCGCCTCGCATCGCGATCTGGTTGCCCGTCCGGATGTCCGAGAACGCGATCGGTTCCGAGCTGCCGAGATCGGTTGCGCCCGGCTTCAGGTGTCGCAAAGTCGTGGCGGGCGTCGTTGACACGCCGATCGATTCGCCGCGGTAGGTTTCCACGGTCAGACCGCCGGTTGCCGCGTCGACGCTCTTGACTTCGCCGATGACGCCGCGCGCCTGCCAGTCGGCTGCATCGCGCTGGTTCCGCTCGGCGATCGCCGACGCGCTCATCACGACGATCTGTCGTGCCGAGACGGTGCCGTCGGCGGTCGTCTCTCCACGAGCCCACACCCGATCGCCGACCTTGACGTCGGCGAGCGTGATCTTCTCGGCTGCCTCGAGGTTGGTCTTCCCGGGTTCGATCAGCAGGTACTCGGTCGTCGGAGAGACGGTCGCCCGCGCGTTGGCGGCGGCACTCACCTTGATCGTCAGGACGCCTGCCGAGACATCGATCGAGACGAGATCACCAAGCGCGCCGCTCGGCTTCTTTGCACCTGTTGCCTGCGCCATGACGGAGAGTGTCGCGAGCGCGATTGCCCCGATCCCGACCAGAACCTGAAGACCACGCCACATTCGACAGCCCCTCCACCCCGGTGATTCGAT
Source organism: Blastocatellia bacterium (assembly GCA_044224215.1). Taxonomy (GTDB): domain Bacteria; phylum Acidobacteriota; class Blastocatellia; order UBA7656; family JADIYM01; genus DAOMFM01. The sequence goes on from JBGAKX010000050.1 coordinate 28,274, forward strand.
CGACCGAGCGTCGCGTCGTTCCACAATCGGGTGCGACGACCCGGTCTCGTAAGTCAGCACGAACAGATGATTGTCGCACTACTACGGCAGCTCGTGCCATTTGTTGCGGTAGACTGGGCCGGTCCGCGCGCCCGTGTCTCGGCGGCAACTGTCGGTATGAGCCTGCTCAACTTTCTGATCGCAAACCGCGCCGATGTGCTTGTGCTCCTTCTGGAGCACCTGCTGCTGGTTGTCGTCGCGACCGGAGCTGCGACGCTCGCCGGCATTCCCGTCGGAATCATGCTCGCATACCGGCCGGCGCTCCGAAGGCCCGTGCTTGCGGTTGCGAACGTGGTGCAGACGATCCCGAGTCTTGCGCTCTTCGGATTCCTGATTCCGCTGCTTGGCACATACGGCATCGGCAGGCTACCGGCCATCATCGCGCTGTTTCTCTATTCGCTGCTGCCGATCATCCGAAACACGTTCACGGGAATCACCGGAATCGATCCGGCCGTGCGCGAGGCCGCACGGGGGATGGGAATGACGTCCGGCCAGATGTTGCGGCTCGTAGAACTGCCGCTCGCGATGGATGTCATACTCGCGGGTGTCCGCGTGGCCGCGGTGATCGGCGTCGGAACGGCGACCATCGCCGCCGCGATCGGCGCGGGAGGCCTCGGTACGTACATATTCCGCGGCCTTCGAATGAACGACAATACGCTGATCCTCGCAGGCGCAGTGCCCGCCGCGCTGCTTGCGCTTGCGGCGGACGGACTGCTCGGATGGCTCCAGACCTCCCTTGCGCCCGAGGCGCCGGCGGGCCGCGCGCGTCGCGCGCTCGTCACCGTTGCGTGCGTTGCCGCGCTTGTGCTCGGCGGTCTGGGCATCTGGGTGGTGCGATCCGAGTCGGCGCGCACGCGGCCTGTGGTTGTCGGCTGCAAGGACTTCACCGAGCAGGTCATTCTCGGAGAGCTGATCGCCCAGACGCTCGAGCGATCGGGCGTGGCGGGCGAC
>JBGAKX010000051.1:0-28476 GCA_044224215.1 Blastocatellia bacterium
CCCGCAGGGAACGATGCGAATCGAGGCGGGCTCGACCGTCGAGGTTCAGCTCATCGGCGAGATCGTAGCGACGGCGATTGAGGGGTAAGGCGCCGTCGCGCCCTTCGGGCTTGCCGTCGCACTCCAAAAGCTCGCGCAACTCTCTGGAGTGCGACGGCGCTCTGCAGGGCTCGCCTACTTGGTCTCGGGTTCCTTCTCGGACGCGGAGTCCAGCTGTTCGAGCCGGTACCCCATGATGCCGGTGGGCTCGAGCGCACTCTCGGTCATGTCGTGGTTGCACCGCCAGCAGTTCTTGTTGAACTTGGCGTTGTGCGCACTGCATTCGGGACAGATGTGAAACGGGCGCTGGTCCCGCGGTGGCTTGACGTCAGCCATTGTCGATTACCTCGTGATTGGACCGTGTTGTCGCAAACAGAGTCTTTTACCCGACGGCGACGGCCTCACGCAACCCCGAGTCGACCCGTTCGTTCGATCGAAATATCACCCAAATCGCCCATTCACCACTTTACGGATTTACCATCAGAATTATTTTCTTGACCCTTTTTGGGCGGCAAACGTAGTATGTCTCGCTTGTGAGTAATCACTTACTTAATGACTGAAGCAGGACGTACCAACGAATGACCACAGTGCCGCACGATACCGCCGACAGCCTTGGCGTCAGCCGCATGAGCGGGGACGCCCGCCGCGAGCAGTTGATTCAGGTCGCCATGAACCTTTTTTCACGAAAGGGATTCAGCGGCACGACCACAAAGGAGATCGCGCAGGCGGCCGGCGTGACCGAGGCGCTCATCTTTCGCCACTTTCCGACCAAGGACGCGCTCTACGAAGCGATCCTCCGATGGCGGGTGGAGCAGTCGAACAATCAGAACTGGCTCGCATCGCTGACGACGATCGCCGAACAGCGCGACGACGAGGCGTTGATTCGGGCGATCGCGTCGGGTCTGCTCGAATTCCACCGCGAGAACATCGATTTTCTGCGGCTGATGTTCTTTGCGGTGCTCGAGAATCACCAGCTTGCGCAATCGTTCCGCGAGCGGCAGATCAAACCCGTGTACGACTTCCTGTGCGGCTATGTCAGTACGCGCCAGGCTGAGGGAGCGTTTGTCGGTGTCGATCCCGGCGCCGCGGTCCGTGCGATCTTCGGCATGCCGTTCTACCACTCGGTCGTCACCAACCTGTTCCATTGCAGCCTCATGCAAGTCACTGAAACAGAGGCGATAGACACGTTCGTACAGATTGCACTCAACGGGTTGCGCAGCGGCGCCCGTCTGACGGACACGAAACCCGGCCCGCAAGAGGCGGCAGGAGAGACTGAATGAGCATCCGCAACGTGACAACCGAGGAGCCCCCGCCAATCCTCGCGCGCGAGTCCGCCCAGCAGGCACGGAGCAGGCCTGCCGGGATGTCCCGGACGACGCGTGTCGTGATCAGCGCCGTCGCCGGACTTGCCGTGATGGGTGGCGCATACCTGCTGTTTGTACGCGAGCGCAAGCCAGCGGCGGCAGCGTCCGCCGCTGCCGAGACAGCGGCGCCTCCTGTCGCCGTGACGACCGCCATTGCGGTGTCGGGCGAGATCCCCAACGTCCTGCAGGCAAGCGGATCGTTCTCGCCGTTCGAGAGCACCGACGTCGCACCGCAGATGCCCGGCCTGGTCATCGCGACGCCCGTCGATGAAGGCGACTTTGTGAAGCAGGGAGAGACGCTCGTCCGCCTCGACGACCGCGACGCGCGGCTGCGCGTACAACAGGCGCAGGCAGCCGTCACGCAGGCCGAAGCCGCTGTCAAACAGGCCCGATCGTCGCTCGGGCTCGACGGGACCGAGAAACTCGACCCCGACCGCGTCGCCGAAGTGCAGTCGGCCAAGGCCGAGATGACACTCGCCGAGGCCAACGAAAAGCGATACCGGAACCTGCTCGAGACCGGCGACGTGCCGCAGGCCCAGTACGACGAGTACAAGGCGCGCGCCGACACCGCGCGCAAGACCTACGAAGCCGCCGTCGCCCGTGCGCGATCGGGCGGCGCCGGGATCGACGTGCAGAACAGCGCGCTCGTGTCCGCGCGCGCCCAGCTCGCGATTGCACAGAAGGCGCTTGCCGACACCGTGATCACCGCGCCGCTTTCGGGGTATGTCCAGTCGCGGAAGTCGGCCGTCGGCGAATGGGTCACGACGACGTCTGTCGTTGCGACGCTCGTCCAGAGCGACACGCTGAAACTCGTCCTCCAGGTGTCGGAATCCGACTCGGCCGGCGTCGCGCTCGGCCAGGACGTCACGCTCACCGTCGACGCCTACCCGGACCGTGAGTTCCACGGCACGATGGCGGCCCTGCTCCCTGCGCTCGACACGAATTCGCGGGCATTGTACGCGGTCGTCGGCGTGCGCAATCCGGATCGCGCGCTCAAGCCCGGGATGTTTGCGACGGCGAGGATCATGCAGTCCGGCGCAAAGAAGACCGGAATCCTCGTCCCGAGAGAGGCGGTCGTCAAGGCGGCCTCTGGTACGAACCTCGTGTACGTCGTCAAGGACGGACACGCGGTGGCGACCGTGGTTCAGGTCGGTGGCGAGGTAGACGGCAAGATATACCTCCTCGGCGGTCTTGCCGCGGGCGACGCCGTCGTGACCTCCGGAGTCAATTCGGTGTCGGACGGCCGCGCGATCATCGCGAGCGCCCAGTAGGAGACCGCATGCAGAAGCTCGCTGAAATCTGCGTCAAGCGGCCGGTGTTCGCGACGATGATCGTGCTGGCGCTCGTCGTCGTGGGCGCGTTTTCGTACGTCTCGCTCGGCGTCGACCTGTTTCCCAAGATCGACCTGCCGACGATCACGATCACGACCGTCAACCAGGGCGCGACGCCGCAGGAGATCGAGACCGAGATCACCGACAAGATCGAAGAGGCGGTCAACACCGTCTCGGGAATCGACGAGATCCGGTCGACGTCTGTCGAAGGCGTCTCGCAGGTCTTCGTCACGTTTCTGCTCGAGAAGGACCCGAACGTCGCGTCGCAGGAAGTTCGCGACAAGGTGAACCTCGTCATTCCGGACCTCCCCGAACAGGCCGAGACGCCGACCGTTCAGAAGATCGACACAGATGCCAGTCCCGTCGTCGGCATCGTCGTCTCGGCGCCGATGCCGATGCGCGACCTGACATACCTCGCGCGCAAGCAGATCAAGGAACGGATCGAGACCGTGTCGGGGGTCGGTGAAGTCCAGATCGTCGGCGGCCAGGAACGCGAGATCCAGGTGTTTGTCGATCCCGACCGTCTGCGCGCCTACAAGCTGTCGGTCGTCGACGTGGCCACGGCGCTCAAGACGCAGAACGTCGAGATTCCAGGCGGCCGCGTCGACGAGGGACCTCGCGAGCTGACGGTGCGAACCGAAGGCAGGATCACAAAGCCGGAAGACTTCAACGACATCGTGGTTGCGACCGTCAACGGGTATGCCGTGAAGATCCGCGACGTCGCGCAGGTGGTTGACGGCGCCGAGGAGCAGCGCACCGTGTCGACGCTCAACGGCGAACCGGCCGTCACGCTGCTCGTCACCAAGCAGTCCGGTACGAATACCGTGGCGATCGCCGACGCGGTGAAGGAGCGGCTCGAAGAGATCAAGCCGATGCTCCCGGCAGGCGTCGTCGCGCGGGTGACGCGCGACCAGTCGGTGTTCATCAAGGCATCGCTGCACGCGATCAACGAGCACCTGCTGCTCGGCGGTCTGTTCGCCTCGGCCGTCGTGTTCCTGTTCCTCTGGAACTGGCGCTCGACGGTCATCTCGGCGCTCGCGATCCCGACGTCGATCATCGCCACGTTTGCGCTCATGAAGGCGATGGGCTACACGCTGAACACGATGACGATGCTGTCGCTGACGCTGATGGTCGGCATCGTGATCGACGACGCGATCGTCGTGCTCGAGAACATCTTCCGGTTCATCGAAGAGAAGAACATGTCGCCGTATCGCGCCGCCATCGAGGGAACGCGCGAGATCGGCCTCGCCGTCATGGCGACGACGCTGTCGCTGCTCGCCGTGTTCGTTCCTGTCGGATTCATGGCGGGCATCGTCGGCCGCTTCATGTCCAGCTTTGGCCTGACGGCCGCATTCGCGATCGCCGTCTCGCTGCTCGTCAGCTTCACGCTCACTCCGATGCTCGCGTCGCGGTGGCTCAAACCGCATCGCGAGGGTGAGGGCCACAAGGACTCCAAGGAATCCCGGTTCTACGGACCGGTCGATCGCGGCTACATGTACATGCTCCGGTGGTCGATGCGTCACCGATGGTTCGTGGTGGTCGTGTGCGGATTCGTCGTGCTCAGCATCATTCCGCTGTTCATGTTCGTCGGAAAGAACTTCCTGCCGAACAACGACCAGGCCGAGTTCGAAGTCGTCGTGCGCGCGCCCGAGGGGACTACGCTCACGTCGACGCAGATCCAGCTCGAGCGCGTCGCGACGGACATTCGCAAACTGCCCGGCGTCCAGGCAACGCTGCTGACGATCGGCGCCGGCCAGCAGCAATTGGTCAACGACGGCACGATCTATGTGAAGCTCGCGCCGGTCGAGGAACGCAGCATCGACCAGTTCACGTTAATGGGACGCGCGCGCGACATCCTCAAGAACTATCCGGCCGAGTGGCGCTCGGCGGTTCAGCCCGTCGCGGCAATCTCGGGCGGCGGGTTCCGCAACGCCGACGTGCAGTACATCATCGGCGGACCGGACCTCGAGAAGCTGACCGCATACTCGACGGATCTGCTGGCGTTCATGAAGACCATCCCAAACGTCGTGGACGCCGACACCACGCTCGTCACCGGCAAGCCCGAGATTCGCGTCGAGATCAACCGGCAGAAGGCGGCCGATCTCGGCGTGCGGGTCGCGGACATCGCTGCGGCGCTCAACACGCTCGTCGGCGGGACCGAGGTGACCACGTACAACGAGGGCACCGACCAGTACGAAGTCAGACTGCGGGCTGCAGCCAGTTACCGCGCGGATCCGGAGTCGGTTCGCCGGTTGACCGTGCCGTCCACGCGTGGCGCCATAGGTCTCGAGAACGTCGTCACGTACCGCCTTGGAACCGGACCGGCTGCGATCGACCGGCTCAATCGCCAGCGGCAGGTGACGATCACTTCGAATGTGAAGCCGGGCGGATCGCAGAGCGCCGTCATCGCGAGCCTGAACGACCACGTCAAGGGGATGAAGGTCGACGCGGGCTACTCGACGGGGCTTGCCGGACGATCAAAGGAGCTCGGCCGCGCAGGGTACTACTTCCTGCTGGCGATTGTCCTGTCATTCATCTTCATGTACATGGTGCTGGCGGCGCAGTTCGAGAGCTTCGTGCATCCGGTGACGATCCTGCTCACGCTTCCGCTCGCGATCCCGTTCGGCATCCTCTCGCTGCTCGTCACGGGCCAGACGGTGAACATCTATTCGGGTCTCGGTCTGCTCCTCCTGTTCGGCATCGTGAAGAAGAACGCGATTCTGCAGATCGATCACACGAATTCGCTCCGCGACAAGGGCGTCCCGCGGCTCGAGGCAATTCTGCAAGCGAACCGTGACCGGCTGCGCCCGATTCTGATGACGACGATCGCGCTCGTCGCGGGGATGGTCCCGCTCGTAGCCGGCGGAGGCCCGGGCGCCGCAACGAACCGCAGCATCGGCGTGCTCGTCGTCGGCGGGCAGACGTTGTGCCTTCTCCTCACACTCCTCGCCGTTCCGGTCTTCTACTCGCTGTTCGAAGACCTTGGCGACCTGCGACTCTGGTCGCGCATTCCGCGCCTTGTCGGCCGCGGCGCAAGCGTGCCGAGGCGCGTGGACGAAACACTATGACGAATCACATTCTGAAGCGAATCGTGCGGCGACCGAAGTTCGTCGACGCGTCGTTGCTGTCGCTCGGCGTGCTCCTGTGTGCTGCGCTGCCGGCGGTGGCGCAATCGGCCTCGGGTGCGGCGTATCCCGGAATCTCAGCGCAGGCGGCGGCGGCGACCCGCGAGGCCGATGCTGCGGAGCTCGCCGGCGCGATCGTTCAGGCGCAGCCGCCCGCACCGGGTGAGAAGCCGCAACAGACCGGGCCGATCGTGCCCAGGCTGCACGAGCCGCGGCCGGCCCCGCCCGCGGAGGCCCGCGTCGGCGTGAACGAGTCCGATCCGCTCCCGCTGACGGTTCGGCAGGCGGTCGAGATGGCGCTCGTGCGCAATCGCGAGCTCGAGGTCGAGCGCATCAACACCGAGCAGGCGGAATACGATCTGCAGGCGGCAAAGGGTTTCTACGATCCGGTGCTTCACTCGCTCGACTACTACAACTACAACCTGTCGCCGGTGACGAGCTCGCTCGGAGGCGGTGACAACGGCAAGCTCAAGACGACGACGATCTCGAGCGAGGTGACGCTTCGCAAGGTGTTCGAGTACGGCGGCGTGTTCGACGCCGGCCTCCAGAACATCCGCGTGGATACCGACAACCTCTTTGCGTCGATCAATCCTCAGTATCAGAGCGGACTGACGTTCACGTTTCGCCAGCCGATCCTGCGCGGACTGTCGATGGACGACAACCGGCGACGGCTGAAGGTCGCGAGCCTGCGGCTCGATCAGAGTGACGAGGCGTTCCGGCAACGCGTTATCGAGACTATTGTCGCGGTTCAGCGCGCGTACTGGGATCTCGGATTCGCGCTCAAGGGAATCCAGGTTGCGCGCGACTCGGTGCAGCTTGCCGAGACGCAGATTGCCAGGCTGAAGCGGCTGGTGCAGGAGGGAATCAGCGCGCCCGTCGATCTCGTGCAGGTCGAGGCGGAGCTCGAGCAGCGCCGCGGAAACGTCTTTGCCGCGACGGAGATCGTGACGGCTACCGAGAACAACCTGAAGGCGCTGATCCTCGAGGACCGGTCGGATCCCGAATGGAACCGACCGATCATCCCGACCGAGGCGACGCTTCCGTCCCCCGGATCGTACGACGTCGACGCCGCAGTCGCTCTCGCCATACAGAACAGGCCCGAGCTCGCGCAGCTCAAGATGCAGGAGCAGATCAACAACATCGACATCAAGTTCTTCAAGGACCAGGCAAAGCCGCAGCTCGATCTGTTCGGATCGTACGGATTGACGGGGCTCGCCGGCGCGGCGACGTCGACGGTGAATCCGTTCGGTCAGCAGAACTTCGCGCTTCAGACACGCGTGAACCAGCTTTCGTTGCTTGCCGGGTTGCCGCCGTTGCCGCCTTCGGCGACGCAGACGGTGCCGGAGTTCCTGCTCGGCGGATACGGCCAGAGCTATTCGAACCTGTTCTCGAACGACTTTCGCGCGGTGCGGATCGGCGTCGAGTTCAGCTGGCCTGTCGGTATGCGGACGGCCGAGGCGGCGCTCGGGCGCGTGACGGCCGAGGGCAGGAAACTCGAAGTTCAGCGCCAGGCGCTCGAACAGCGGGTTGAGCGCGAAGTGCGGAACGCGCTGCAGGCCGTGAAGACGTCGCGCTCGCGCGTCGACGCGGCGCAGGCAGCCCGCGAAGCGGCCGAGGTGCAGCTTGCAAGCGAGCAGCGTCGCTACGAGGCCGGTCTGACCACGACGTTTCTCGTGCTGACGCGGCAGGACGATCTGTCGCAGGCACGCGCGCGCGAGTTGTCGGCCCTGACGGACTACAACAAGGCCGTGGTAGAACTTCAGCGCGTGATTGGGACGACGCTGTCGACGAACGACGTCGATGTCATGAAGGTCCGGGGAACCGGCGACGAAACAGACCATTGAGCACATCGACCGAAACAACCGAATCCGTTCCGAGGATGACGGCCGGCCTTCCGGCGGTGCCGCTGCTGCTGCTGTCGCGGCGGCGGCGCATCGGCGTGACCGCAGGCGTCATGCTCGGCATGTTCCTGGCGGCGCTCGAGGCCACGGTCGTCAGCACGGCAATGCCCACCGTCGTCGCGTCGCTTGGCGGCATCGAGCGCTACAGCTGGGTCTTCTCGGCATACCTGCTGACGTCCACGGTCACGCTGCCGTTGTGGGGGAAGCTGTCCGACCTGTACGGCCGCCGGCGGTTGTACCAGATCGGCATTGCGATCTTTCTTGTTGGATCGATGCTCTGCGGCGTCTCGCAGACCATGACGCAACTGGTTGCCGCGCGCGCGGTGCAGGGGCTCGGCGCGGGCGCGCTCGTGCCCCTCGCGCTGACGATCATCGGCGAGATCTACACCATACAGGAACGCTCGCGGATGCAGGGGTTCTTTAGCGGCGTGTGGGGCCTCGCGAGCGTCCTCGGGCCGCTCGTCGGCGGCTACATCACGGACCAGTTGTCGTGGCGCTGGGTGTTCTTCATCAACCTGCCGTTCGGTCTGCTTGCCGCGCTGGTCATCGGATTCACGCTGATCGAGCCGAAACGGACGACGCGCGCGTCGATCGATTACGCCGGGGCGCTCTCGCTGACGGCCGCGATCACGTTGCTCCTGTTCGCCCTCGTCGAGGGCTGGCACCTGTGGGGATGGACCGGCTGGCAGACGATCGCGATCTTTGGCGTCTCGTTGTCCGCATTCGGACTGTTCGCGTGGATCGAGAAACACGCCGCCGAGCCGATCGTTCCGTTCGATCTTCTTTTCGAGCACATGTTCTTCACGTCCACGATCTGCGGGTTCCTCGTCGGCATGGCCATGTTCGGCGCCATCTCGTTCATCCCGCTCCTCGTCCAGGGCGTGTGGGGCGGAAGCGCGACGGAGGCCGGATCGGCGCTCACGCCGCTGCTGCTGTTCTGGGTGCTGACGTCGATCGTCGGAGGCCGCATTCTTCCGCGCGTCGGCGTGCGGCCGCTCGTGATAGCGGGCGCGACGCTCGTGACGACGGGATTCGTCGTGCTGGCGAATCTTCCTCCATCGGCACCGCACATCGTGCTGATGGCCGACATGGGACTGATGGGCGTCGGGATGGGCCTCATCATGCTCACGCTGATCATCGCCGTGCAGTCGTCGGTTCGCCGCGAGCGGCTCGGGATCGCGACGTCGCTCAGCATGTTCTTCCGCAGCATCGGCGGCGCCATCGGCGTTGCGTCGATGGGCGCGGTCCTTGCGGTGTCGCTTTCGAACAAGCTCGGCGCGACCGCGGGCGTCGACGCGAACAAGCTGCTGGACGCGAACGAGCGGGCGACGATGTCCCCCGAGAGCCTGCATGCCATAGCGGGCGCGCTCGGCGCGTCGCTGCACTACGTGTTCTGGATCGGCGCCGCCGCTGCGGCGCTTGGACTCGTGGCGGCGTTCTGGCTGCCGCAGCGGCTGATCGTGGCGACGCAGGCGCAGTCGCCGGAGCATTAGGACGCGACTGGGTCAGGCGTGCGGCAATACGCGGACGTCGAACAGGTTCGCGTCGGGAAACGCCTTCAGGGTCGCGGCGAGCGACCACTCGAACAGCTCGGGCGCCGCGAGCGCGATGACCCACGAGTCCGACAGACCGCGGGCCTCGGCGATGCTCTCGACGAGCGCCGCAACCATCGACGCGAGGTCGTCATTGGACGAGAAGTACGTCTCGTTGTCCTCGAGATGGCGTCTGAGCAGGTTCTCGAGCTGGCGTCCGTCCTTTGCAAACGCGCGCAGCTTTGACGGAATCTGCTTGATGTCCTCGACGAACCCCGCGTCGTAGGGGGTTCGGAGGACGAGGCGGTCGGCAAACGCGACGGCAAACGCCGTGAAATGAGTCGTCCCCGGGAGTGCCTGGGGCTTGCGCGGGCCGATGTCTGGAGGTCGAGGTCGCATCGCCCGCAGGATACCAGAGTTTCGTGGAACGCGATCGATCGCTTCTGATAGGCTAGCCACTGGCCGGGCCACGGCTCGAGTCTTCCACGGAGCCCGAACGATGACGAGCCCATACGCAGAAGAGTCCCTCACACAACGCATCACGACACCGGCCGCCGAAGCGCTGCTCGGCAAGAAGTTCGACTGTCTCGACCGCGGGTTTGTCTACCTGGTCGATTACATGGGAGGCGACGCGTCGATCGTTCAGTCGGCGCGCGTCAGCTACGGCCTCGGCACAAAGACGGTCAGCGAGGACCGCGGGCTCATCCGCTACCTGATGCGGCATCAGCACTCGACGCCGTTCGAGATGGTCGAGTTGAAATTCCATCTGAAGATGCCGATCTTTGTGGCTCGGCAGATGATCCGGCACCGCACGGCGAACGTGAACGAGTACTCGGGCAGGTATTCGATCATGCCCGACGAGTTCTATGTTCCGTCCGCCGAGCACGTCAGCGTGCAGTCGGCGACGAACCGCCAGGGCGGGGGCGAGCAGGTGGACGCGGCGCGTGCCGCGGAGGTCATCGCCCTGATCGACACCGAGCAGCGGATGGTTCGCGACGGGTACGAGAAGATGCTCGACTGGGACATCCGCCGCGAGCTGGCCCGGGTGAATCTCGGCGTGTCGCAGTACACGGAGTGGTACTGGAAGAACGACCTCCACAACATCTTCCATTTCCTGAAGCTCAGGCTCGACGATCACGCGCAGTACGAGATTCGCGTGTATGCCGAGGCGATGGCCCAGATCGTGAAGGCCGTCGCGCCGATCGCGTGGGAGGCGTTCGAGGACTACTCGCTGAACGCGACGCGTTTCTCTGGTCTCGAGATCGAGGCGCTCTCAAGGCTTCTCGGCGGAAGCCGTGACGGGTGGCCGACCGACGACGAGGTGCACGCGTCGTTGCCCGAGGCGTGGCGGCAACTCACCACCGAGGGAAAGCTGAAGCGGAACCGCGAGCGCGACGAGTTTCTCGACAAGATGCGGGCGCTTCGCGGCACATAGTCCCGTTCCGTCCGCATTGCGGCTGAGGGTCGTATGCGAGGACTGATTCGTCTGGGATCGATCGCGATGCTGCTTGCGGCGGCGGGATGCGGAATCATGGCCGGCTCGCTGCAGCGCTCGAAACAGCCGCGGACGGATCCGCTCGTTCTGGCGCATCACGATATCGGGCCCGGCGACATTCCACCGCCCTCGAAGGGCGTCGAGGCGAACAACCCGCCGCGCGTTGTGCCAAAGCCCGACAACGCGCGCCTGGTGCTGCCGCCGGGCTTCGCATGCTCGGTGTATGCCGAGGGAGGCTTCAACGTCCCGCGGTGGCTGGCGCTCGCTCCGAACGGCGACGTGTTTCTGGCCGATTCCGGCGCCGGCTCGATCATCGTGCTGCGCGATTCGAACAAGGACGGGGTCGTCGACGCGCGGTACACGTTTGCCACGGGGCTCAGGGAACCGTTCGGGATGGCTTTCGTCGGAAATGCGCTCTTTGTCGGGAACACGAACGCGGTGGTGCGCTTCGACTACGCGGGGGGCCAGACGGCGGCGAGTGGTCCGCCGACGAAGATCGTCGACATCCCCGCAGACGGCTACAACAATCACTGGACGCGGAACGTCGTCCCGACTCCGGACGGCCGCAAGCTCGTTGTGAGCGTGGGATCGTCGGGCAACGTCAACGTCGAGAAGGACCCGCGGCGCGCCGCGATTCTCGAGATGAATCTCGACGGAACAGGGTCGCGACTGTTTGCAACCGGAACGCGCAACCCGGTCGGGATGGCGTTCAACCCGGTGACGAAGGCGCTGTGGGCCGTCGTGCAGGAGCGGGACATGCTTGGCGACGACGTGCCGCCCGACTACCTGACGGCGGTCAAGGACGGCGGGTTCTACGGCTGGCCGTATTCGTATACCGGCCGAAACCCGGATCCGCGCCGGGAAGGAGAGCGGCCCGACCTGGTCGAAACGGCGATCGTGCCGGACGTGCTGATCCAGGCGCACTCGGCGCCGCTCGGGCTCGTGTTCTATGGCGGAGACATGTTTCCCGCGGAGTACAAGGGCGATGCATTCGTCGCGCTGCACGGATCGTGGAACCGGTCGGTGCGGACGGGCTACAAGATCATCCGTGTGAAGTTCAAGGACGGCCGGCCGGTCGGCGGGTACGACGATTTCCTGTCGGGATGGATGCTCGACGAGGACAGTCGCGACGTGTGGGGACGGCCCGTCGGGTTGCTGGTGCTGCCGGACGGGTCGCTGCTCGTCGTCGACGACGGCGCAAGGAAGATCTGGCGCGTGACGTACAATCGATCCGACCGCAAATAGACGCGAATCTGTGTCTATTCGCGGTCTGTCTTCCCCGCGCGCCCCAGAATCGTTCCAAGCACCAACCCGATCACGACGCCGATCCCGAGCGCGATCCCGACCGATTCGAGCGGGTTCTTCTTGACCCGATACGCGAGGTCGTCAGTCATGTCCTCTGCTGCGCGTCGCCCACGCCGAGCCATCCGTTTGGCCTCGGCCACCGCGTCCTCGATGTCCTCGGTGACGCTCTCCTTCAGACGTGACGCACGCCGTGCCGCCTCCATCGCCGCCGCTCCCGCCTTCACCGACCGCTTCAACAGTCCTTCGTCTTCCATTTCGTTCACCTCGCTGCTGTTCGTAACACCGTCACCCGGGAATGTTATCAAGCTCGGCCAGCCACGCACGCGCTTCGGCGTCGGACGGCGCGCGCCAGTCGCCACGCGGCGACAGCGATCCGCCCGATCCGACCTTTGGCGAGTTCGGCACGCACGTGCGCTTGAACTGGCTCGTCAGGAAGAACCGGAACAGGAACACGCCGAGCCATCGCTTGATCGTCGCCAGGTCGTATTTTTCGCCCCACGCGTGCCGGCTGAGGTACGCGACCTTTGACGGCCGGAATCCAAATCGCGTGACGTAGTAGATGTTGAAGTCCTGCAGCTCGTACGGCCCGATGACCTCTTCCGTGCTCTGCGCGGGGCGATCGTTCGTGTCGCCCGGGACGAGCTCCGGCGAGATCTCCGTTTCGAGGATCGAAGTGAGCGTCGCGGACGTCGCCTCGTCGAACTGGCGCGAATCGATCACCCAACGGATCAGGTGCTGCACGAGCGTCTTGGGAACCGAGGCGTTCACGTTGTAGTGCGACATGTGGTCGCCGACACCGTATGTGCACCATCCGAGCGCGAGCTCGGACAGATCGCCGGTGCCGATCACGATCGCCTGGTTGTGATTCGCAAGCCGGAACAGGTGCGACGTTCGCTCGCCGGCCTGCACGTTTTCGAACGTCGTGTCGTACACCGGTTCGCCGTCCGCGAACGGATGATCGATGTCCTTGAGCATCTGCATGCACGACGGGCGTATGTCGACCTCGGCCGCTGTGACACCCAGGCTCTTCATCAGCGCCCATGCGTTGGTTCGCGTCGCGTCGCTCGTGGCGAAACCGGGCATCGTGTACGCAAGGATGTTCGTGCGCGGAAGCCCGAGCCGGTCCATCGTGCGCGCGGTCACGATGAGGGCGTGCGTCGAGTCGAGTCCGCCGGAGATTCCGATCACGACCTTCTTGATGTTCGCACCGGCGAGCCGCTTCAGCAGACCGGCGACCTGGATGTTGTACGCCTCGTAGCACCGCTCGTCGCGAAGCGCCTGATCGCCGGGCACATACGGATAGCGCTCGACGCGCCGCTCGAGCGCGATGTCGCCCGACGGAACGCCGAGCGTGAACGGTACGCGCCGCATCGCGCGGACCGCGTCCATGTGCATCGCCACCGAATCGCCAAAGCTGGACGTCCGCATCCGATCCTGCACGAGCCGCTCGAGATCGATGTCGGCCGTGATGATCTGCTCGTCGTCCGAGAATCGCTCGGCGTTCGCCAGCAGCTCGTGATTCTCGTAGATGAGCGCGTGACCGTCCCACGCAAGGTCCGTCGTCGACTCGCCCTGGCCGGCGCACGCATACAGGTACGCCGCGATGCAACGGCCCGACTGCATCGCGCACAGCTCGCGCCGGTACTCGTCCTTTGCGATCGTGATGTTGCTCGCCGACAGATTCGCGAGCACCGTGGCGCCCGCGAGCGCCGCGAACGAGCTCGGCGGGACCGGTGTCCACAGGTCCTCGCAGATCTCGACGAACAGCGACAGGTGCGGCACGTCGACCGCGTCAAAGACGAGGTCGTTTCCGAACGGAACCGTCGCTCCGTTGAACGAGACGTCGCGGCCGACGGCGGCGGTCGCCGACGCGAACTGCCGCTTCTCGTAGAACTCGCGGTAGTTCGGAAGATAGGTCTTCGGGACGATTCCGAGCACGACGCCGCGATGGATGACGACCGCGCAGTTGAAGAGCTTCTGCTCGAATCGGAGCGGCGCGCCAACAAGCAGCACCGGCGCGAGGTCCGCGCTCGCCTCGACGACACGGGCTACGGCCGCGACGCACGCGTCGAGAATGACCTCCTGGTGAAACAGGTCGTCGCACGTGTACGCCGACAGGCCAAGCTCGGGGAACAGCACGACCGCCGCTTTCGAATCTGCTGCGCGGCGTGCGAGCGCGATCGTTCGATCCGCGTTGAATCCGGGTTCGGCGACCTTCAGATGCGGGATGCATACCGCGGCGCGGACAAACCCGTGCGAGTAGATCGAATCAAAGTTCACAATCCACGAATACCACGAAACTCATAGAGGAATAAAGGGTTTGCTGTATTCTGAGGAGTCTCGGCGTCCACCGGCGGGCGCGCCGGGTATACTGAACCGGTCATGAACCGTCGCTGGCTTGTCGTCCCGCTCGTGTTGCTGCTGCCGTCGTTTTCGATGGCGGGCAGCACGGTCGCGGGAATCGTGGATCTCGGTTCGGCGTCGCTCCCGCGAATCGACGGGCCTGCGTCCGGCGGCGCCTTCGGGTCCGGCGCGCTCGCAACGGGCGACATCAACGGGGACGGGGTCGCCGACATTGTCATCGGCGCGCCGGACGCGTCGCAGGGCCGGGGCGTCGTCTACTGTCTCTTTGGCCAGGCAGGTATGTCACCTCAGACGCGCAACCTTGCGACGTCGCCTGCGGATCTGACGATCACCGGCCCCGCCCCGGGTGCGCACGTTGGAGTGGCGGGCGTTGTCGCGGACCTCGACGGCGATGGCGCCGGCGATCTCGTGATCTCGTCGGGTGGTTACAGCCCGTCGTTCGGCCGTCTGTCGTCGGGCGGCGCACTGATCTTCCGGGGCGGTCCGGCGCTCGGCGCGCGCAACTTCATCGACCTCGCGTCCGAGCATGCAGATGCGTGCGTGGCGGACGGCACGATTCCGGTGGCGGTTGGCGCGTCACTCGCGGTCGGCGATTTCAACCACGACGCGTTCGACGATCTGGCGATCGGGTCGCCGGCATCGCCGGGACTCGATGGTCAGCCTCACGCAGGCCGTGTGTTCGTGCTGCCCGGCGGCGACACGTTGCCCGAAGGCGAGATCATCGAGGCGGGCAGCGACACGCGCATTCGAATGGCCGTCGGATCGGACGCGCTCGACGAAGCCGGCACGCAGCTCGCAGCGGGCGACGTCAACGGCGACCGCATCGACGACCTCCTCGTCGGAATGCCAAACAGCACGGTGATTCGGGCGGTGACGTTCGAGAAGGCCGGCAAGGTCGCGGTCGTCTCCGGACCGGACCTGCGCGAATCGGATCCGGTCGAGCTGTCGAGCGAGGCTGCGATCGTCGTCCTCGGAAGCGACTTTGGCGACTACTTCGGATTCGGCGTCGCGGCCGCGGATGTGACGGGCGACAGGCTGCCTGACGTCGTCGCGTCCGCGATCGACGGTGACGGCGAGATGAACCGTCGATACCCAGACTGCGGCGAAGTCTTCACCGTCGCTTCGGTACAGGCGGCGACGGGACAGCGGGTCGTGGACCTGATGGACGGCGAACAGTGGATGCGCGTCATCGGCGATACGCCGAGGCGATTCCTCGGTGGCGGTCTGGCGGCGGGCGACCTGGACGGCGACCGGCGAGCCGAGATCGTGGCCTCGTCAAAAAGCGCGCCCGGTCCGAACGGCATGCAGTCGGGAATCGTCTACGTTTTCGAAGGGTCGATGGAGACCGTGGATCTTGCGTCGTCGCAGGCCGGAACGACGATCGTCGGGCCGTCGCCGGCGAGCTCCCTTGGCACGGAGGTTCGGGTCGTCGATCTCACTGGCGACGGAATCGGAGACATCGTTGCGACGGCGCCAGGCGCGCTCAGTGGACGGGGCAGCGTGTACGTCATTCCGGGCTCGCGAACAACGCCGGACGCTGCGCCCTCGATCGAAACCGTGCCCGACGTCCTGTTGCTCCCGGGAGAGTCGCGCAGCGTCTTCTTTCACGCGAGCGATGCGGACGGCGACGCGATCAGGATCTCGATTGCCGGACGGCCACCCGGGTCGTTGTTTCTCGATTCCGGGAACGGGGAGGTGGGGCTCACGCTCGGCGCGAACGATCCAGGCGTTGACTATCAGGTTCGTGTGACCGCGAGCGACGGGCAGCTGTCGACCTCCACGACGTTCGTCGTCAGGTACCGGGCGACGCCCCCTCCAGTCATCCGCAAGGCCGTGTACAGGAACGGCGCGTTGAAGATCACGGGCATCGGGTTTGGCGCGGCGGCCGTGGTTGCGGTGAACGGGCGCACGGCAGATTTTCCCGTCGTCTGGAACTCGGCAAAGGGCAGGCTGAAGATCGTAGCGAGCTCCGAACAGCTCGGATTGTTCGCCGGACAGGGCTCGAACAGCGTCGTCGTGACGGTGGACGGCCAGTCGTCCGTGCCGTTTTCGTTTTAAGGCGATGCCGGCTGACGCAGCGCTGAACCGAGTCCGAATTCGTCATTGTTTGCAGTTTGTTGCATATGCTTGTCTCCTGTGCTGCATGAGCACTGGGTGCGCCCGATCGGGCGTTGATCCGGGAGCCGAGAGCCCCGCGGGCGCGGTCGAATACAGGAGTTCGGGACGGACGATCTCGGGCGTCTTCGCCCAGAAGCAGCCGGCTGCCGGTGTGACGATCACGTTCACGGCGGATGGTGACTGGACGCGTGTCGAGTCGAGCGCGACCGGCAGTCGCACGACCGGCGGGAGTTACCTGATCGACGACGCCGGTCACCTTGTGAGCTACGTCGAACGTGTCGGCGACGGCAGGTTGACCACGGCCGAAGAGCACGTCATCGACATCGGTGGCGACCTGGTGTCCGGATTCGTGCTGACGGCGCGCGACGGCAGCGTCACATCGTTCGAGCGTATCGGGGACGCGCCTCCCGTGGCGCCGGGGTAGGCGATCTGCCCGGTCCGATCATGGCTTTGCGCCTGCGCACGCGCATGGCTATTATGAAGAGACCATCACCGCCGGGAGGGGCATCCGGAGATGCGTCAGCAATCGATCAAGACGGAACGTGGTCCGGTTATCCATCTCGAGACGCCCGACCTCCTGAAGCGCGCGCGATACGAGTTGAGCCGTCACCATCCCGTGCTGCTCAAGGTGAGCGGCACCGCGATGCGTCCGGCGCTCCACGACGGCGATCTGGTGACGGTCGAACCGGTCAATGCGCAGTCCGTGCGAACCGGCGACATCATCCTCTACCAGAGCCTGCGCGACACGGCGCTCATTCATCGCATCGTGCGAATGGAGCACCGGTCGAGTGGCCGGTTCGTCGTGACGCGCGGGGACGCGTGCGCGACGCTCGACGTGCCGGTTCCGATCCATCACGTGATGGGTCGTGTGACGCTGATCGATCGCGATGGCGAGACGATCGAGATCGAGCCGCAGCCGACGGGCTTCCGGGCGTGGCTCATGCGGATGGTGGAGCGCCTCCGCAGCGCGCACTGATCGGCTCTGCGTGCCCTCGCGCCTTCGCGCCTTCGCGCCTTTGCGTGAAACCTAAACGCAAAGCCGCAAAGACGCCAAGTATTCAGTACGCCGACAGCACGCCCTTCCACAGCATCACCGCGACCGCCACACCCAGCACGATCCGGTACACGATGAACACCATCGTCGTGTGCGTCCTCAGGTACCTGAGCAGCAGCGCGATCGACGCAAACCCGACCACGAACGACACGACCGTCGAGACGAGCAGCGCCGGCGCGGCCGACGCCGTCAGATCGTGCCGGATCTCATACAGCTCGTACAGCCCGCTCAACAGCACGGCCGGAACGCTCAGCAGAAACGAAAACCGTGCAGCGGCCTCGCGAGTCAACCCAAAGAACAGCGCCGCCGTGATCGTCGTCCCCGACCGGGACGATCCGGGAATCAACGCGACTGCCTGCGCGAGGCCGATCCCGAGCCCCTCGGTCCAGCCAACGTCCGCGATCTCCTTCTTGAGCGTCGCGACACGCTCGGCCACTGCCAGCACCAGTGCGAGACCGATCAGCGTGGCGGCTTCAACCCAGAGCGACCGCGCCGTACCCTTGATGAATCCCTTGAACAGCAGACCGCACACCGCAATCGGAATCGTGCCAAATCCGATCAGCCACGCGAGCTTTGCGTCGTGCGTGATCCACGGCACGCCGCGAAATCCGCCTGTGACGTACGCCACGAGGTCCTTGAAGAACGCGTACGTCAGTCGCAGCAGGTCTCGCCAGAAGTAGATCAGCACGGCCAGCAGTGTGCCGAGTTGGATCACGGCGGTGACCTCGGCGCCGAAATCCGGCCAGCCGAGAAGCGCAGGAACGATTCGCAGGTGCGCCGTGCTGCTGATGGGAAGGAATTCCGTCAGACCCTGGATGATCCCGAGGACGATGCCCTGCACGATGGTCAGTTGATGCATGTGTTGATCGAATCGGCGGCAGCCGCTACTGCCAGCGGAACAGTTTCAATGCGACGACGAAGCTCACGACCGCCCACGCCGCGAGCAGCCCGACCTCGGCCCACACTGCGGTGAGCGGCCGACCGTCGTTGATGATCATCCGCAGCGCGTCGTTGAGCGCCGTCAGTGGAAGCACCTTGATGAACGGCTGCACGACAGCCGGGAATCGCTCGGACGAAAAGAAGGTGCCCGACAGAAGCCACATCGGCACCATCACAAAGTTCATGAGGCCCGACACGCCCTCGATTGTCCGCGGCCGCGCGGCGACAAGCAGCCCGAGACCCGAGAACGCACCCGCGCCGACGAGCACCGCAACCGCGAGTGCCAGCAGCGATCCGTGGATCGGCACGGCGAAAAAGAGCCATGCGAATCCGAGGATCGACACGACCTCGAGCACGAGGAAGATGAGCCGCGAGAAGACGTGCGACAACAGGTAATCCGAGCGGCGCATCGGCGTCGCCGCCAGACGCTTCAGCAATCGGTTCTTGCGCGCGGTGACGACCGAGAACCCCACGCCCCAGAACCCGGTTCCCATCAGGTTCAGACCGATCAGTCCCGGAACGAGCCAGTCGATGTAGCGTCCGCCGGGCTCGTTGAACGCCACGTCCGACGCGACGACCGAATCCGTTCGTCCCGCCGAGCGCTGCATCGCATCGTCGACCTCGAGCTTTGCCGATCGCGTCTCGGGCCGCGACGGGTCGTACCAGTACACCGCGCCGGGCTCGGGGCCCGTGACGACGAGCGAGACGCGTCCGGTTCTGAGCGCGAGCGTCGCCTCCGACGAGGACAGCGTTTCGACCTCGAGCATCTGCGACTTCCTGAGCGCTTCCGTCCGTGCCACGGCGGCCGGCGCATCCGTGTCGACCGCGACGCGGATCTTGTCGGGGCCCGTGTTCCGGAACGCGATGCCAAGCGTGCATGCCATGATCACCGGGAACACGAAGACCCAGAACACCGCTTCGGGCTCGCGAATGAACTCTCGGAACCGGACCTTGGTCAGCTCGATGAGCGGGCGGGGCTGTTGCGCCTTGTTGCTACTCATCACGAAGCAGCCTCCCCGTCAGATGGACAAAGACGTCCTCAAGCGTCGCCTGGTGCGTCGTGAGCGTAACGAGTCGCGCGCCGACTCGGTCGAGTTCGGCGAGCAGCGCTGGAAGCGCGACAGTAATGTCGCTGACGTTCAGGCACCAGCCGTCGGGCGTCTGTCCCGACGACGTCACACCGGGCAACGCCGCGATCAGGTCGTTGTCGACGTCGCCCGCCGCCGAAAACGCAATGACCTGGTCGGCGCCGAGCGATGCGATCAGCTCAGCGGGGCTTCCGAGCGCGATGATCTTTCCATGATCGACGATCGCCACGCGGTCGCAGAGCCGCGCGGCCTCTTCCATGTAGTGCGTTGTCAGGAGCACCGTGCCTCCGGACGCGAGGTACGTCTCGATGATCTCCCACAGCTTGATCCGCGCCTGCGGATCGAGGCCCGTCGTCGGCTCGTCGAGAAACAGGAGATCGGGTTTGCTCACGAGCGCGCACGCGACCGCGAGCCGCTGTTTCTGTCCGCCCGACAGTTTTCCGACGCGAGCGTTTCGCTTCTCGCCAAGCGCGACCTGCTCGATCGTCGTGTCGACGTCGTGGCCGCGGTCATAGAGACTGCGAAACAGCCGGACGGTCTCTTCTACGGTGAGCTTCTCGGAGAACTGCGTCTCCTGCAGCTGGATGCCGAGCCGCTCCCTCAGCGCGCGATCGTGGCCCTGACCCCAGCGGCGGCCGATGACTTCCACGTCGCCTTCGTCGGCCTGGTTCAGCCCTTCGAAGATCTCGATCGACGTGGTCTTTCCCGCGCCGTTCGGGCCGAGCAGGCCGAAACACTCGCCTGTGAAGACCTCGAGGTCGAGTCCGTCGACCGCGACGACATCCGGGTACCGCTTGACGAGGCCCGTGCACTTGAGCGCTGTTGATGACGTGTCTGGCATGGAAGTTTCGTGTCGCCCCGTGCTCTGCCGACCGTGAGGCCGGCGCACAAGGTGGAGAGCATACACACGGGCGCCCGTTGACGAAAGTTCCACGACTGCCGACAATCTGCACGACCGATTCTGCGACGCGCGTGTCAGGTCAGGAGCTCTGGATGCTGCCTCCGAACACGGTTCTCAACAGACGGTACACGGTGATCCGGCAGCTTGGCCAAGGGGGCATGGGCGCCGTGTACCTCGCAACGGACCAGACCTTCGGGAGCACGGTCGCGCTCAAGGAGACGCTGATCACGGACGAGGCGTTGCGGCGAGCATTCGAACGCGAAGCGCGGCTGCTCAACAGCCTGCACCACGCCGCGTTGCCGCACGTGTTCGACTACTTCTTTGAAGGCGAGGGCCAGTTCCTCGTCATGCAGTACATCCCCGGCGAGGACCTCGGCCACCAGCTCAAGAGCACGCAGCGCCCGTTCCCGGTCGACAACGTGCTTCGGTGGGCCGATCAGCTGCTGGATCTGCTTGACTACCTCCATTCACACGAACCGCCGATCGTGCACCGCGACATCAAGCCCGAGAACCTGAAGCTGACGCAGCGCGGCGAGATCATTCTGCTGGACTTTGGTCTCGCGAAGGGCTCGGTCGACCGCATGACACAGGTGTCGACCCAGAGCCTCTTTGGATACACGCCGCATTACGCTCCATTCGAGCAGATTCGCGGAACCGGCACCGATCCGCGCAGCGACCTCTATTCACTCGCGGCGACGCTCTTCCACCTGATGACGGGCCAGCTCCCTCCCGACGCGCTGTCGCGCGCCGAGGCGATCATGAACGGCGAGCCCGACCCGCTCGGGCAGCTGCCGTCGCTTCTTCCGATGGTCTCGCCGCAGGTCGCTGCGGTGCTTGGCGCCGCACTTTCGACGCGAAAGGAGAACCGGTACGCATCGGCCGCGGCGATGCGCGATGCGCTGCGGGCGGCGATGCGCGCGCCAGCTCCGTCGTGGCAGCCGAACCCGGATCCGGGTCGCGCCGCGGCTACGCAGCTCGCGAGCAATCCGCAACCGTCGCTGCCGCCCACGACGTCGCCTCCTCGCCAGTCGTCCAATATCTTGGTCTTCGCGGCGCTCGGCGTCCTGCTGCTGCTTGCGGCTGCGGTTGTCGCAACGATCTTCGTCCTCCCGCGATTCAGGGAGACCGCAAACGCAAACGCGAACAGCAACACGACGGTGCGCAACGGCAATTCGAGCGGGCAGGGTGAGTCGAGTTCGAGACAGCTGTCGTCGGTCGGAGGAATCTCGGCGAATGGTGCGGTGCTCGGTCTTGCGTTGAGCGACGACGGCCGGATGCTCGCCACGAGCGACGACGCGAAGAGCGTTCAGCTGTGGGACGCGGCGACCGGCAGCGTGATCAGATCTTTCGGCGATGCAAAGAGCCCGTCGCGCAGCGTCGCCATCGCGCCGGGCGGCCAGTTGATGGCCGCCGGGTACGACGATGGACGCGTCGCGCTCTGGCGAACGGTCGACGGTTCGTCGGTTCGCAGCGCTAAGGCGCATGACGACTTTGTCTTTCTCGTACAGTTCAGCCCGGACGGATCGCGCCTCGCGACCGCGGGAGGCGACCGGAAGGTCAAGATCTGGGATGCGGGCACCGGAAGCGAGATCGGCGACATCGAAAGCCCGAACGGCGACACGTTGATCATCTGCGTGAGTCCCGATCTCGAGCGTGTCGCGTTCTATGACAAAGCCCGAGGTGTCTCCATCTGGTCGATCTCCACAAGGAAGAAAATTGCGACCCTGTCGAACCACCGGTACGAGTTGCGCACGGGTGCATTCTCGGCCGACGGTCGTGTCCTCGCGCTCGGCAGCACCGACGGCGCCGTCCGGCTGTGGAACACCGACGACGGCTCGTTGCTTCGCGAGATACACGCTGCGACGGGAGCCGTGACAGAGATGGCGTGGTCTCCCGACGGCTCGATGCTTGCGACGGGCGCGAGCGAAGGCGTGCTCGCGTTGTGGCGGGCGGCCGATGGCGGCCAGGAACAGTCGGCCGCAGGTCACAAGACGGCGATCAAGACGCTTGCCTTCAGTGGAGATGGCGTGACGCTCGCCTCGGGTGGCGCCGACAAGATAGTCCGGTTGTGGACTGCTTCGGGCAAATAGACTTTGTAAACCTGCGCCCCTCTGCGGCGTGCCTTCCGGAGGAATCATGTTGAAGCGATTGCTTGTATTTGGAGTACTGATGTCGTTCGCGTTGTCGAGCGTCCCCGATGGGTTTGGGCAACGGCGACGGACGACGACCCGGCCAACGCAGGCCGCGGCGCCTGCGGCAGCGCCCGCTTCGGCCGTCAAGCAATTATCCGGTCCGCTCGGCGCGTACTTTCCGGCCGACACGTTCGCGTACGTCGAGGTCGGCGATCTGGCTGAGGTCGTCGAGCAGATCGGTGGTGTTGGTTATGTCTACAACCTGATGCGCCAGGCCGCGGAAAGCGTTGGCGGATCGGGGAATCCCGGGAAGCTCCCGCTGACGGAGGAGCAGTTTCGCGGGCTGCTCGGCTGTTCGTTCGCTCTTGGCATATCGATTCCGCCGGGCTCCAAGCTCGTGAGCGGCGACGTGCAGCCGTCGATCGCCGGTGTGATCCGCACACCGTCCGCCGAAGTGCTCGAGACACTGCAGGGCTTCATCGCAGACGCGGCAAAGACGCGTCCCGCGACGGCCGCCAAGCCACGAGTGACCAGGATTGCCGGCGTGAGCGTCACGACGTATCCGGATCCGAAACCCGACAACTCGTTCTCGTACGCGACCATCGGCAACGACATCGTCGTCGGCGACACCAAGGGAATCACCGCGTTTCTGAGCGGCGTTGCGGACCCGCGTGCAAAGCACCTCGGCGACGTCCCCGGTTACGTGACGGCATCCGCGCGTGTTCCCGGAAGCCGCGTGCTGTTCGCCTACCTGAACGGCGGTCCGCTCGTGAAGGCGTTCAACGACGGGATTGACGCGTCGATGGCGACGGGCGGAAAGCCGTCGCCGTCGGGCGATTTCGTGAAGGCGCTGGTTGGAATGAACGCCGTCCGCGGCGGCAGCCTGACGGCCGTGTCCGAGGGAACGTCGATGGCCATCCAGGCCGCCGTCGAGATGGACCGCACGAAGCCGGGCCTCCTGTCGATTCTTTCGGATCCGCCAACGATCTCGTCGAGAGGATCGGCGCTCGTCGCGGATGACACGGACATGCTGTACGTGACGAGTTTCGACCTGATCAGGATCTACGATTTCGTGATGGCGATCATGACGCCTGAGCGTGCAAAGGCGCTCGGAGTAACGCCCGGCGAGCTTGCGGGCTACTTCGAGGCAAAGACTGGCGTGAAGTTCCGCCAAGAGTTTCTCGCCGCGCTTGGCAGCGAGGTCATCGTCGCGTCGAGCATCGTGCAGACGGACACGATGACGAACGTCTCGATCGAGGCGCAGGCAAAGCCGAAGGTCGATTACCGGTTCGTGGTGCTGTTCGAGACGCGAAACCCGGACGTCGTCACCAAGTGCACATCCGCGCTTGTCGGTTCGGAATCGGACCCGATCAAGACCGAGACGATCGACGGTGTCGACGTGTGGAGCAACTCGACGATCGCGTGGACGTACATCGAAGGATTCTGTCTGACGGGCGAGAAGGGCGAAGTGCTGCGCACGCTCGCCGCGATCAAGGACCGGCGAACGCTCGGTTCGACGCCGGCGTTTGCGGCGTCGTCGAGCACGCTGCCGAACAACGCGATCACTGCGATGTACATGTCGCCCAGGCTGTTCGAGCTCGCCGCGAAGGAAGCCGAGGTCGACAGGAACATGCCGAACGCGTTGACCGCATTCCCGAACGGATTGTTTCTGTCCGTGCAGAAGGACGAGAACGGGTTGTATACGAACTTCTCGGTGCCGTTGCCGAACCTGAGGTTGCTGCTCGAGAAGGAGAAGCAGACGGCGGGAGTCGTGCGGCCGTAGGGATTCAACCGAACCACACGCAAAGACGCAGAGACGCAAAGGCGCAGAGGATCCCGGTATCGTCTTTGCGGCTTGGCGTCTTTGCGTTTGGTTTGTATTTTCGATTGAATTCGATTCTCCTTCTTGCAGCGGGGCGATCGGCTGTACTCTGGCGTCGCTCCCGCTGCACCATAGCCTGGTTCCCGGAGTGACCTCTTGAATCGACGCGGTTTTCTCGGAATCGTCTCACTCGGTCTCGGCGCCATTGTCGGTGCCGCCGCGGCACTCACAGGGCTCGTATTCGTCGTCGCGCCCGCTCTCAAACGCGGCGCGGCCGCGGAGGGCGACGGCGCGTGGTCGCGGGTCCCGCCCGGAGACGTCGCCGCCGACAGTCCTCGGCGTGTCACCGTCGACGTCGCCACCGACGCAGGCTGGGCGACGACGATGACGACGGGCGCCGTGTTTCTCGATCGCGGTGCGAACGGGCAACCGCTGTGCTTCTCCGCGCGCTGCCCGCACGAGGGCTGCCAGGTCGCGTGGAAGCCGGACGCCAGCCAGTACGTCTGTCCGTGCCACAACAGCGTCTTTGCGCGTGACGGCGCGCGTGTCTCCGGACCGACGCAGCGCGGCCTCGATCCGCTCGATGTTCGAACAACCGATTCCGGCGACGTCGAGGTGCGGTACGCGATGTTCGCGCTCGACTCGGCCGCCCGGGTTCGGGTCGGTTAGTCGCCGTATGGACGCGCCTCAGCTTCTCAGCCGGCTCGGCGACTGGATCGACGAACGGACCGGCATGCGCGCGCTCGTGTCGGCCGCGCTCGACGAGCCGATCCCCGGCGGTCCGCGCTGGGCGTACGTGTTTGGCAGCGCGCTGCTGACGACGCTGCTGTTGCAGGCGGTCACCGGCGTGCTGCTCACGTTCTACTATGTGCCGTCGGTCGATCACGCGCACACGACCGTTGCATACGTGCAGAAGGTCGTGCCACTCGGCTGGCTCGTGCGGGGCGTGCACTACTACGGCGCAAGCGCGGTCATCATCGTGATGCTGCTGCACCTGACGCAGGTCTTTGTCTGGGGCGCGTACAAACAGCGCCGGGAAGCGCTGTGGCTCGTCGGCGTGATTCTGCTGCAACTGCTTCTGGGTTTTGGCTTTACCGGATACCTGCTCCCGTGGGACCAGAAGGCGTACTTTGGAACGCAGGTAGCTGGTGGCATCGCCGGCAGCATACCCGCGATCGGCGCTCAACTGTCGCAGGCGCTGCTCGGCGGCGCGGGCGTCGGCCAGCCCACGCTGTCGCGGTTCTTCTCGATCCACGTCTTTGTGCTGCCCGCGCTCACCGTGCTTCTGATCGTCGTGCATCTCTACCTCTTCCGCCACGCCGGCCCGGCCGGCCCGATGGACGACGTGGAGCGCGACCGCGAGTCGGGAGGGCGCTTCTATCCACGACAGTTCTTCATGGACACGGTCGTGTCGGTGGCAATTGCGGGCGCGCTCGCGTGGCTGGCGTCCGCCGAACCCGCGCTGCTCGGGCCAAAGGCAGATCCATCGGCCGGTTTTGTGCCGCGTCCCGAGTGGTACTTCCTGTGGACGTTCCAACTGCTCAAGTACATGCCGGCGTTTGTCGGTGGCGTTGTCGTGCCGGGCGTGATCTTTACTGCGCTGGCGCTCGTCCCGTTCGTCGACCGCTCGCCGCTGCGGGCCATCCGACCGCGCGCGGTTCCGGTCGGAATCTTTGTCATCGTGCTGGCGGCGATCGGCGTGCTGACGGCGCGCGCCCTCAGGGAGGACGCGAACAATCTGCGCATCGGCGAGCAGCACGAGGAAGCGCGCCGCTTCATGGCCGAACCGTTCACACCCGACGTGATCGGCAGGCACGCACCGGGCGACGGCGCGACGGCAGCGGTTTCGCTCCCGCCTGCGCTGTTCACCGAGAACTGCGCCGGATGTCATGGAACCGGCGCGGAAGGAAAGATCGGTCCGCGCCTCATCGGGATCACCGTCCGGCCAGGACGCTCGGCCGACGACATCGTCAAACTGCTTGCGAACCCGGGCTCGTATGGTTTAAAGCCTGCGATGCCAACATTTACTAATTTGTCTGAGGCGGAGCGACGCGAGATTGCGACGTGGCTGGAAAAGACGGCGCCTCGTGCGCCTTGACGGCTTCCGCGCGTGGCCGCTAGACTCCCGGTTTCGCCATTTCGGCCAGGAAGGAGGTGACACGGTTTGGCCATTGTTGAAGTTCATCCGAACGAGAACCTCGAGAGCGCTCTCAGGCGTTTCAAGCGGCGCGTTCAGGTTGAAGGCATCATCACGGATGTGAAGAAGCGCGCCTTCTACCTCTCGCCCAGCGAGAAGCGACGGATCAAGTCGGCGCTCGCGCGCCGGCGCGATGCGCGCAAGCGGCGCTACAGGAACTCGAAGGCCTAACCGCCACCGCAGTTCGGTCAAATGCCACGAATCACGCGAGCCAGTCGCGTGGTTCGTGGCATTTGCGTTTTTCGAAGCACCTGCGATATCAAGGCGGGACCATGGCGACGCGACACGACGACACCGAGACCCTCGAGCAGCGGGCAGCACGGCTCCGTGACGAGATCCGCTTTCACAACGAGCGCTACTACGTTCACGAGGATCCCGTCATCTCGGACGTCGAATACGACGCGCTGGTGAAGGAACTCGAGGCGCTCGAGGCCGAGCACCCCGAGCTCGTCACCGAGGACAGTCCGACCCAGCGCGTGTCGGGGCGCGCGACCGAGACATTCGCAAAGTACGTGCACGCGACACCGATGATGTCGCTCGACAACACCTACTCGATCGACGAGCTGCGGGCGTGGGACGCGCGCGTCAGCAAGGGGCTTGGAGGCGAGAACTACACGTTCGTCGCCGAGCTCAAGATCGACGGGCTCTCCATTTCGATCGGATACGACGTGGCAGGGACCTTTGTGCGTGGAGTGACGCGTGGCGACGGCGTGCAGGGCGAAATCGTCACCGAGAACATCCGAACGATTCAGGCGCTTCCGAAACGGCTGCCGCCGTCCGCGCGCGCCAAGATGCCCGCCGGAGCGGAGGTCGAAGTGCGCGGCGAGGTCTACCTGTCGCGTGCGGAGTTCCGCCGGATCAATGCCGAATGCGAGGAGGAGGGGATTCGCAGGTTCGCAAATCCGCGGAACGCCGCGTCGGGCTCGCTTCGTCAGAAGGATCCGTCGGTCACTGCCGCGCGGAAGATCGCCTTGTTCGCCTATGACCTGTTCGCGGCGGGAGAGAAGCCGCTCGCGTCGCACGCCGAGACGCTCGAATGGCTGCGATCGGCAAAGATTCCCGTGAATCCCGAGTTCCGGTTGTGCTCGTCGATCGACGAGGTCATCGCGTTCTGCGAGGAGTTCGGCGAGCGCCGCGACGCGCTCGACTACGAGATCGACGGAGTCGTCGTGAAGGTCGACAGCGTCGCGCAGCAGCAGCGGCTCGGGTTTACGTCAAAGGCGCCGCGGTGGGCAGTCGCGTACAAGTTTCCGGCGCGCCAGGTCACGACGCGCCTGAACGACATTACGATCCAGGTCGGACTGACCGGTGCGATGACGCCAGTCGCCGAGCTCGAGCCGGTGCTGCTGGCCGGGTCGACGGTGTCGCGCTCGACGCTTCATAACGAGGACGAGATACGGCGGCTCGACGCGCGCGTCGGCGACTACGTCCTGATCGAGAAGAGCGGGGACGTCATCCCGCGGGTGGTCAAGGTGATCCTGGACCGGCGCGAGCCGGGTCTCGAACCGTTCGTGTTTCCGACGGACTGCCCGGCATGCGGGACGCCGTCCGTGCGTCCCGAGGGCGAGGTCGTGCGACGCTGCCCGAATCCGGCGTGTCCGGCAAAGCGGCACGCTGCGCTGATCCGCTTCAAGTCGCGCAAGGCGATGAACATCGAGAAGCTCGGCGAGGTCATCGTTGCACGGCTGCTCGAGAGCGGCCTGGTCGCGGATGCGGCGGACATTTACGCGCTCAATGCCGATCAGCTGGTCGGCCTCGAGCGCATGGGC
>JBGAKX010000228.1:0-4151 GCA_044224215.1 Blastocatellia bacterium
CCTCTTCTGCAAGCTCTTCGAGGCGTGTCGCGCCGAGGGATTCCGATCGTTCAGCATGGGGCTCGCCCCGTTCGCCAAACTTGGCGAAGGTGAAACTGCCACGCGCGAGGAGCACGCGGTGCGCGCAGTTCTGAGTCGCCTCGACTTTGTGTTCAGCTTCGAAGGGGTCCAACGCTTCAAGGCGAAATACGCAAGTTCGTGGGAACCGCGCTACCTGGTCTATCAGAACCCGCTCAGACTTCCTGCTGCCGGACTCGCGCTTGCCGCCGTGTCCGAACTCAAGCAGCCTGCGCATACGGGCGGATGGACACGTGTTTCGCGCGTTGCATCGGCCGCCTTCGTACTAATGCTGACAGCGTGCGGTGCCGCAGGCTCGCGAGCCGTTTTCTCGACTCGGCCACTACCTCCCGCAGGGAAGAACGCACTTGTACTCCGCGGCAAGCCGCAGGATGTGTACTTCTATCCGGCCGCGAACGGCGCACAGGATTGTCCGAAGATCCTCTTTCTATGCGGCGATGGGGGCTGGGAGGGCGTTGCTCCCGACATGGCCCAGGCAATGGCCGATGGGGGGTTCGACGTATACGCGCTCGACACGAAACGTTACCTGGAGAGCTTTACGACCGATTCCGGGACCCTCACGGACACGGACGTTGCAAGCGACATTCAACAAGTCGCCATATGGATGTCGACCAAATGGCGTGAGCGGATAACGCTCGTGGGATGGTCGGAAGGGGCAGGACTCGTCGTGCGCGCAGCAGCAGTGCCCGGGAACGACAGTCTCTATCAGGGTGTGGTGGTTTTCGGTTTGCCGGAAAAGGTCGAGTTGGGGTGGCGATGGCAGGACGATTCGACGTACGTGACGGGCGCGGACCCGGACGAGCCGACGTTCAACACAATCGACTGGATGTCCAGGGTTGCACCAGTGCCGCTCGTGATCATTCACGCGAGCAAGGACCAGTTCATTCCAGAAGATGTGGCACTGGGACTGTTCAATGCAGCACGAGACCCGAAACGGTATCAGACGGTTCGCGCCGACAATCACGCGTTCGCCGGAAACATCGAGGGCTTCTATGAGGTTCTGACGTCGAGCATCAACTGGACGGAGCGGGGTGGGCAATGAGTACGGGCGCCTTGAGCGACACTTCCGCGACAGTGTCGCCCACAACCGCGGGCGGCGGGCGAGTACACGTCCTGTCCGGCTACGTGCTGGGTGCCGTGTGTCTTGCGCTCGTCCTCCGGCACACCGACGTTGCGTCGATTTGGCGGCTGATTGGCGAAGTCGACACACGATGGGTTGCGGCAGCGTTGCTTTGCGACGTTGCGAGTTACTGCATTCAGGGGCTCCGGTGGTCCATACTGCTACGCCCGGTCGGCAGCGTCTCGACCCTGCAGTCGACGCAGACGATTTATGTCGGTCTTTTTGTGAACGAGGTCCTGCCGCTCAAGGTCGGCGAGATCGTTCGGGCGTACCTGATGGCCCGGTGGCTCGAGGTCGATTTGACTTCAATTGTGCCGTCAATACTCGTCGAACGGACCCTGGACGGGGTGTGGATCGCGGTCGCCGTAGCCATTGTCTCGTTTGTCGTCCCACTGCCGCACACGTTCCTCGAGGCCGAAGACGCCCTCGTGGCATGTCTCGTCATCACCGTGGGAGCCATCGCGTGGATCGTTGTGAGGAGAAGGGGCCGGCCATCGGGAGCCGATGGCGGGCTCGTTCGGCGTGCGGGCCTGCGCGATCGGCTGAGCTCCGTGGTCGTAACGACTATGGAGGGCATCCGCACTACCGCCGGATCACGCGGCCTGCTCGTCGCATTCGTTACGAGCCTTGCACTACTGACTCTTCAGACCCTGGCATTCTGGTTTGTGATGATCGGCTTTGGCATGCGTATGGGTGTCCTCGCCGCCGTAACAGTGTTCATCGTTGTCCATCTTGGCTCGGCGCTACCCGGTGCCCCGGCTAACATCGGCACGTACCAGTACTTCACCGTGCTCGGTTTACTGATGTTCGGAGTTGACAAGTCGACGGCCGCCGCGTTCTCACTCGTGGTCTTTGTCGTACTCACCGTACCGTTGTGGGTGCTCGGGTTTGTGGCGCTTGGCCGGTGCGGCACGTCGCTGGCAACGATTCGGGGCCTGGTCGATCGTCGCAAAGGCTGACCAGGCTAGCGTGTCGCCGAGAGACGCTGCTCGCCCGTTTCTCGACTCGTGAATCTCGACGTGTGCGATAGCGCGCCCTCTCTGAAGTGCCGGTTCGCGGATCGGTAATGTGCCCACTCGTCCTGTAAGCGGTCATTGTCCGCGGAAGCGCCCTTTGGTAGGCTCGCGACCGCGTTGCAGCCGCACCGTCGCCAACGACCCGGCACCCCCCCGATCAGGAGACGAAGACATATGCCCATCGAGTCAAGACGAGCATCGTGTCGCTCGCGCGAGGCCCTGTTCGCTGCAGCCCTTGTGACTCTTCTGGTGGCCGGAGGTGCATCGGGCCAGGACGCATTCGAACCGATGCCTCAAACGTCGAAGGACGGCCCGAGCCTGCGCTTCGACTTCCCGGAAATGAAGAACGGTTGTGTGCACGGGCAACGGACGGATCTACTTCGACAAGGGCCGAACGTACCGGCTGACCGCGGCAGAGGGCGGCCTCTTCATCGTCGAGTCGCCTGCGCGCGATGTGATCCGGTTCGACGAGTCGGGCGGCCGGATGAACGGGCTGACGCTCGACCCAGGACCGTGGGCCATTCATGCGATACGTCGCCGCGAGGCTACGCGCTCCCGGTGAACGGGAACGCCGGCAGGTACGGCACGAAATGTACATTCGTCGTGAGTCCGAGGCATCCCGATCTGACCGACCGCGGGGTGTCACGTGCACACGAGGAATCCAGAACGCGATGGGGACAGGCTGACTCCAAGCAAGTCAACGCAGATTCTGATCTGCGTTGATTTGTGTTCATCTGCGGCTGCTTATCCACCCACCGCCGACGACGTCGTCGCCGTCATAGAACACCACAGCCTGTCCTGGCGTGATCGCCCGCTGGGGCTCGCGGAATGTCACGCGGAACAATCCGTCGCCAATCGGCGCAACCGTCGCGGGTGCGTCCGCGGCGCGGTATCGGATTCGCGCCGCACACTCCACGGACCCCGAAGGTTCTGCGATGGCGATCCAGTTGCAGTCACGCGCAACCAGCTCATTCGAAAGAAGATCCGAGGCAGTCCCCGCAATGACGCGGCGGCCCCGCGGCTGAATCTGCACGACGTACATCGGCTCCGGCGCCGAGATCCCCAGCCCGCGACGCTGCCCCACCGTAAACCGGTGCGTGCCGTCGTGCGCGCCGATCACGCCACCGTCGACGCCGACGATCTCGCCGCCCTCGGGGAGGCGAACGTCGCGCGTGCCTGCCTCGCCGAGGTAGTCCTCGATGAAGCGTACATAGTCATTGTCGGGGATGAAGCAGATCTCCTGGCTCTCGGGCTTGTCCGACGTCGGCAACCCGGCAGCCCGCGCACGCGCGCGCACCTCGTCCTTCGTCATCTCGCCGAGCGGAAACATCGCGACCGACAACTGCTTCTGCGTCATCTCGAACAGAAAGTAGGTCTGGTCCTTCTCCAGGTGCCGCGCCTTGGACAGAATCCATCGCCCGCGCTCCTCATCGAAACGAATCCGCGCGTAATGGCCCGTCGCGACGCGATGCGCGCCGACCTGCCGAGCCAGCGTCACGAGCTGCGCAAACTTGAGCTACGTATTGCACGACACGCACGGAATCGGCGTCTCGCCTGCGAGATACGACTCGACGAACGGCGCGACCACCGAGCGCTCGAACGCCTCCTCGAGATTCACGACGTAGAACGGAAACCCGAGGTGTTCCGCAACCGCTCGCGCATCGTACAGGTCGTCGAGCGAACAGCACCGCGACTCGAGCGGCTGCCCGTCGGCACCGACACGCCGCCGATGATCCCATAGCTGCATCGACAGTCCGACACACTCGTGCCCCTGCTCGGAGAGCAGCGCCGCCGCCGCCGAACTGTCCACGCCGCCGCTCATTGCAACCGCGATCAGCTCCATACCCCTTCCACCCTGCACACTTCTGACGCCCGTCGGGAATCTGGTACTATAGCGGGCTGCAATAACTCTATGCAACAAGAGGGGTTTGAGGCGA
>JBGAKX010000052.1:0-27617 GCA_044224215.1 Blastocatellia bacterium
GAATGGACGACGGCGGATCTCCTTGGACGCAAGAGCCTGGCAATCTCGTTGAGCGACATGGCCGCGATGGGCGCGGCTCCGCGTGCCGCGTTTCTCAGCCTTGCCGTGCCCGACACGTGCGACGATGCGTTTCTCGAGGCGTTCTATTCGGGCGCCGCCGCCGTGGCGGACCGTTATGGCGTCACGATCGCGGGCGGTGATCTTTCGAGCTCGCCGGGACCGCTGTGCATCGATTCGGTCGTCACTGGCGAGGTGGAAACGGACCGGGCCCTGCTGCGCAGCCGGGCACGCGCGGGACAGGCGCTCTTTGTGAGCGGGGCGCTTGGATCGTCGGCGTTTGGGCTCGAGCAGCTCCGCTCGGGCGTCACGCTCGAAACGGCGACGACGGGGATGGACCTCGACGCGATTCGATCCCACCTGGCTCCGACTCCTCGGATCGAGCTCGGGCGTGCGCTCGTCATGACGGGGTACGCGACGGCGGCGATCGACATCAGCGACGGTTTGTCGTCCGATATTCGCAGGATATGCGAAGCGAGCGGCGTAGGCGTCATCATCAACGGCGAGGCAATCCCGACGTCGTACGACTTTGAGCTGGCGTTGCACGGCGGCGAGCAGTACGAGTTGCTGTTTGCGGCCGACACGAGCGCGGCGGAGCGGCTCGCGCTCGTGTCGCACCAGCTGAAACTGCCAATCACGTGTATCGGCCGTTTCGAGGGCCCTGCGAGCGAGGTTCTCCTCGAGCTCAACGGCAGCCGTACCCCGCTGCCGGCCGGAGGCTGGGAACACTTCAGCTGACGGATCCAGGCTACCGCACGGTTGCGGTCACCTTTGCCGTTCCGACGTTGACGTTCGAATCCGTCGCGCGAAACGAGATGACGTGCTCTCCCTTTGCGAGTCCCGCCGCGCGCACTCTGAACGTCTCGCGGCCCGAATCGGGAATGCCGTCTTCGGGGTACACCGACACCCACGGCCCGCCGTCGACACTGTAGTCAGCCCGTATCACTCGGCTCGTCGCATCGACGACGTCGAACTGAACGGCGACCGACCCGTCGGCGACAGTCGGCGTACCGCTCGAAACAGCCGGCGGCGTATTGTCGATCTCGACCGGCTCGGTCACGCGCTCGCCCGTGCGGTTCAATCCCGATGGATTGCTCGGCAGATCGTCCGCAACGACCTTGAACAGATACACGCCGTCCGGCAGTGCGTCGCTGTCGATTGTGTAGTAGCTGTTCGTGAGGCCCGTTGCGAGCGGGTGCCAGCTCGAATCCGTCAGGGACTTGAAGTACAAGCCGTACGTCACGCGATCGCCCTCGGGATCCTTTGCCTGCCAGATCAGGGAGCGAGCGCCGGTCTGGAAGACTCGGCGCGGCGGAAGGTTCGTGGCGATCCCGAATATCGACGGATCGAATCCCGAGCTGGTCACGCCAGGATCCGCTGCCTGCTGCGGCAAGTCCTGCAGACCGATGCCGGCAGGAAGGACCACGAGCTGCGTGACGTCCGGTCCGGCGTTTCTGGGGAGGTAGCTGATGGCTACCGAACTGACTTCCGTGCCCGCACCCGTGAGCGCAACGCGCCACTGCAGGTAGCGCGACGACGGGCTGGTGATCGGACCAGAGCTCGCCGTGAGCGCGACGGGCGCCCACGCGCTCCACGTCGAATCCGGCGTCTCGGTGTTGCCTGAGCGGGATTCGACCGACACCGTTCCCTTCGATCGAAGCACAAGCCGTCCCCACGTCGAGACCGACTTGGCGTCGTGCACGGGCGCGTCGTAGGTGCCCTTGGCGACGCTCGACGGTCCGATCTTGAACAGCTTTCCAAGGTTGTTCGACGTCGCGAACAACCCGCTCTTGACCGAGAGGAGGGTGGACGTTTGGTCCTCCGTCGACTGAAGAAGCACGGTGGCGGCGAGCGTCGCCGGATCCACGGCGATCACGCGTCCCCGGTCGCCGGTGCCGACGAGGACACGCGATCCATCGAGGAGCAGCGAGTACCCGACGACCGACTTCGAGCTCCACACGACGTCGCTCGAGCCGTCCGGCATGATCTTGAACAGGGCGCTCTTTGCGTCGTCGACGTCGCGGCGCCCCGGGACCGAGCCGGTGCCGATACTGCCGTAGTCGACCTTTGTCGCCGACGTCGTGTTGCTCTCGGCGACCGAGACGCTTCCGCCTTCCGTGTTCGTCGTCGCCGCGGACGCCCCGATCGCGAGCGCATAGATCGAGCCGTCCGGTCCGACGCGAACCGCGTGCGTCTCCTGCAACGGGGTGTCGAGCACTGTGAACGGATGGCCATCGGCTCCGACCCGCAGTATCAGCGAGTTCGGGTCGGTGCCGGCGATCAGATCTCCGTTCGGAGCGACGGCGAGCGAGACGACGTGCACCTCGTCCGTGTCCACCCACGCCTCTCCTTTTCCGGCAGCCGTGACACGGTAGATGATCCCCTTTTCACCGGTGCCGGCATACACGACGCCGTCACGCACCGCGAGCGACCAGATGTACTTGTCTTCGGGATCAAAGTACACGGAGGTGGAACCGTCGGCAGCGACCTTGTAGATCTTGCCGTCCGGCGACGTCGCCGCGTAGAGCGTCCCCGACGCAGCATCGACTGCCAGCGCCGTGACGTCGAGCTCGTCGGTGTCCGCGAGCTGGCGTCCCGAGCCGCCCGCGCCAACGACGAAGATCTTCCCGTCGTGACCGGTGCCGAGATACACGTTGCCCGCCGCATCGGCGGCGCTCGACCAGACATACGTCTGCTTGGTGTCGAACACGGCGTCGAATGACGGCGCGAGCGAGAGGGTCCCGTTGTCGGCGATCGAGACGCCGACGGCGCTCCCCTTCTCGATATCGGAGCGTGCGTCGAGCTCAAAGTACACGGGCGTACTCGCCAGCGCGGTCGTCGCGCACACGGTGACCGCAAGGATCGCGCATGCGATCCAGCGACGGGATTTCCAAGTTCTCATAGTGTCCTGTGTGGAGAGAATGGCGGGAACGACCATCCGTCCGGAGGCGCGCTGCGCCCTCGGACACGTCGACCGCGGAGAGGTGCGCGAGAGCTCACCGGACGACGTTCAACCCGATGACCTGCTGGCCCGTGATGATGAACCGGGCGGGCGGGAGTTCACGCTCGAACAGCGTCGTCGTCTGCAACGGTGTGACCGCGTCCGTGGCGCGTGGCGAGCCCAGACTCGAAAGCACCGACGGAGGCAGCGCCGTCAGCGCCTGGTTCTGCACAACGGCTCCACCGGTCGCACGAACGACCTTCACATACAGGCGGTCGTTCTTCTTCAGCTTGTTGATCGCGAGCACGAGCTGCCGCAGGTTCTCGGGCGCAAAGCCCGCGAGCGTTTCGTCCGACGCGACCATCGTCGCGCCGTCGCCGACGACGATCGACAACCGACCGATCGGGGCGTCCACGGGAATCTTCACCGGGATCTTCTCGACGTACTCTTCGCCCTCTTCGGTGCGGGCGAATGCCTGGACCTCGACGGTGTCGCCGCGCGCAACGCGCGTCCGATCCACCCACACGCGCGTCAGCGCGCCCATGTTTCGATCCTCGGTCGCCGAGATGTCGAGATCGATCCCCTCGACGCTGACGTCCCGGAACCCGCTGCTCATGATGAGCTGCAACGGCTGCGCGACCGACATGGCCGCTGCCACCGCCGCGTTCGACGTTCCCGAGAACCGGTTCTCGATCGTCACAGCCGGCTGGCCCGCCAGCTGGACGGCGCCCTTGACGTCGATCGTCTGGTCGCCGATCTGGCGTTCGGCGCCCATGATAGTCGAGACCAGCGTGATACTGAGGAAGAGCGGCGTCAGGCTGGGGTCGTTGATCACCTCGTACTGGTAGGTGTTCGTCTCGCCGTGACTGTTCTTGAAATTCACGCGGACCGGAACCATGCGCGAGACCTGGCCGAGCTGTCCGCCGATACCCGACGAGCGATCCTGCTGAATCGCGCCCACCGTCGACGTGGCCGTTGCAAACTTGAACGAGTTATTCAGATTCGGCACGACCACGATCACCGACGATTCCGACATCGGCATCGCCGTCGCGCCGAGGCTCAGAAACGGATGACCGAACGCGTAGATGTGGTCGCCGCTTCGCTCCGTCACCGTTCCAGCGGCGCCGGCGTTGAAATCGCCGCGGATCAACGACACGAGGACCGAGCTGCCCGGCAAGAGCGTGTCGACCGAGGCCGGCTTGAGCGGTTCGATCGGCGCGCCGGAGCCCGAGCCAGCGACCGGGAGAATTCCGAGACGCTCGAACTCGGGAGCAAACATGTCGATGACCGACTGCGGCACTCCACCAAACGCCAGGGGAGTTGCGATCGGCCGAAGGGTCTGACCGGCATACGACGCAAGCTGCGGCGCAGCGGCCGCCATCGTCGTCCCGGGAACCGACCGTGGAGTCGCAAAGTGGCCAAGGAACTGCGGGACGCCGGTCGCCGCGGACTGCTGGGCCGCGACGAGGTCCTTGAACGAGAACTCGCCGGATGTCACGCGCGTCGTGGTCACGGGCGAATCCTTCAACTGCCCGATCATCTGGCCGATCGGCGTGATGCCGGCGATCGCGTCGGTCGCGAACGCAAACGAGTACGCCACGGCCCCGACCATCCGTCCGTCGATGTAGACCGGGCTGCCGCTCATTCCGGCAAACACGCGCGTCTTGTCGACCTTGCCGCCCGAAAGGCGTCCGATGATGATCTTCTGTTTGGGATTTGGCTGTCCATCGATGACGCCAAGAATCTCGACCTCAAAGCGCTCGATCGTGTTTCCCTGGAAGACCGTCAGGCCGTACCCGCGGAGTCCCGCGTGGACCTCCTCGATCGGGAAGTACTTTGACGACGCTCCATCGGGCTGAGGTGACGATTGCGCGAGTCCGATCGCGGGAAACAGCAATCCGCAAACGAGGGCGAGACACACATTCTTCATCCCGGCGACTCCTTGGCGTCACGCAGCCTAGGTGGCCGAAAACGCGCGACTTACAAGCATACTACCGATGGCTCTCGCAGGGTGTCAAATCTCGTCATTTTTGCGGGGACGCAGCGAGCGCTACCGTCGGACGGTGTCCGAGTCGAGACGGCCGCCCTGCATGCTGACTGGCGACAGACCTCTGGAACGCCGATGCGCAGGGCGTTACCAGGGCATCTTGATCCGCAGAATGTCCTTGATCTGCACCATGTGCGTGACGTCGTGATTGCGGATCTGCCGCGTCACGAGCCCCTCGGCGGTCTCGGTTCCGCGCTCCGGGTGGTTTCCGGTGCGCTGCCACATGTCGACCGGAACCGAACTGAGGTCACGTACCGTTTCGTCGCGCGCCGCCCGGAACTCCTCGAGCGCGAGGCGGCCGCTCTGACTCAGATAATCACGGTGCGCTGCCACCGCCTCCTGATCCCAGAGCTCGTACGTCGGGTTCTCCTCGGACAGAACGCGTCGCAGCCGCACCTGGAAGACCTCGCGTTCGACGTCGCGGAGGTGCGCGAGGATTTCGCAGATCGACCACTTGTTCGGGATGGGCCGCCAGCGCAGTTCGTCGTCCGACAAGCCTTCGATCAGGTCGTGCAGTTCATTCGGAAGGCTCGTGAGGTTCGAGAGCAGCCGCCCCTTGTCGCGTTCTTCCATGGGATTCTCCTCGCAGGTTGGTTGGCGCCCGTATGAGTATCGTATCGCCGCGCGCGGCGTCAAGAAGTCGGGCCTCGTCAGCCGCGGCGCCACGCGTCGATCGCGAGCTGCTTGATTCGTCTCGGCGCGTCGACGTCGAGGGCCGCAACCGCCGATGCGCGTTCGAGCGCCGCATCCACAGGCGAATCGACCACAGCGTCCACGAGTCCGGCGGCGAGCGCCTCGGCCGCGTCGACTCTGCGGGCAGTCAGAAACAGCTCAAGTGCCACGGCCTTTCCGACCGTTCGCACGAGCCGGCTCGTTCCGCCAAAGCCGGTGATGATGCCGAGACGCGACCCGGGATGTGCAAACACCGACGAGGGCGATGCAATTCGGACATCGCATGCGAGCGCGAGATCGAGCCCACCTCCCATGCAGTAGCCCGTCACGGCGGCGATGACGAGTTGCGGCGCGCGTTCGACGAGATCGAGCGCGCGCTGGCCGAGCGCCGAGAATTCGATCGCGGTCCGCGGCGTCAGCTGGCTCACCTCGCGGATGTTCGCGCCGGCGGCAAAGGTCTCGTCGCCCTCGCCGCGGAGCACGACGGCGCAGACGTCGCGGTCGGACGCAAGCGCCGCGAACGAGTCCGCGAGCTCGGCGAGTGTCTCCTCGCTCAGCGTGTTGAAGTGCTGCGCCCTGTCGATCGTGATCAGCGCGACGCCAGGATGCCGGCGTTCGACGACGATGTGCTCAGGCGCCTGCTCGGACATTCGAGCGGATGTACGCGAGGACATCCTGCGTCGACGCGCCCGGCGTGAAGACTTCCGCCACGCCGAGCTCCTTGAGCTTTGGAATGTCCTCGTCGGGAATGATGCCGCCGCCAAAGAGCATCACGTCGTCGAGCCCCTGCTCGCGCATCAGTTCGAGAACGCGCGGAAACAGCGTCATGTGCGCGCCCGAGAGAATCGACAGGCCGATGCAGTCGACGTCCTCCTGAACGGCGGCTGCCACGATCTGTTCGGGCGTCTGCCGAAGACCGGTGTAGATGACCTCCATGCCCGCGTCGCGCAGCGCGCGCGCGATCACCTTGGCGCCGCGGTCGTGACCGTCAAGCCCCGGCTTTGCGATAAGAATGCGAATTTTGCGTTCCATAGTTCACTTGGTCGCCCTGGCGCCGATTGCGGCCAGTCTGCGGCGGGCGCTGGCGCCGTGCGCGTGTCCGAACTTTCAGAAGACGGGTTCCTGGTATTCGCCGTACACCTCGCGCAACGTATCGCACATCTCGCCGAGCGTGACGTACTCGCGCACGCAGTCGACGAGCAGCGGCATCGTATTGCGGCCTTCGGCGGCGCCGTTCGCCAGGTTCTCGAGCGTGGTCGTCACCCGATCCGCGTTCCGTGTCGCCCGAATCTGGGCCAGGTTGCGTCGCTGCGACTCTCCCGTGCTGTCGTCGATGACGAGCATCGGCACTTCGACGCCCGACGTGTCCACGTTGAACGCGTTCACGCCGACGATGACCTTCTCGCCCCGCTCGACCGCACGCTGGAATTCGTACGCCGAGTCCTGGATCTCCTTCTGCGGGAATCCGCGGTCGATCGCTTCCACCATGCCGCCCATCGCGTCGATCTTGTGGATGTAGTCCATCGCGGCGGCCTCCATGTCGGAGGTCAGCTTCTCGATGAAGTACGACCCGGCAAGCGGATCGACGGTGTTCGTCACCCCGGTCTCGTGCGCGATGATCTGCTGGGTCCTGAGCGCGATCGTTGCGGCGTGCTCGCTTGGCAGCGCGAGCGTTTCATCGAGCGAATTCGTGTGGAGCGACTGCGTCCCGCCAAGCACACCGGCAAGCGCCTGGATGGCGACGCGCGCGACATTGTTGTACGGCTGTTGCGCGGTGAGCGTGACGCCCGCCGTCTGCGTGTGGAACCGCAACTGCCACGACCGCGGGTCCTTGGCGCCAAAACGATCTCGCATGACGTGTGCCCAGATCCGGCGTGCCGCACGGTACTTAGCGATCTCCTCAAAGAAGTCATTGTGCGCGTTGAAGAAGAACGAGATCCGGCCGGCAAACGCATCGACGTCCATTCCTGCGTCGATCGCCCACTGCACGTACTCGATTCCGTCGCGCAGCGTGAACGCGAGCTCCTGGATCGCCGTCGATCCGGCTTCGCGAATGTGGTAGCCCGAGACCGATATGAAGTTCCACCGCGGGACCTCGTCTGTGCAGAACTTGAACGTGTCGATGACGAGCTGCATCGACGGGCGAGGCGGATAGATCCACTCCTTCTGCGCGATGAACTCCTTCAGGATGTCGTTCTGCAGCGTGCCCGAAATGCGCTTCCAGTCGGCGCCCTGCTTCTCGGCAACGACGAGGTACATCGCAAGGATCATCGACGCGGGCGCATTGATGGTCATCGACGTCGTGACCTTCTCGAGCGGGATTCCGTCGAACAACGCCTCCATGTCCGCGAGCGACGACACCGCGACACCGCACTTCCCCACCTCGCCTTCCGACAGCGGGCTGTCGGCGTCGAGCCCCATCAGCGTCGGAAGATCGAATGCCGTCGAAAGGCCGGTCTGGCCGTGCTCGAGCAGGTACTTGAAGCGTTCGTTCGTGTCGCGCGCCGATCCGAAACCGGCAAACTGCCTCATCGTCCAGAGCTTGCCGCGATGACCGGTAGCGTGAATTCCCCGGGTGTACGGAAACTCGCCGGGGAACCCGATGTCGGCCACAGGATCGATCGCCTCGACGTCGAGCGGCGTGTAGAGCCTCTCAATGGGATAGAGCGACGTTGTCGTGAACGTCTCGGCGCGCTCGGGCATCCTGGAGAGCGTCGGCTTCAACGTCTCCTGCTCCCATCGCTCGTCGGCATCCCGGAACGCGTTCGACGGCTTCTTCGTCGTGCTCATGTGCTCCCTCCACGTTCTAAACCAGCGTGCAATATTAGGTTGCGGGCGCGCGGGCTGTCAAAGGTTTGACCGGGCAACGACGGCGTCCGCGACGCGCGCGGCATCGACTGCGGCGGCGACGTCGTGAACTCGGACGACGTGCGCTCCGCGCATCACCGAGGCGGCGACGCTCGCCGTCGTCGCCGCGAGCCGCTCCTCGACACCGCGGCCCGTGAGGTGCCCAAGGAACGCCTTTCGCGACGTCCCGACGAGCACCGGCCGGTCGAGCGACGCCACGCGCGACAGGTGCGCTATCAACTCGACGTTCTGATCCGCAGTCTTTCCAAACCCGATGCCCGGGTCCAGCAGGATGGACTCGAGAGCGATTCCCGCGTCGGTCGCGACGTCCATTGCCTCGAGCAGGCGCTTCTCGACGTCGGCAATGATGTCCGGGCTTGGCGGCAGTTTCTGCATCGTGGCCGGATCGCCGCGCATGTGCATGAGCACGATCGCCGCGCGAGCGCGCGCAACCGTCGACGCCATGTCCGCATCCGCCGTCAACCCGCTGATGTCGTTGACGATGGACGCTCCCGCATCGAGGGCGGCCGCTGCGGTTGAGGCACGCACCGTGTCGATCGAGATCGGAATTCGCAGGCGCCGCGACAGCTCGCGGACGACTGGAATCACGCGATCGCGCTCCACGTCGGGGGGCACGGCATAAGCCCCCGGCCGCGACGACTCGCCACCCACGTCGATGATGTCTGCTCCGTCCGCCTCCATCCGGAGCGCGCAGTCGATCGCGTCTGACGGACTCGCGAACAATCCGCCGTCCGAGAACGAATCCGGCGTGACGTTCAGTACCCCCATGATCAACGTTCGACGGCCGAGCGCGATCGTCCCAGTCGCGGTCTGCAGATCGAACACCCGGCGCCGGCCGTCGACGTATCCCGATTCGACGAGGTCGATGGCTCGGCGATTCGGCTCGTACAACACGAGCTCTCGCGCCTCGGCGTGTGGCGACCACCGGTAGTCGACGTGTTCACTCCTGTCGAGCGTCACGGCGCCGTCGCCGACGCTCGCGGCAAAGGCGACCTGCACGTTGTGCGTGACGTCCGCGGCATACAGGTCGCGCCACGCCTCCGCAATGCGAAATCGGTTCACGAGGCCGATGTCGACCAGCGGAGCGCACGGCGACAGCCCCGTCTCTTCGCCGAGCTCGCGCAGCGCCGCGGCCGCGAACGATTCGTCCCCCTCGAGCGATCCGCTGACCGGCTGCCAGAAGTCCGCGACGCCGCGCCGTCGACGCAGCAGAAGCAGGTACTCCCGCGAGCCCGAAAGCTCGCGGGAGACAATGACCTGCACGGACCTCGGCTGCTTGGTGCCACTCATCTCGCGCCCCGTCCGAGAGAGTAGCAGACGAGCGCGGACGTCGCGCAGACTACTGCTTGAAGAACAGGAGCTCCGAATTCCACGTTGCGTACGGTATAACCGGGACGGGCTGGAAATTCCCGAGCCGCTTGTCGTACGCGATCAGGATATCGTCCGCGACGATGTACGACACCGTATTCCCCTCGGCCCACAGTTTCTGCGCTTCGTTGAAGTCCTTCTGCCGGTCCGCGTCGAGCTTCTTGTCCTGTTGCGAGCGCATGAGCCGGCCAACGAGCGTCTCGAACTCGAGCGGGCTCGAACTGCCGCTCGGCGTCCTCAGGTAGTAGTGCTCGGTCCCGTTCTGCATCATTGCCGGCATGTACGAGATCGGATCGGGGCCGAAGCCGTCCATCCGCCACAGCACCAGTTCGAATTTACCAGGGACGATGTACTGCGTCAGGAGCTTGCCGGGATCGACAGCCGTCGCCTTGAGCGGCACGCCGGCCTTGGCAAAGTCCTCGACGAGCTGCTTCTGGATGCCCTCCGCGATCTCCCCCTTCGGGTAGTACAGCGTCAGCTTCACGGTCCGGTCGACGACGTCGACCAGCTGCGGCTTGCCTTCACGCTCGACGATCTTGAAACCGCTGCTGGCGGCACTCATCGCCGCCGTCGGATCGAAAGGATACTTCTTGATATTGGGGTTGTACCACGCCTCGTTCGCCGGAGTGACGAGCCCGTAGACCGGCTTCGCCTTGCCGCCGAACACGTTCGTGGCGATGGCTTCGCGGTTGACGTTGCGCGACATGAACTCGCGGAAATGCGGATCGAGCGTCCACGACACCTTCACCTTGTCCGCGGCAAGCGACGCGTTCAGGTTGCCGAATAACTGCCACGTGCCATAGCCGACGCCGAGGTCCTTTGTCTGGTACTTGGCGCCCGATTCGCCGAGCGTCGTGAAGGTCTTCGGGTCGAGCCGGCACGACAGGCTCACCGTTCCGGCCTGCAGACCCTTCACGATGTCGTCGTTCGACATGCCGAACGTGTATTCGATGTGGTCGAGGTACGGAAGCCGCAAGCTCTGCGAATCGACCTTCCAGTAGTTCGGGTTGTAGTTGAGCCGGATCTTCTTGCCCTTCTCGTACGAACCAATGCAGAACGGACCCGAACACGCAATCGACTCCGGAGCCGTGGTGAGCGCGAGCACCTCTTCGAACCGGCCCTTGTTGATCGTCTTCTCCGGATCCGGTCCGGCGCAGATGACGGGAACCCTGGAAAGGACGTACCCAATGGCCGGATAGGGCTCGGGAAACTCGAGCTGGATCGTGCGGTCGTCCACCTTCGTGACGTCGGGCAGCCTGCTCGACACGGCAAGCATGTCCGCGACAGGCGCCTTGACCTCGGGATCGAGCGCGACGCTCAGCGAGAAGATGACG
This sequence comes from Blastocatellia bacterium, assembly GCA_044224215.1. Taxonomy (GTDB): domain Bacteria; phylum Acidobacteriota; class Blastocatellia; order UBA7656; family JADIYM01; genus DAOMFM01. The sequence continues at coordinate 11,288 of JBGAKX010000052.1, forward strand.
TCGTCTGCGCGAATCGGCGTACCGTCCGAAAAGGACAGTCCCTGGCGCATCTTGATCGTGACGACCTTGCCGACGGCCTCCCACGACTCGGCGAGCCCTTCCTGAGGCAAGGTCTTGCCGGTGATCGGGTTGAAGCCGATGAGCGGCGCATAGAGCTGATGGAGGACTTCGCGCGTGGAGTAGTCGGCCTGGTAGTACGGATTGAACGTCGTTATCTCTTCAGGAAGCGCAACGGCAAGCGTTCCGCCAAACGTTCCCGGAGTTCCCTGCACGGTCAGCGCGCTTCCAGGGATTGGGATCGGGGTCCGCTTCTCAGCGGTAATCGTCTGATCGCCCGAACAGGCCGCCAGACCAAGCGTCAGAACAATAAAAAGGGTCGGCCATCGAAGCGATGCGCGCGAAGAACGATTCATTTGACTTTCCTCGACATCGCGCTCAAATGCGCCCAACATCCTGCGTTTGCAGGACTTGGGTCCGCGACGAGCACGAGGTGATCACCTGGGATTGAATTGCCTGTAGAGAGACGCGAGCCTTGTCGCGCCTTTGCGCGCGGATTGTAGCCGCAACGCTGTCGCCGTACAACGACGTCTCGAACTGAACATGGGGACATTTGACCATGGTATCGGCCGGAGTCGGCGAACACTTTACATATGCCTCCAACCTTGGGCCGCCCACCCTCGCTATTGACACCCCACGACCCTCCCGATACATTTTGCGGACGCTGCCCGAGAGCGTTTCTTCCCAATAAATATCAGGATTCGGTGAACTTATTCAGATGAGCGACATCAATCGCGACCGACTCAGGAACTACCTTCTCGATCTCGTCCAGATCGACAGCCACTCGCGCGAAGAGGCCGACGTCGCGGCGCGCGTCAGGGCCGATCTCGAAGCGCTCGGCATCGAGGTCGAGGTTGACGACGCCGGCACGAAGGTCGGCGGAAACACTGGAAACGTCATCGCCCGCGTCAAGGGCACGGTCGAGGGGGCGCCTCCGATCTTTCTTGCCGCGCACATGGATACCGTCGTGCCCGGCAAGGGAGTCAAGCCCGTCATCGACGGCGACATCATCCGCACCGACGGCACGACCGTCCTCGGCGGCGACGACAAGTCGGGCGTGGCGATCATCGTCGAGGTCATTCGAACGCTGCGCGAAAAGAACATCCCGCATTCGGACATCGACGCGGTCTTCACTATCTGCGAAGAGGTGGGACTGCTCGGCGCAAAACACCTCGACATGTCTCGAATCCGTTCAAAGTACGGTCTCGTCCTCGACAGCGACGACATCGGATACCTGTTCACCCGCGCGCCGTCCGCCGACCATATGGAGTTCGTCATCAACGGCCTCGAGGCTCACGCCGGCGTCTGTCCCGAGAATGGAATCTCAGCGATCAAGATCGCCGCGGAGGCGATCGCTGCGATGAAACTCGGCCGAATCGACAGCGAAACTACGGCAAACATTGGCGTTATCCAGGGCGGCATGGCGACGAACATCATTCCGAACCGCGTCGTCCTTCAAGGCGAGGCGAGGAGCCTGGACGACGCCAAACTCGACGCGCAAACCGCGCACATGTGCCAGACGCTGAGGGACGCCGCCGCGCGGCACGTGGTCGTCGTGGATGGCGAGACGATTCGCGCGAGCGTCGAAGAGCACGTTACTCGCGAGTACCACGCGATGAACGTGCCGGACGAGTCGACGATCGTGCAGCTCGTCATCCGCGCCGCGAACAACCTGAACCAGGTGGTGAAGACCCTGGCGACCGGTGGCGGCTGCGACGCCAACGTCTTTAATCGCAGAGGGTTGGAAGTGGCGAATCTCGGCACCGGGATGCAGGCGATTCACACGGTCAAGGAGTGGCTCAACGTGCAGGACATGTACCTGTCCGCCGACGTCGTCCTCGAGATTCTCAAGCTCAATGCCGAGGCGCGGTCGGCCTGACGCCTCGAGGCTCCGAACTCCGATGAAATCCAGATTCCTTCACGGCCCCCGAATCGAGCCGCGTCCGATTCATTCCGGGACATCGATCGTCGAGCTCGTCGAATCGTCTTTCCAGGCATACAACGGCGCCCGGCTGCGGGAGGCGTGCATGCTCCTCAGCCGCAAGATGCTCGACGACGACGTCACGATCGGCATGAGCCTGACCGGGGCGCTGACACCCGCCGGGCTCGGCATTTCTGCGCTGATACCGTTGATCGAAGCGGGCTTTGTCGACTGGATCGTGTCGACGGGGGCGAACCTCTACCACGACACGCACTTCGGTATCGGCCTCGCAATGCACCGCGGCAATCCGCACGTGTCGGATACCGTGCTTCGAGATGAGGGCGTCGTCCGAATCTACGACATCTTTTTCGAATACGACGTGCTGCTTTCGACCGACGCGTTCTTCCGCGAGATCATCTCCGGGGAAGAGTTCCAGCACGAGATGTCGACTGCCGAGTTTCACTACCTCTGTGGAAAGTACGTGGCGGAGCGCGAGCGCGTGCTCGGGATCGGCCGGAAATCGGTCCTTGCTGCAGCGTATGAAGCGGGCGTTCCCGTCTACACGTCGAGCCCGGGCGACAGCTCGATCGGGATGAACGTCGCCGCCAAGGCATTGGATGGCAGCAAGTTACGGCTTGACGTCACCGCCGATGTCAACGAGACGGCCGCGATCGTGCTCGACGCCAAGCGGTCCCGCGGCCGGTCGGCGGTCTGGATTCTCGGCGGCGGAAGCCCAAAGAACTTCATGCTTCAGACCGAGCCTCAGATTCAGGAGGTCCTCGGGATCGAGGAGAAGGGCCACGACCTGTTTCTGCAGGTGACCGATGCGCGCCCCGACACCGGCGGATTGTCGGGCGCAACGCCTGGCGAAGCGGTCAGCTGGGGAAAGGTCGATCCCGAGAAACTGCCCGACGCAGTCGTGTGCTACGTCGACTCGACCGTTGCGCTGCCGATTCTGACGGCATACGCGATGGCGACGCACGCGCCTCGCCCGCTGAAGCGGCTCTACGACAAGCGGGCCGCTTGCATGGATCTGCTCAGGTCCGAGTACGAGAAATCCGGGGGCCGCGACGGCCATTCCGCTTAGACCCTGATCGCCAATTTCTGGAGAACGGCAATGGATGTCGGCTTGATTCAATCCGAGCTCGCGAATCGCGGACTCGACGGATGGCTCTTCTACAGCTTCCGCGGAAGCGATCCGATCGCCACCAACGTCCTCGGGCTTCACGAAGGTCATGCAACGCGCCGGTGGTTCTACTTCATTCCCGCGACCGGCGAACCGACCGGCATCGTCCACTCCATCGAGCGCGAGGCGCTCGATTCCCTGCCGGGAAAGAAGCTCGTCTACCTGCCATGGGAGCAGCTTCACGAGCACGTGCGTAACACGCTCGCCGGTGCGCGCCAGGTTGCGATGCAGTACTCGCCGCTGAACGCGATTCCCTACATCTCGCGCGTCGACGCAGGCACGGTGGAGCTCGTCCGATCATTTGGGACCGAAGTCGTCAGCTCGGCAGACCTCGTCCAGCAGTTCGAGGCGGTCATGCGCCCCGATCAGCTGCAGTCGCACCTGGACGCGGCCGTCCACATGCGCGCCATCGTCGACACGACGTACGCCGAGGTCGCGCGCCGGCTGCGCGCGAACGAGCCGACCACCGAGAAGGACATTCAGAACTTCATGATGGAGCTGTACGCCGCGAGCAACCTCGTGACCGACCATCCGCCCATCGTCGCGTTTGGGCCGCACAGCGCGATGCCGCACTACGCGCCACCCGATGAAGGCTCGTCGACGCTGCGGCGTGGCGACCTGCTGCTGACGGACCTGTGGGCAAAGCTCGACCAGCCGCACTCGATCTACTTTGACATCACGTGGACCTGTTTTCTCGGCGAGGAAGCGCCCGACGAGTATCACCGCGTGTTCGACGTCGTCCGCGGAGGCCGTGACGCCGCGATCGAGTTCGTCACCGGAAAGGCCCGCGCGGGCGAGCCGGTGTTTGGCTGGCAGGTCGACAATGCGGCGCGCGACTACATCGCCGGGCAGGGGTTCGGGGAGTGGTTTATCCATCGCACCGGACACAACATCCACGAGATGGTCCACGGCAATGGCGCGAACATCGACAACCTCGAAACAAAGGACATTCGCCGTCTTGTCCCGAACACGTGCTTCTCGATCGAGCCTGGAGTCTACCTACCCGGCAAGTTCGGAGTGCGTTCCGAGGTCGACGTCTACCTGACCGAGAACGACGCGATCGTCTCTGGCCAGCCGATCCAGACCGAACTGATTCCGGTGCTTGCCGCGTACTGATCGCGCTTCGAACTGGCGCGATCGTGTAGCATGTCGAAATGCGGATTGGACTCGCCGCGTTCCTGCTCGGTTTTCTGACGCTCGTTGCGGCGGCTGCGCCGCAAGGCAACGAGGGTCGGCCGCGGCGCGTGAATCCGGACGATGCGGAGCAGCAGCTGAAGCTCCAGTCGGACCTCGTGACGCTGACCGTGTCTGTGGCCGACAAGACCGGGCGACCCATGCCCGGGCTCTCGCCCGAGTCGTTTCGCATCTTCGAGGACGACAAGCCCCAGCGAATCGATTACTTCGAACCGGTCGGCGATCCGTACTCGCTGATGCTCGTGCTCGACACGAGCGGCTCCACGATCGACCAGCTCGACAAGATGCGCGCCGCCGCGCGCGAATTCGTCACCGGTCTCGGACCGAAGGACCAGATCGGGATCATCTCCTTCAGCCGCGCCATCGACCTTCATGGCGATCTGACGAGCGACCGGCGCGAGTTGTATCGCCACATCGACGACGTTGCGTCGTCACGTCGCAACTCGGGCGCGCCACGATTTGACGAGACGACGGGCACGTCGTTCTACGACGCACTGTATCTCGCGTGCGCCGAGAGCCCGCTCGCCGAGGTCGAATCGACGGGGCGCAAGGCGGTCATCGTTTTCTCGGACTGCGTCGATTCGACGAGCGCCTACAAATTCGACGAGATCGTCGACGCGGTCGAGCGCTCCGGCGATTCGGTCTACTTCCTTCTCTTCGACACGAAGGCGTTCTCGGACCGCCTCCTGACGGTCCCGGGCCCTGACGAGAACCGCATCAACTTCTCGCACAGCCAGATCGAGCGATTCTATGACGAGTATGCGCGCGACGATCCGGACCGCGATCGCGATCCTCGCGACTACACGGCGCTCGAGCGGCTCGAGATGAATCGGGCGCTCTACGAGCTCGCCGCTCGCCAGGCGAACACGCTGGCAGACCGAACGGGCGGCCGCGTCTACCCGGTGTCGAGCATCGGAGACCTCGGCGCGGCGTACCGCGAGATCGCCGCCGAACTCCGGACGCGTTACGCGATCGGCTACTACCCCACGAATAACAAGCACGACGGCACGTGGCGCAAGCTGCGCGTGATGCTCCCCGGCCAGCCGGGCGCCGTTGTCGTCACGCGATCGGGCTACTGGGCTCCGAAGGACTGACCTCACGGCACGCCGCGAATCTTCCAGCGGAACTGCGTGCCTTCCGGCTGCGTACGTTGCGGTGTGACGCGAACGATGAACCAGATCCGCATGCGCCGACTCGACCTTCCGGACCGGCCACGGATCGCGCCTGCGGCACGGCGACTGACGGACTACGGATACCGGGGCCGCCTCAGGCTGGTTCGTCTGTCGTGGGCTGCGCTCAAGCTCAAGGCGAGACTCTGGGCGCATTCCAAGTCATGGTTTGCCGGCGACGCGGCGCCCGATGCGCTCAGACGCGCCGAGGGCGCGCAGATTCGCGACGAACTGATCGCGCTCGGTCCCACGTTCATCAAGATCGGACAGATGCTGTCGACACGCGTCGATCTTCTGCCGGTCGAGTACACCGAGGAGCTCCGGCAGCTTCTCGACAGCGTGCCGCCGTTTCCCACCACACAGGCGTTTTCGATCATCGAGAACGAGCTGGGCAGGCCGGTCTCGGAGCTCTACCGGACGATCGACACATATCCGATTGCGTCCGCCAGCCTCGGGCAGGTCTACCGCGCTCGCCTGCACGACGGCTCGGAGGTCGTCGTCAAGGTACAGCGGCCGAATCTCGAATCGCTGATCGAGCTCGACATCGCGACGCTCAGACATATCGCACCGCGACTCGCCGCGTCGGGGCTCGTCAAGAACCTCAACTGGGACGACATCATCGACGAGTTCGCTGCGGTGATCTCCGACGAGATCGACTACGAACAGGAAGTGAGAAACGCGGAACGGTTTCGTGCGAACTTCGCGAAATGGCCGTCGATTCTCGTCCCACGGATGCACCACGACCTGAGCACACGGCGCGTCATCACGATGGAGTACGTACCGGGCGTCAAGGTCGACGATCACGTCGGGCTGAAACGGCTCGGTTTGACTCCGTCGGTGATCGCCGAGCGACTCGTCGAGACCTACCTCAAGCAGCTGCTCGAAGACGGCTTCTTCCATGCCGACCCGCACCCGGGAAACCTGCGCGTGATGTCGGACGGGAAGATCGCGTTCTTCGATTTTGGCATGGCGGGCGTGATCTCGCGCGACCTTCAGTCGCAACTCGTCGACGCGTTCTTCCACATCGTCGAGCGGAACTGGTTCTCGCTGCTCAACGACGCGATCACGCTCGGATTCCTGAGAGTCGATCCGGACGACGAAGAGGCGCTCAAGGAGATCGGTGAGCGGCTCATCTCGCAGTACGAGGGTCTGCGAATCGGGGACCTGGCGTTCCGCGAGATGACGGACGAGGTTGCAGACGTCCTGTACCGGTACCCGTTCCAGATCCCGGCGCACTTCACGTTCATCCTGCGCGCGCTGACCACGCTCGAAGGGATCGGCTCGGCCGCCGACCCGAACTTCAACTTCTTCCAGGTCGCGCGCCCCTACGCAAAGAGCTTCATGCTCAAGCGAGAAGGCCGCCATATCGGCGGCCAGCTGCTGTCGCGCGTTCTGCGCGGCGAAGAGGGCAAGGTCGACTGGTCCAAGACGTGGAAGCTCGCCAAGATGGCCTGGCGACACTATCTGGACCGTCGGTAACCTGCGCCGTTACACCGGGACGCAGAGCACGGCTTCGCGAAGTCCCGTGATCACGCGCTCGCTCACGTCCTCGAAGTCGCCTTCGACCGAGCAGCCGGACGCGTTCTTGTGCCCGCCGCCGCCAAACTTCTCGGCAACGCGAGCGACGTTGATCTTGTTCTTTGATCGCAGGCTGATCCGCCACGAGTTGCCGTCGAGCTCCTTGAAGAACGCCACGGCCTTCACGTCGCCGATCGACAGCGCGTAGTTCACGATGCCGTCCGCGTCCTCTTCACTTGCGCTCGCCAGTTCCATGGCGTCGCGGCCGACTCGAATCCACGCGATCGCGCCAGTCTCGTCACGCTCGAGCGTCGACAGGGCGAGCCCGAGAAGCTTGATCTTGCTGAACGGATACGAATAGTAGAGCGCCTGTGCGACCTGTGCGGGCTCGACGCCGCGGCGCACGAGCTCGGATGCGATCTTGAACGTGCGCTCGGTCGTGTTCGAGAACTGGAACGAGCCGGTGTCCGTGAGGAGCGCGGTGTACGTGCACGTCGCGATCTCCTTTGTCGGCGTGACACCCAGCGCCTTGCACAGGTTGTAGATCATCTCGCCAACCGCCGACGCGGTCGCGTCGATCCAGTTGATGTTGCCGAAAAGCGCCGTCGTCGAGTGATGGTCGATGTTGACGACGTTCTGCCGCTCGAGCCCGATGAGCCCGGGCCGGTCGATGTCGCTGCACTCGATCACGAACGCGCCGTCAAAGTGCTCGACGATCTCGGGCATCGTCACGACGTCCTCGGCGCCCGGAAGCGACTGATACGAATGAGGGACGCGGTCTCGCATGATGACGACCGCGTCTTTCCCAAGACCGACGAGAATCCAGTAGAGCGCGAGCGACGAGCCGAGGCTGTCCCCGTCCGGGCGAACGTGCGCGGTAATCATGAATCGCTGCTTCGACTCGATCAGTTCGACAACTTGACTAAGCATAGCGGATGAGTGAATCGGCGAATGGCCGTGTCACTGCTCATCCTCCTTGAGAAGGTTTTCGATTCTGTTGCCACGCTCGAGCAGATCGTCGAGCGAGAACACAACAGTCGGAACGCGCCGTATGGACAAGCGGGGCGCGAGCAGCCGCCGGACGAAGCCGGCAGCCTTGTTCAGCGTCGCGATGGCGGCACGCTGCTCCTCGGGAGTTCCAAGGATCGACACATAAACCCGGGCAATCGACATGTCAGGTGTCAGTCGCACATCGGTCACGGTCGCAAAGCCGATTCGCTCGTCTCGCAACTCGTAACCGACGATCTGGCTCACTTCCTCGCGAATCGCCTCGGCAATCCGGTCGGACCTGTGTCCGTGACTTGTCTCCTGTCGATCCCCACGCATTGTGCTGCCTAGAGTTCGGTTTGAGCGACCTCTTCGGTCCGGTACGCCTCGATCACGTCGCCGACCCGAATGTCCTGGTACCGTTCGAGCGTGATTCCGCACTCGAAGCCCTGCTTGACTTCGGCGACGTCGTCCTTGAACCGGCGCAACGACTCGACACGACCAGTCCACGTGACGACGTTGTCACGCAGCAGACGCGCTTCCGAGCCGCGCTTGATCAGGCCATCGAGCACCATGCACCCGGCAACGTTGCCGACCTTTGGCACACGGATGACGTTTCGAATCTCGGCCTGGCCGAGCGCCACTTCCTTCTTGGTCTTGTCCAGCATGCCGACCATCGCGTCCCGGATCTCTTCCTGGACCTTGTAGATGATCGTGTGGAGCCGGATATCGACGCCCTCGTTTCGCGCAACCTCTTCCGCACGCGCGTCGGGTCGGACGTTGAAACCGATGATCACCGCCGCCCGGTTCATGTCCTTGTTCGTCGCTGATGCCAGCATCACGTCGGATTCGTTGACGGCGCCAACGCCCGAGTGGACGACGCGGATCTTGACCTTGTCGGTGGACAGCTTGTTGAGCGTGTCCTTTACCGCTTCAACCGAGCCCTGCACGTCCGCCTTCAGGATGATCTGAAGCTCCTTGACCTGGCCCTGCTGCAGATCGGCAAATAGCGAATCGAGACCGCGACGCGAGTCCGCCGCGATGCGCTCCATGCGCTGCTGCGACTGCCTGAACGAGCTGACGTGCTGCGCCTTGGCCACGTCGTCGACCGCCTGGAATACGTCGCCGGCATGTGGCACACCGTTCGCGCCCAGCACCTGCACGGGCGTCGACGGTCCGACCATCTCAACGGGCTTTCCGAGGTCGTCGAACAGCGCGCGAACACGTCCAAACACGGGCCCGACGATGAACGGATCGCCGACCTTGAGCGTGCCGTTCTGCACGAGCACAGTCGCGACTGCGCCGCGCCCCTTGTCGAGGAACGCGTCGAGCACGACGCCCGTGGCGAGCCGTTCGGCCGTCGCCTTCAGCTCCTTGAGGTCCGACGTCAGCACGATCATCTCGAGCAGACTGTCGAGATTGATCTTCTGCTTGGCCGACAGCTCGACCATGACCGTCTCGCCGCCCCAGCCGTCCCACAGCAGGCCGTGCTCGGTGAGCTCCTGCTTGACGCGCTCGGGGTTTGCGTCCGCCTTGTCGATCTTGTTGATCGCCACGATGATCGGAACGTCCGCGGCCTTTGCGTGATCAATCGCTTCCACTGTCTGCGGCATCACGCCGTCGTCGGCAGCAACCACCAGGACCACGACGTCCGTGACCTTGGCGCCGCGCGCACGCATCATTGTGAATGCTTCGTGACCCGGCGTGTCGATGAAGACGATGCGCCGCATCAGCTCCTTCTCGTCGGGATCCGGAATGTCGACGCTGAACGCGCTGATGTGCTGCGTAATACCGCCCGCCTCGCCCTCGGCGACGCGCGCCGAACGGATGGCGTCGAGCAGGCTCGTCTTTCCGTGATCGACGTGGCCCATGACCGTAACGACCGGGGCACGCGACTCGAGCACTCCCGTGCCTTCGCCAACGTCGATCAGGTCCGTGTCGCCGCTGACGACCATCTCCTCGTACGGAACGAACGTGACGTCGAATCCGAACTCGGCCGCGACGTCCTTGGCAACGTCCTGGTTGAGCGTCTGGTTGATCGTCGCCATGACGCCCCTGCCAAGCAGCGTCGCAACGACGTCCTTCGGCTTGATGTCGAGCTTCTCGGCAAAATCCTTGAGCGTGGTGCCCTCGACGAGACGAATCGCCTTCAGCTCGTCAAAGACCGGCTTCTTGACCAAACCGCCGATGCCGGCGCGCGCCAGCTGCGGAGGTCTGCCGTCGTTCGCCGTCGCGCGGTCGCGCGCGGCCGGTGCGTCGCGGAAACCCTTCTTTCCAGCGCGTCCGCCGCCTCGCAATCCGCGAGGCCGCGCCTTGTCGCGGGGCGGAACATACGTCGTGTGCGCCGGGAGCTTGACCGGACCGCCCTCGACCGACGTGGTCGGCTCGTACGAAGGCCGTCCGGGAACGGGAAGCGGCTTTGGAAGCGTCGGAGCCGTCGGCATGATCGATTCCATGCCGGGCTTGCGCGTCAGGACGCGAACCGTCGTGCCGAGCAGGCTTGCCGCCGTTGCCGTCTGTTCGGCATCGGGCTGAGCCGTCGGGACGATGCGGCGCACGCGAACGGTCGCCGAGGAATCGGCCCCCGGAGCGGCGCCTTCGTCCACTTCGGCGCCTTCCTGGGCTTCGAGCGCTCGTTCGGCCGCTTCGATCTCGGCTGCGAGCTCGCGCGCCGCCTCTTCGTCCTCAAAGGCGACTGCCGCCTCGTCGAATGTCTCCTCCGCGTCGCGCTTGCGCTGCGGAGACGCCTTCAGCACGCGAACGCGCGCGCCTGCCGGCTTTGTCTCGGTCTCTTCGGCCGCGGGAGCCGTCGCCACGGCAACGCCGCCCTCATCCGCATGCTCGGCGTGCGCAACCGCGATCGGCGCGAATCCTTCAGCCGGCGTCAGAGGCTTTGCAGCCTTGACGAGACGCGGAGCGGCCGGCGCCGCCGCTTTCTTCGGATAGTACTTGTTCCGAATACGCTCGGCGACGTCGTCGGGAACGCTGTTCGAAGGCACGCTGACATCGACGCCCTCGCGTCGAATCTCCTCGATTGCCTTCTTGTTGTCGATCTTGAGCTCTTTGGCCAGATCGTAGACTCGAACTTTCTTTGAGCCCATACTGTCTTCAGTTCCCCCTGCTCCACCGAGTGGAGCTACACTTCGCCCTCAGCCTTGCTGGACGGCTCCTCGTCGCCGGCGTCGTCTGTGGTTGCGGCATCGTCGGCGACCTCGTCGACCGACTCCGCTGCTTCCTCGTCCGAGCCAACCGCGATGTCCGCGGCCTCGGCTGTCAACCCGGCGTCTTCATCAGTCTGCGGCTCGACCTCGACCGCCTCGACCTCGAGCGCCTCGGCCTCGTCGGCAGGCGCCGCGTCGATCGCGACGTCCTCGTCGGCTGACGCTTCCACGCTTGCTTCCGCAGTGTCGGTCCCCGGCTCGATCGTTTCGTCGTCGGCCGCCGCAACGGCGTCGAGCAGGCCGAGTTCGGCGTCGTGCTCGTGCGCCGCAGCCTGGAGTCCGCGCAACCGCTTCACTTCCATGATCCTGCGGGCCGAATCGATGAGCCGCTCGGCGTCGTCGAGACTCATGTCGATGATTTGCGTGACGTCGTCGACCGACGATTCGGCAAGCTGCTCGACGGACGTGATTCCGCCATGTTGCAGCGTGTCCGACATGACCTGGTCGATCGTGTCGACCACCGTGAGCGGGACGTTCGCGCCGGACAGCAGAGCCTCCATCTGGCTCTCGACCTCGCGCTTCATCTCTTCCTCGCTCCGGATGTCGACGTGCCAGCCGATCAACTTGGCGGCGAGACGCACGTTCTGGCCCTTGCGGCCGATCGCCAGCGAGAGCTGATCCTCGGGCACGATGACCTCGAGCTCCTTGTTGGTGAAGTCGAGAATCTGGACCTTGGAGACCTTTGCCGGCGACAACGCGTTCGCCGCAAAGATCGCCGGATCCTCGTTCCACTCGATGATGTCGATGCGCTCGCCGCGCAGCTCGCGGATGATCGCCTGCACGCGCGAACCCTTCATGCCGACGCAGGCGCCGACGGGGTCGACGTCGCGCTCGCGCGACACAACCGCGATCTTGGCCCGGTCACCGGGCTCGCGAACGGCGGCCTTGATGATGACCGTACCGTCGTAGATTTCGGGGACTTCCATTTCGAAGAGCCGCTTCAGGAGCTCAGGGCTCGTGCGCGAGACTTCGACCTGCGGTCCCTTGGTGTCGCGGTGCACGTCATGGATGACGACGCGGATGCGCTCGCCCTGCGCAAAACTCTCGACGCGCGACTGCTGCGTTCGCGGCAGCACTGCCTCGACCTTTCCGAGGTCGACGATGATGCGGCCACCCTCAAAGCGCTTCACATAGCCGTGAACAAGATCGCCGACGCGCTGGATGTACTCGTCGTAGATGTTGTTGCGCTCGGCCTCGCGAACCTTCTGGAAGATGATCTGCTTGGCGGTCTGCGCCGCGATGCGACCGAGCTCTTCCGTGGACCTGGGAAACTCGAGGACGTCGTCGATTTCCGCGCCCTCGATGCCCATCTCCTCGACTTCGGCGAGCGAGATCTGAGTCCACTCGTTGTCCACGTCTTCGACGACCCGCTTGACCGCGTACAGATCCACCAGACCCGTGTCCGGGTTGTAACGCGCCTGAAGATCCTCACCTGTCTTGAACTGCTTTCGCGACGCGTTCACGACGGCGTCTTCGATCGCACTGATAATGATCGACGGGTCTATGTTCTTCTCGCGAGCAAGAATCTCGATGTTCTGCGAGATTGGGCTGTTCGGATTCACTGCTGACCTCCGGTCTCGGGCCGCCGGCCCGCGCGTGCGGGGGCGTGAACGGTATTTGCTGCAAACATCTGTGAATACTGGATTTGGTGCTCCTGACCCTGACGGTCGACGAGGACGACGCCTGTCGGGGTGACCTTCTCGATCCGTCCCTTGAAACTCGTCCTGTTCTCGAGCGGCTGCGACGTTCGAATTCGAACGGTCTCGCCACGATGCCGATCGAAGGCCGGCTGACCGACCAGGCCCTTCCCAAGGCCGGGCGACGTGATCTCGAGCGTGTAGCCAAACGGGATCAGGTCCTCGACCTCGAGGATCGTCCCGACCTGGTTGTTCACGGCGACGCAGTGCTCGTGCGTTACGCCTTCGTCGTTGTCGATCGTGATGCGCAGCATCGCCTTCGAGCCTTCCCCCTTCAGCTCCCAGCCGACGAGTTCAAGCCCCTCCGATGCGACAACGCGCTCGATCACCGAACCGATTTTTTCGTGTTCTACTTGCGACATCCCGTAACTTTTTGCGACCAACAAAAAAGTGGGCGCCAGCCCACCTTTACGAACCACACGACGTCAGACACGTCAGCGCTTCCCAGATGAACTACGGAGTATAGCCATCGGGCAACATCTGCGCAAGAGGGCACGCCAAGATGGCTGAGCCGGTAGCCCGCGCGGTCTCGCTGCCTGCAATCCATCCCGGCCGAATTCCTCAATGCGTCGGTTCGTCGCGCGCGTCGTGTCGGGCGATTGGTAGGTAATTCCCGCTGGCTGTGATACCTAGGTCGCTGACCGACACACGCGGCGTACGTCGGTCCGGCCGGTGAACCTCGCGGCCGTGAAGACCGAATTGAAAGGGAGGGGCTTCCTGTGAACGCAGCCAGGTTTGTCGTTGCCATCGTGACGTCAGGACTCGCCTTTGCGTCGATTTCGCTCTCGAGCATTGCGCAGCAGGTGACGGGCGAGCCGGGTTCGCCTCACGCCACCACCACGATCAGTGGAAAACAGATTCCGCCGCCCCCTCCTCCATTCGGCGGCGTGATCGCCCAAAAGGCAACGGAGTCGAAGCCGTGGTGGCCGCCGACCGTCGTTCCGCCAAAGGGGGCGCCCAACGTGCTGCTCATCATGACGGACGACGAGGGCTTTGGTGCCCCCGGCACGTTCGGAGGCGTGATACCGACGCCGGCGCTTGACCGCATCGCAAAGAACGGACTGCGTTACACGAACTTCCACTCCACCTCGCTCTGTTCGCCGACGCGTGCAGCGCTGATCACCGGGCGCAACCACCACTCGGTGGGTTACGGCGTGGTCGGCGAGATCGCGACGGGGTTCCCGGGCTACGACTCGATCATCCCGATTGAAAAAGGCACCATCGGCACGATCCTGAGGGCGAACGGATACGCGACCTCATGGTTCGGCAAGGACCACAACACGCCCTTCTACCAGGCGACGCAGGCCGGGCCGTTCGACCAGTGGCCGACCGGCATGGGATTTGACTACTTCTATGGCTTTGTCGGCGGCGATGCCAGCCAATGGCAGCCGAACCTGTTCCGCAACACGACGGCCATCTACCCGTTCGAAGGCAACCCGGGCTGGAACCTGACGACGGCCATGGCCGACGACGCGATCGACCACATGAGAAGGCTCAAGGAGGTCGCGCCCGACAAACCGTTCTTCATCTACTACGTCCCGGGAGGCACGCACGCGCCGCATCATCCGACGCCCGAATGGATCAAGAAGATCAGCGACATGCATCTGTTCGACGATGGCTGGAACAAGATACGGGACACCATCTTTGCCAATCAGAAGCGGCTCGGCATCATGCCCGAAAACGCCCAACTGACCGAGTGGCCGACCACACTTCCCGAGTGGGACTCGCTGGGCCTCGAAGAGAAGAAGCTCTTCATCAAGCAGATGGATGTGTACGGCGCGTATGCCGCGTACACCGACTACGAGATCGGCCGCGTCATCCAGGCCGTCGAGGACATCGGCCAGCTCGACAACACGCTGATCATCTACATCAGCGGCGACAATGGCGCGAGCGCCGAAGGGATGATCAACGGCACGCCGAACGAGTTCACCACGTTCAATGGCGTTCCCGTGCCGGTGAAGGACCAGTACCTCTGGTACCCGTTCTGGGGATCCGAAAAGACGTTCCCGCACTATGCGGCAGGATGGGCGTGGGCGATGGACACACCTTTCAAGTGGTGCAAGCAGGTGCCGTCACACTTTGGCGGAACGGCCCAGGGCATGTGCATGTCCTGGCCCGGCCATATCACCGACGTGGGCGGCATCCGCCGCCAGTTCAGTCATGTCATCGACATCGTCCCGACCATTCTCGAAGCAACCGGCATCCCTGCGCCTGAAACGATCAACGGCATCGCCCAGAAACCGATCGAAGGTACGAGCATGGTGTACACATGGGACAAGGCGAACGCCAACGCACCCACACAGCACACCACGCAGTACTTCGAGATGCTCGGCAATCGCGCAATCTACAAGGATGGATGGGTGGCGTGCACGACGCCGGCGACGCTCCCATGGGAACTGAGCAACGCCCCGGCGCCCGACGTGATCACCGGGTACAAGTGGGAGCTCTACAACGTCATGGACGACCCCACGGAGTCCAACGACCTGGCAGCCACGATGCCAGACAAGCTCACCACGCTACAGGCTGCGTTTTACGAGGAGGCGGCAAAGTACAACGTGCTGCCGCTCGACAACTCGTCGCTGTCGCGCTGGAACGCGGCGAGGCCGAATCTTACGGGTGGGCGCTCGATGTTTATCTACACGGGAACCTTGACCGGCGTCCCCAACAGCGGCGCTCCAAACATCCTGAACAAGGGGTACACGATTTCTGCCGAGGTCACGATTCCCAATGGCGGCGCCGAGGGCGTCATCGTCACGGACGGCGGCCGCTTCGGAGGCTATGCCCTGTTCCTCAGCCAGAGCTACAACTACTGGCTGACCAACAGGTTCGTGATGGCAGCTGGCCTGGGGCTGCTGCTCGCCGGGCTCCTGCTGAGCTGGTTCGGCAAGCGGCGCGGATGGTCCTTCATGAAGTCGTCGCTGGGATATGCGATGGCTCTTGTTGGTGCTGTCTGGGTGGTCATGCTGATCGCCACCGGGGCTATGGACCTTGGCAAGGGCAAGCCCGTGTTCATGTACAACCTGCTCGACCTCAAGCGCACGACGTGGGAAGGGCCTGCGCTCGGTGCCGGCGCGCATACGATTGTCTTTGACTACAAGCCGAGTGAACCAGGCCTCGGAAAGGGCGGGACGGGTGTGCTCTCTGTGGACGGTAAGGAAGTTGCGAGGAACACGATGGAGAACTCCACACCTGTCACGTTCCCCGAGGACGAGTCGTTCGACATCGGCAGCGACACGCGTACCGGCGTCGCGCTGGCCGAGTATCGATACGATTCACCGTTCGCGTTCACCGGCACGATCAACAAGCTGACGTTCCAGCTCGAGCCGGCGCCTGCTGCGGCGCCAGCTGCTGCGGCGCCAGCTTCTACGGCACCGCCAAAG
>JBGAKX010000053.1:0-28832 GCA_044224215.1 Blastocatellia bacterium
ACTCGCAGTTCCTTGGAGTGCGCCGGCAAACGAAGTGCGACGGCGCGATTCCTTACGACGCGTGAAACTCATCGTCGCCGTCGTCCCAGCGCGAAGCGCGACCACGCCGTAGTGAGGCCGTACGCGATGAACAGAAAGACGCTCGCGTGGATCGGCAGCGTGTGGCGGAATTCGGCCCACATGACCGACTGCAACCCGACGTAGTAGACCGGAATCGCCAACAGGACCACGGCCTTTCGCCACTCGCGTCGCAGACACACCGCCAGGCCGGCAGCCCCCAGCACGAGCACGACCAACGTCACGAACGGCGCCTGCACGAGCGCCACCACACGCCGAAGGCCGCGGCCGGGATTCTCGACATACGCTGCCACGGATTCGATCGCACCCGGCGGCCGCAGCGCGCGGTCAAAAGAGGCCGTCTCGTATTCGTGCCTCGGCGACGGACCATCGAGCGGCACCGCGCGATTCTGCTCG
Organism: Blastocatellia bacterium; assembly: GCA_044224215.1. Taxonomy (GTDB): domain Bacteria; phylum Acidobacteriota; class Blastocatellia; order UBA7656; family JADIYM01; genus DAOMFM01. The sequence continues at coordinate 475 of JBGAKX010000053.1, forward strand.
GTGTAGCCGAGCAAACGCTGGACGCGTACCCAATACACGCGCGCGAAGTACCGCGGATCTGACCGGATCAATTGCATCGCCTCCGCGCTGCGCGCGCGATCGCGTTCAATGCCGTCGACGGCAAAGACGCTCAGGACCGAGTGCTTGACCTCGAACTTCCTGCGGTGCCCGGCCTGCAGCTCGTCGTACTCGTCAAAGAAATACCCCTCAGGGTGGCCGCGCTCCACGGCTTCATCAACAGAGACGTTGTACGCGAACCGGGGAAGACCGTATCGATTCGCAATATCGTCGCGCGCGAGCCCGGACAGCAACGCAAAGCCCGAACCCATCGTCACGGGAATCGGCGTTCGGTAGATCAACGCGTTGCGGATCGTCAACGGGGCCACGCACGCCAGGCAAGCCAGACACATCGTCGCCGCGCCGAGCGCGGTTCGCCGCGCCGGCAGAATCATCATCGCAACCACAAACAGCGCCGGGGCGAGCAGCAACGCGTTCTGCCTGAGCCAGCACGCCAGGCCGAGCCACAGCCCGGCAGCAATCCACCGGTGAATTCCCGGGGCTTCGCACGCCTTGCAGAACATCAGCAACGCCAGCAGCACCGGCAGAACGGTGAGCGTATCGGGCTTCAGCACGACCGACAGCGACGCGAACTGCGGCGATACGGCCATCAGCAGACCTGCGATCGTTCCGATGTACGTCGAGAACAGAAACTCGCCGAGCAGCAACAGCACGACGCACGTGAGGGCGTCGACCACACACTGCACGATCAGCAAGCCGCCCATCGGATTCGAGCACACCGAATAGACCGCTGCCATGAAGACAAAATAGCCCGGCGGATATCCGACGAGCAGCGTGTCCTGTGGGTCCACGCCGCGCGGAAACACCACGCGATCGTCGCCCTCGGCGAGGCTCGCCGCCGCTTCGTGGTAGAAGTGTGCAATGCGGTAACGCTCCTGCTCGACGCCGTAGCATGCCGCGATGGCCGGACCCGCATACAGCAATCGAATTCCGAGCGCGCACGCGAACACCGCGACGATCGCGAGTGCACGGACACGCGGCGCTGCCCTTTTCCCGGGCTCGATAGGCGGCCGAACCCACGGGTTCGCAAACCGTCCGCCACGAATGTACATGTCGCGCTCCGTCACGGCAGTTCCTCAAGCTGGACGAGCAGCAGCACGAAGTCCACGGGCGATCCAGGCGTGACAGGAGCGAACTGCACCCGGACGCCGTGACATCCGGGCGGAGGAGAAAACTCGAGAGTCGCGTCGCGGTCTTCGGCGCCGGACTCGGCAAACTGCGTCTCGGACAGCGTGACCAATTCGTCGTAATCCACGACGCGCACGAGGATCGGACCTGCGCTCACGCGCATGCGGACGAAAAGCCGATACCTGCGGTTTTCGGACACGGCGACCGGGCCGGTCGCCGCCGCGGGCCGCGACGGAGGCGGCGCACCCGCGACGTGCAGAGAATGCGTCAGCGCGTCGGACGTCGTCGGCACATACGCAAACCAGTTCCTTGGCGTGCCCCGTACCTCGTCGTCCTCCGCGAAATCCGCGTTGTCGACGAGATTCTCGCGTGCCGGATCGGCGAGGCGTCCCGTTTCGCGTTCAAACGCGCCGGCAAGCTCGGCTGCACGGCGCACGCCGTCGCTCGCGACGGTCGGCACGATCTGCATCGACTCGATGTCGAGCTCAAGCGCTCCCGTGTCCGCCAATTCGGCGACCTCAACCGTCATCCGACCATCGGACATCACTGGAGCCAGGACAAGGCTTGGACCGATCCGCGCAACGACACGCCGCGCGCGCTCGGTTCCGGACGAGTCGCGAACGATCACGGCAACGGCGCCCCGACGAATCGAGAGCCTGGCGACGAGGAGCGCCGAACCGGCGCCGACGTCTGCCGCGGCGGGCCCGAAGACGGTGACCTCCGCGGACTCGGCCTCGAATTGCCGCGCGACGGCAGGCAGCCCCGCGAGCGAAACGGGGCTCCCCGCGACCGTCTCCTGCCGCGCGCATCCCGAGGTCGCAATGCCAAACGCCAGTGACGCCACGGCGATCGGCACGCACACGGTGGCTCGGGCTCGACGCCGCGGCGCGATCACCCTTCGTCCGCCTCGATCGGCCGCCTGCGCATGGCTTCGATGCGCGGAACCCGCACTCGGCGCCACAGGCCGCGCACGAGCAAAGCGGCGATGCACGGAACTGCCACGTGCGGGCGGATGCCCGAGACTTCGGCTCCGTACACCGCGCGCACCGGCACGGATTCGATCGACATTCCAGCCTCGGCCACACGCAGTACCAGGTCGTTCGGGAACCCGTACCGCGGATACAGGATGTCGAGCGGCAGCCTTGCGAGCGATGCCGCGGAAATCGCCGTGTAGCCGCACTGAGCGTCGACGTTCGTGCCAAGCCCGCCCGCGATCCGCGTGGCAACACTGAACACGACGTTGCCGATGATTCTCGCAAGCGGCATCCGGCCCCGGGGCACGAGTCCGTCAAACCGCGACCCCTTCGAAAAGTCGGCGCGTCCTGAGCACACGGGCTCGAGGACCGCAGCGAGGTCGCCTGGATGCATCTGGCCGTCGCCATCCATGACGGCGACGACCTGCGCGCCTGACCGCAGCGCACGCCGGTACGCGGTGACAATCGCCGCGCCGACCCCCTGATTCCGGGCGTGCGACAGCACGACGACGCGATCGTCGCGCGCCGCTGCGCGCCGAATCTCGGCGAGCGTGCCGTCGGTGCTCGCATCGTCGACGACCACGATCACGTCGACAAACGGCGGCACGGCCCCGATGGTCTCCGCGATCAGGCGCTCTTCATTGTGCGCAGGGATCGCGACGGCCACTTTTTGGTCGTGCAACACGCCAGCGTTCCGTCCTCAGCGTGACGCGTCGTCATCGCCCGGCGGCGGCGCCATCTTCGCCGTGTCGCGCGTCTTTGTATCGAGCGGCTGCGTTTCCTCGCCATCATCGTCGTACCCGATGCCTGCGGCGTGGTTGAACCCGTGGATCTTCTCGAGCGCTCCCGTCACGGTTTCGTCCTCTGCCTGCTCGAGACCCGACCCCGAGAAGTGCGCGAGAATAAGCGTGATGTTGTCTTCGCCGCCCCGCTCCTTTGCGAGCGTAACCATCCGGCGGCACGCAACTTCGATCGTCGGTCCGTCGAGTGCAAGCGTCAGCATCTCCTCCGCGCCCACCTTGCCCGAAAGGCCGTCAGAGCACAGCAGCAGCATGTCGCCGCGCCGCAACGCCAGCCGGTTGAGCGCGACCGCCACGTCGCGCTTTGTGCCGAGCGCCTGCAGGATGATGTTCTTGTGGGGGGACGTCTCGGCCTGCTCGCGCGTGATATGTCCAAGCTCGACGAGCGATTCGACGAGCGACTGGTCGCGCGTGATCTGACGTATCCGTCCGCCGCGAATCACGTAGCATCGCGAATCGCCGACGCCGCACACGTATGCGCGGTTCTCGCGCACGAACACCGCCGACAGTGTCGCGCCCATGCCGCTGCGATGCGCGTGCTTCTCGGCGGCCTCAAAGACGACCTCGTTCGCGCGCTCAACCGCTGCACGGACAAGCTTGCCGGTGGACTTGTCGCCCGGTTCGGCGAGGTTGCCGCGCAGGCTCTCTATGACGAGAAAGCTTGCGATCTCGCCGGCCTCTGCGCCGCCCATGCCATCCGAGACCGCAAGAAAGAGGCCTTGGGGACCTATCACGCGCCGTCCGACGACAGCTTCCTCGCCGCGCATCGTGAACTCGTCGGGGACCGCATCGGTCGTTTCGGGAATGTGAGACGCGGCGGCCGACTTGGTCGCAAGGTCAGCGATCACAAACGCGTCCTCGTTGCTCTTGCGAACGAGGCCCACGTCGGTACAACCGTAAACCCACGCGGTGACGTCACGACCTGCGCTCATATTGTCGGATTTCCCTCCAGCAGCCCGTTGTACAGCCGATTGGCCGGGCAGATCAAGCAAACCCGCATCGAAGTCACACTCCGCGAAGGCTCTTCACCGACCGTGTCGAGTCAAGCCATCCCGCAAGCGTCGCACGAAGACCCGACAGGCGCGCGGATTCGGTGTCCGCGCGATTGTGCAATTCCGTCGGATCCGTCGCAAGGTCGTACAGCTCTTCGGTGTTCCCGCGAACGTCGTAGATGTATCGCCAGCCGTCCTCTGTGACTGAATAGGCAAAGAACGAGACCTCATTCAGATTGAGCGGCGTTTCCGAGAACATCGGCCGCGGGGACGCCGCCGACCTGAGGATGTCGCGCCCCTCGGCGCCCGGAATCGACTCGAGGCCGAGGTACTCGAGAACCGTCGGCGCGACGTCGAGGATCCCGACGGACTCGGCCACGCGCGCGGGGGCAACATCCGGCGCCCACATCATGAGCGGCACGTGAATCTGTTCGTTGTACGGCCTGTTGCCGTGCAAGTCCATGCCGTGATCGAGAAAGCTCTCGCCGTGGTCGGCAAGCAGCACCACGATCGTGTCCCGCATCCGGCCCGAGGATTCGAGCCACTTCAGGAATCGAACCACTTCGCGATCGGCATACGCGACTTCGGAGTCGTACTTGTCCGAGTCGGAGTTGCCAAAGTCGAACGGCGCCATCTTCTTTCGCGGTTCGTGCGGATCGAGGTAATGAACCCACGTGGCGTGCCGCGTCGCGGGATCGAGCGCCGACAGGTATTCGATCGCGCGGTCCGTCACACCGTCGCCGTCCCACAATGGCTCGCCCGACACGTGATCGTACGTCGAGACACCGTCGAGAATGATCTTGCGGTAACGGGCCCATCGCTTTGTCTCGAGCCACGCGTCATCGCGGCGAGCGTTGATGATCGTGGTCGTGAATCCGGCGGCCGCGAGCCGGCCGAACATCGACGGTCGCGAATCATCAAAGACCGCGCCACGCGTGGCCGACCGCTGCATCGAGGCGAACGACTGTCCGGTATTCGTTCCCTGACTGTACGCGCGCTCAAAGAACACGCCCTTCTTCGAGAACTCCTCCAACCCGGTCGCCGTCGGCCTGCCGTAGCCGTAGCAGCTCATCCGGTCGGCCCTGAGCGTGTCGATCGAGACGAGGATGAAGTTGCGCGCCGAGCCGGCAGGGGCAGCGGCGACGCCTGGCCGCCCCGGTTCAGCCGACGCGCCGGGAGCGTCCCCGCCGATGCAGTTGTCATCGATCCCGTTTGCGGGAATCTCCGTCGCGAGCGGGTTGACGGACGGGTTTCCGTCATCGAGATCGGCTCCGTCGAGGATGGCCGCGAATCCGTCGCGGTCACGGTCCGCAAGATACGCAGCACCCTGATACGCGCGGCGCGCGATGATCGAGCGGCGCCACACCAGCGCCTTCACGTTCTTGTTGCGGCCCATGTGAAGCGACGCGACGCCGCCGGCAACGAGCGACAGGAGCGCAACAGCCGCGACGACCCGCATGCGTGCCCCCTCGGCGCGCTCCGCGGGCCGGCTCGCGATCATCAGGGCCACGGTGAGAAACGCGAGCAGTAGCGTCGCACCCATCAGGGGCAGGTGCATCGTCAGTTCGTAGCGGCCAAAATACAGCCGTGAATCGACCGTGTAGACGACGAGCATCAACGCAAGTCCGAGAACGGCCGCCGCGTACCTGAGTGCGTTCGCCGCGCCACGCTGACGCGTCGCGAGCGCGATCTCGACGATCACGATACACGCCGCAACCGCAAAACAGCCCGCGATCATCGTCAGTCCGAAATGGTTGATAACAAACGGGATTGGAGCGATACGTCCGTTGACCTTCTGCGCCAGCCGCAACATCGGCTCTGCCACCGCCGTGTACTGAAGTGCGATCGCCAGGCGCGCCAACACACCGATCACAAACACCGAAAGCACGCCGGCAACGAGCGTCGGCCTGGCGATGCCCCGGCGTTCGGCGATCGACGCGAGAAGCGTCCTGAGTCCGCCGACCGCGACGAGCACGACGGTCGCCGCGATCCCGACCGCAGCGCCAAGCCAGATGGTCGGGGCGAGGTATGCGGCGAACTCGAGCGGCTCGTAGAAGGCGTTGAAGCTCGGCCAAAGCGCCACGATGCGGTCCGCCGCCTCGATGACGAACGCCAGCAGCCCACCCAGAAAGGCCGCCGATACATACCCCTTCACGTTGTCCACGAACTTCATGTGCCGATGTCCGTTCCCCTGTCGGTCGATGGCCGCTCAGTCACCGTCGACGTCCGGAATTCCTTCGTCGCCGGGTCCGATCGCGCCTGTGCGCGCCGTTTCGCGGTCGAGCCACTCGCCGAGGGTCTGTCGCATCCGTTGCGCGAGTTGCGGGTCGCGCGCCGCGAGGTTGTGCATTTCGCCGGGATCGTTTTCGATGTCGTAGACCTCGGTCGTGTTCGAGCGAACGTCCCACATCACCTTGTAGGGCCAATCGACGAGCGCCCACGTATAGAACGACGACTCGATCAGGTTGCGCGGCGTTTCACTCACGATCGTTCTGCGCGGGACGCCTCCCGATCCGAGCGCGCCGATCAGGTCGACACCGCGATACCACGCGGGAACCGCGATGCCCGCATAGGCAAGCGCCGTCGGTCCGACGTCGATGAGCCCGCACGGCGCGGCGATTCGCGCAGGTGTGGTGCCCGGCGCGTGGACGATCAGCGGGACGAGCGTGTTGTTGTTGTACGGCTTGTTGCTGTGGTCTTGCGCGCCGTGCTCCATGAACGCTTCGCCGTGATCCGCGATCAGAAAGACGATCGTCCGGTCGAGCGCGCCCGTCTGGCGCAGGTGATCGAGAAGGCGACCGATGTGCTCGTCGACGAACGCGACGTTGCTGTCGAAGATCCCCGCCGCGCTTCGGCCAAACTCGTGCTCGGCGTGTCTGCGGCGCGGACGATGGCAATCGAAGTAGTGAACCCACGTGAGGTGCGACTGGCCGGGCGCCTGCGCGTCGAGCACCGCGATCGCCTGATTCGTCAGCTCCTCGGCATTCCAGAAGCGGTCGCCGTCGTCGTGACGCATCTCGAAGTCATCGAGCAGTTCCTTGTACTTGCCCCAGCGGTTCGCGTTCAACCACGCGTCGGTTCGAATCGAGTTCACGAACTCGGAGGTATATCCGCGGTCGGACGCAATGCGCGCAAACGTAGGGATTCGATCGTCGAATATGTCGTCGCCATAGGACGACCGGTACATCGACGTGAACGAGTGGCCGGTGTTGGTTCCCTGCGCGTAGGTGTTCTCAAAGAGGAGCGACTCCGCGGCGAACCTGTCGATGTTCGGCGACGTCTGCTTTCGATAGCCGTAGCAGCTGAGGTGATCCGCCCGCAGGCAGTCGACCGACAGGATCAGGATGTTCCGCGTGCCCGGAGCCGGAGGAGCCGTCGGCGGACCGATGATCTGCGGCGTGGATGGGACGTAGAGCGCGCCGGGCGCGTACTCGCTGGACGCAAGGTCGCCTCCGATGCAGTTGTCGTCGATCCCGTTTGCGGGGACCTCGGCAACCATCGGGTGCACCGCAGCGTTCGCATCGTCGAGGTCGCCGCCGCCGAACGACCGCGAGAAGCCATCGCCATCGCGATCCATCGCCTGGCGCATCGCCTGGAACACGCGGCGCGACACGATCGACCGTCCCCAGAAGAGCGCTTTCACGTTCTGGTTTGCGTCCATGCGCAGCCCGCCGTAGACGACCGAACCGACGCCGAGTGCGCCGGCAACCAGCCCGAGCGCGACGACCCGCCGCGTGAGCGCGATGTGCTCTGGCCGACCCGCACACCGCGCCGCGGCGATGCACGCCAGCAGCGCAGTCAGGCTGTAGATCACTTCCAGCGGAATGTGGAACATGAACTCGTACCGCGTGAACTCGATGCGCGAGTCGGCGGCAAATCCGGCCATCGTGAGCGCCACGGCGACGACCGCAACCAGCAGGGACCCGGGCACGCGGCGACGCGGGGGGTCGGCAAACAACCACCACACGAGCGCCATGACCGCAAGCGTCGCCGTCGACAGCGCAAGCGCGAACACGATCTTGGGATGATCGGCAATCGGGCCAAGCGACGTCAGCCGGTTGTCGATCCTGCGGATGAGCCGATACACCGGCCCTTCGAGCGCCCACGGGACGGCGGCCGACACGAGCCGGATCACGACCGTCACGATCGCTGCCGACACGACAAGACCCGCGACTGCGCGAAACCGGCCCACACGCTCCGGCAGACGCGCCGTTACGGCCGATCGCAGCGCCTCGGCGCCGACGACCGCCACTCCTGCAATGCTTGCGACGAGCGCGACGGCCAGCACCGTCGCGCCGATGAGCAACGCCAGTTGCGCGGCCTCGCCGACGCCGTCGTAATTCACCCGCAGCACGCGGAGCCGGTCGAACGCTTCGATCGCGAACACGAACCCGCCAGCGACGAGCGACAGGACGATCATCGCGGCTGCGCGCCTCAGCGCTGTCGCGCCGATCCGTTCCATACCGGCCACGGTGGCGTCCGTCACGTCGGTCACCTCGCCACCCGACCGGCGTCCTGCGGCGGCGACGACTCGAGATCGAGCCATCTTCCGAGGGCCGCGTGCATCGCCGCCGCGCGCTCGGGATCCCGCTCGATCAGGTTCTGCTGCTCGTTGGGATCCGTCTCGAGATTGTACAGCTCGAGGATATTGCCCTTGATGTCGTACATGAACTTGTAGGGCCAGTCGATGTACGCCCACGCAAAGAACGACGTCTCGATGCCGTTTCGAGGGGTCTCGGAAACGATCGGACGTTTCGGAAATTCCGGCAGCGTGGCCGCGTGGATCAGATCCAGCCCGCGGTAGACGTCCGGTGTTGCGGCGCCGACGTACGCGAGGGCCGTCGGCGCGATGTCGAACAGCCCGACAGGCGTCGCGATCGTCCGCGGCGCCAGGCCTGGCGCAAGCACGACGAGCGGCACGTGACTGTTGTCCGCATAGGGCTTGTTGCTGTGGTCCTGCGTGCCGTGCTCGACGAATGCTTCACCGTGGTCCGCCGTGATGAACACGATCGAGTCGTCGAGGATTCCCTTCTCGCGAAGGTGATCGAGCAGGCGGCCCACGGCCGCGTCCGTGTACTTGATCTCGGCGTCGTACACGTCGATGTCGCGGTTGCCGAATCCGTATTCAGGATGGCCTTCGCGCGGCATGTGCACGTCCATGTAGTGGATCCACATGAACTGCGGACAGGTCGTGTTTCCGAGGCGGTCGACGTAGCTGATCATGTGATCGGTCAGTTCGTCGGCCGTCCACTCGCGCGACTCGTTCAGGTGCAGCACGTCAAAGTCGCCGATCATCGTGGGCCGGTACCGGTGCCAGCGCCTCGGGGTGAGCCAGTCGTCGAGCCGCCGTGCATTGACGAACGCCGCGTGGTATCCCCGCTTCTTTAGCAGCTGTGTCAGCGTCGGCACATTGCGGTCAAAGATGGCTTCCATGTAGCTCGACCGCATCATCGCGGAAAACGAATGCCCGGTGTTCGTGCCGTGCGGAATCGCATTCGAGAACGCGAGTCCGCCAGCCGCGTACCGGCTGATGTTCGGCGTCGTCTCGCGCGAGTAGCCGAACAGGCTCGTATGGTCCGCCCGCAGACAGTCGATCGAGATAATGATGACGTTCTTTCCCGCTGCGCCGCTCGTGGGCAATCCGCACACGACGGCCTCCGGCGCATCAACGTCGGCGACGCCGGAAGGTACACCCTTCGGATCCCACGCGGGCGCTTCGGCGGCGACCGTCACGAATTCGCCCGGCCTCGGAATCTTCGGTCGGCTTGCGGCGTCGAGCGCCGAGAGGTCTCCGCCAAAGCAGTTGTCGTCGATGCCGTTCTCCACGAACTCCGGTCCGAACGGGTGGACCGCCGGATCGTGATCGTCGAGGTCGCCCCCGCCAAATATCGGCGAGTACCCGTCGCGGTCGCGGTCGACCAGGCGCCGGCCGACTTCGTAGACGCGGCGCACGACCACCGACCGGTTCCACAGGAGTGCCTTGACGTTCTGGTTGGCATCCATGCGGAAGTAGGCATACGTCGTACACCCGATTCCAAAAACGGCGAGGACTGCGGTTGACACGACGACTCGGCGCGTCAGTTCCTTGCCCCACTCCATCGTGGAGAAGATCCGGAGCAGGAATCCGCACGCAAGCACGGTCGTGACCGTGTAGCCGGTAATGAGCGGGTAATGGATCGTGTACTCGTAGCGTGCAAAGAACGCCCTCGAATCGAACCAGTAGCACCCCGCGAGGAGGCCGAACGCGCCAAGCGCAACCACCGCCGCGAGCAGCCGCGACCAGTTGCCGTGGCGCCGGAAGATCCACACCTGTGCCCACATGATCGCAAACGCGAACGCGAACATGATTGCGACGTACATCGCCATCCAGTGCGCCACGAAGAAGGGGATGGGCGTCAACCGGTCGTCGATCCGCTGCGTCAAGCGATGAACCGATAGCTCGAGCCCGTCCGGATACTGACCGCTGATGAACTTCAGCACGAGCGTGACGAGGATCGCCCCGGCCACGAGGCTGAGGGTGTCGAGCATGATCGGCGCCATGCCCGGGCGCAGGCGCTTGAGCCCCATCGCCATCAGCTCGCGAACAATCTCGAGCGCTGTCGACACGATGCCGAGCGCGAGCCCGACAACGCCGGCCCCGAGCACCGTCGAGCCCATCAGGATCACGAAGTGGATCCACTCACCTGCGCCGAACAGGCTGTGGTGCAGCACCGCGAGCCGGTCGGCCGATTCGATGACGAAGAGGACCACGCCGGCCATCAGGCCGAACAGCGCGAATGCCACGACTCGGGCGCACGCCGAGCGGGGCGAGAGAATCGAACGTTCTTGCGGGTTCATAACAGGACGCGGCTCGCCGAAGGGGCATCGCGGACGACATTCGCCGGGCCGCGACACGACCGCCGGTCGTTACCCCAAATATCCCAACTCCCTGAGTCTTTCCTTGATCTCGCCTGTCTCGTCGGCGCTTATGTCCGCGGACGCGGCCTCGTGACCGCCCGTCGCGGCGACCGTTCGAATGGCGTTCTCCCGCAAGAACTCCGGGTCGAGAATCTCTTCGAGCACGCGGCCGTCCATGTCGTCGACGACGGCCTGATTCAGAAGATGGAGCATCGTCGGCGTCAGGTCCGTGATGTGAGCGTTCTCGAGGCTCACACCCGGGCGGATGTTTGGGCCACTCGCGACGAACACACCGTGCATGCGGTGCCCGCCTGAAATGCCAAACGCGTCGACGATGAAGCGGTTCGACGTGAAGTCCATGTCGCCGATGGAGATGTAGCGCATGTCCGCCGGGAGAAAACAGACGTCCGGCGCATTCTCGACGTGCCGTCCGTGGAAGAGCTCTTCTCGCTTGAAGACGTCGCCGATAAGCGGCTCGCCCGTCGCGGGATCCTTGATCGATCGCAGGCGTTTGATCAGGTCCTCGCGAACGCGCTCGTATTCCGCCCCTGGCGACACCGTGCCGTACGGCTCGCGTCCCTTCAGGTTGATGAACAGCTGCCCGTAGTTCCCCTTGGAGTACACGGTCGTCCGCGACCAGTCGACGTTGTTGAACGACAGGAACAGCTTGTTCAGCTTGCCGCGCGCCGTACGGTCCGCAGTCACGCCGCGCTTGGCCTTTGCGCCGCCGGCCGACACGCGGCGCGACATCTTGAACGCGAATTCGGGCGTCACGCCGAGTGCAAACGCAAGGCGCTTTACGAGCGTTGCCGCGTCGCGCTTGAGCGACAGCAGGCCCTGCTGCAGCAGCCACACGTTGAACGAGCAGTACTTGTGGAGCGGACCAAAACCGTGATCCGACACGATGAACGTGTTGGCGTCGGGCCCGGCGGCCTCGACCATCCTGCCGACCGACTCGTCGACGCGGGTCCAGTACTCCATCACGCGCGAGCGATATCCGGCGCCTTCCCCGGCATCGTGGCGTGGGTGCGACGGATCGACGACGTGCCACAACTCGTGCTGAATGCGGTCCGTCCCCCAGACGTGCGTGAAACACGCGCCCCATTCGTCGCGCGCCATCAGGTGCAGGTTGACCTTGGTCTTGTATTCGATCTCGTCGATCAGTTCGTCGACGACCTCGTCGATCCTGCCCTTTCGGTACGTCCCGCCGAGGTGGAGCCGGTACGGCCCGAACTCCTTTTCGATCTCGTCGAGCACGCCGTCCGGTGTGACGAAATCACGTCGTCCGCCGGGCGTCAGGAAATCCGAGATCATCACGCCGTTGATCTCCTCCGGCGGATACGTGCACGGAACGTTCGTCACGATCGACCGGATCCCGGCGTCGCCGAGCAGGTCCCAGATCGCACGGCTGTCGCGCAACCGCTGGTTGACCGCCATCTCCTCGAACGTGCCAGGCCGGCGGAGGAAGAACTCGAGAATCCCGTGTTTGCCTGGGTTCTTGCCAGTGACGGCGGACGTCCACGCCGCGGCCGTGAGCGGCGGGAAGATCGTCTCGAGCGGAGCGCGCGCGCCTTCGCGGACGAGTCGTGCAAGATTGGGCGTGCGCCCCTCGGCGATCAACGGATCGAGGACGTCGAACGTCATCCCGTCCAGACCGATCATCAATACCCTATTGCGCACTCCGGCCGATGCTCCTTCTGCCGTCACGAATCGCAGATCATAGCAATTCGTCGGTCATCGCGCCAAGGGCGCGAACGGAGCAGCCTGCCGCCTGGTTCAGTCCGCTGAACGCGGTTGCGCGGTGAAGCGATACCCGGCGCCGTGGACCGTTTCGATGAACGCCGGAGCCTCGGGATCGTCCTCGAGCTTTCTGCGCAACTTGGCGATGTGCATGTCGACCGTCCGCGTGACAGGCGTGAAGTGGTAACCCCAGACGACCTCGAGCAGACGCTCGCGGGTCAGCACGACGCCGCGGTTCATCACGAGGTACCTGAGGAGCTTGAACTCGCGAGGAGTCAGTTCAACGGACTCACCCGCCTTTGTCGCGCGCATCTCCTGGAACTGCACCTCGACGTCGCCGAACGCGGCGTGCTCCTGGAACACGTCCGAGCGTGCCCTGCGCCGCAGCACGGCCTCGATTCGCGCCGTCAGCTCGAGAAAGCTGAACGGCTTGGTGACGTAATCGTCCGCGCCGCATTTCAGGCCCGTCACCTTGTCGATCTCCTGACCCTTCGCCGTCAGCATGATGATCGGAACGTTGCTGCCACTGTCACGAAGCGACTTGCACACTTCGAACCCGCTCATCTTCGGGAGCATCACGTCGAGGATGATCAGGTCCGGAGCGTCCGCGAGCGCCAGATCGAGCCCCGCAGCGCCCGTCGCGGCGACGGTCACGTTGTGACCTTCGTACTGCAGACCGTCGCTCAGCGCGACGATCATGGCCGGATCATCTTCCACAACAAGCAATTTGCCCACGCGATGCCTCCTCGAAACAGATACTGTGAATGCGGCCCTTACGTCGTCAGTCGCTCCGCGACAACGGGTCGCGCGTCGGACGATGGCTGCTCCGCCGGGAGCGACTTCAGCCGGATCGTGAATGTGCTGCCGGCTCCGGGACGCGATCGAACGCTCACGCTGCCGCCGTGCGCTTCGACGATGTGGCGCACGAGGGCAAGGCCGAGGCCGCTTCCCTTGATGTCGTGCACGAGACTCGAGCTGACACGATGAAACCGGTGGAAGATCCGTTCGTGCTCTTCCGGCGGGATGCCGATGCCGGAGTCCGTCACGGAGAGCTGTACGAATCCGTCCTCCTCGGCAACCTGAACCGAGATCGACCGGCTGTCGCCCGAGTACTTGATCGCATTGTCGAGCAGGTTGAGCAGCGCCTGCGACAGCGCGTCGGCATCGGCCGACACGAACACGCTCGCCGGACAACGGCGCTCGCAGACGACCTCGAATCCCGCCTGGCTCGTCTGTGGCTGGACCGCCGACACGGCGTCCGATACGAGCGCGACGACGTCCACGGGCGCGAACTTGTACGTCTTGCTTCCCGATTCGATCTTCGAGAAGTCGAGGATGTTGTTGACGAGCTGTGTCAGCCGACGGCTTTCGTGCTCGATCAGCCCGCCGTATTCGCGGACGCGCTCGGGGTCGGTCACCTTGCCGATCTTCATCAACTCGCCAAAGACCCTGATCGATGCGATCGGCGTGCGCAGTTCGTGCGACACGTTCGAAACGAAGTCGCCCTTCATCTCGGAAAGCCGCATCTCGCGCGAGGCCGCGCGAAGGCTCAGCAGAACCGCCCCGATCAGAATCAGAGTCATGGCGGTCGACAGGGTGAAGTTCAGCAGAAAGTAGCGGCGGGCAAGGGCTGCCTGTCCCGGACCGTGCGCGACAATTCCCATCGTCCAGTTCGAGAACACGAAGCCAAGGGGAACCGTAACGTCGGGCGCGCCGCATTCGGCGTCGCACGAGCGGTACCGGATTGCCCCGGTCTCGTCCGACACGGCGAACGTCGACTCCGCGAGCTCGTTCTGCGAGAAGTGCTGCGCCGCTGCCTGCTCGGCCAGGGCCGGGAGAACTTCGGACTCGAAGAACTTCGTGTCGACGAGCAGCCCAGCCGCACCCACGATATGGGAATCGGCGTCGACGATCGGCTTGATGGCGATCCGGTTGTTCGGATCCTTGGTGTCGATCTCGAGCCGTGACGGATCGACGACCGTCGGTTCCATCATCTGGTTCAGCGAATGCACGGCGGCCGAGAAGATCGCCCACGCCTCGGGGCTCTCGCTGTCATAGTCGACACAACCGGTCGCCGGATCGTACGTCGTGATCACCGCACGGGACTTGCCGCGGAGCGATGCAAGAAAGTAGCGCTTCACGCCGGTCGCGGGCGCGCCGGCGAACCCGCTGACATCGTCCTTCTCCTGGTCAAAGCGAATCGCCGACGCAGGAACGTCGAGCCGATGACGCGCGTCGGCAAGATAGGACTCGTCGACGGCGCGTGCCACCTCGGCAAGTCGCGTCTGCTGGGACGCGCGGCTGGCAGCGGGCGACGTCTCCTGAAGTCGGGCCAGCGCCGAGTACTGCAGACCGAGCAGGATCGCGAGCGGCACCGCCACGGCGACGAGCCCCGCGACCATCAGATGCCGGCCAAGGAATTCCTTCAGGCGCACCCGGTCATTATAGAGGCCACGGTCCTCGAGTCGCCCACGCCATCCGGGCGATTTACAAAACCTTTACAGAACAATCACGCGGGGCCGCGGGCCGCTCATTTGTCCGCGGAATCGGCGTCTGCAGGCGGCGGGTTGTCGACGACTTCGAGCACAAGTGCGTCCTTGTCCTCATAGACGATCTTCATCCCGCCGTTTGCCGTGGCCTTTCGAATGAAGTCCTTGTGCCCCGAGTCCGTGAACGCGTACCGCGCGCCGAACCGGTCACGGATCAGTGGACCGGGGTCGTCCTTCTTTCCGAGCGTGATGTCCTCGTACAGCTTGGAGAGCTCGGGGTTCGCGTGCAGCAGGTACGTGGGATCGAGACCGCTGGTGTAGACGTTGTGCGTGTTGTGAAAGAACAGCATCGGGAAGTCGTCCCAGTCGGTGTTGAACACGAGCGCGCCCTCGTCGGTGTGCTCGGCGAGCCACGCCGCGCCGCCCGCGTACGCGTACGGATCGGTCTCGCCGTCGACGGTGTCGCGGGTCTGGTACGCATTGAGCGCCGCGGCTGCAACGAGTCCGCCGACGACAGCCGCGGCCGAGATCGCAGTGACGACGCGCTTCCACGTCGGCTTCATCTCGGACCACCGGAACGCGTCGAGGTGCGGTTGCGCGGCAAACGCCAGGAACACGACAGCGAACGGCGGCCAGTACTCGATGAACCGGCGCGACTTCATCGTCAGGACGAGAAGGAACGTCGAAAACAGGAACAGACAGATCGTTCGCGCCATGCCCTCACGCCGGCCGGTCCGCATGACAACCCAGCCCGCGACCTGTGCGCACCAGGCGACGACGCTTGACTGCAGCAGGTACCACGATTCGTACGGGTACCATTCCTGGCCAACGTTCACTTCGTACTCCTCGCTGACCTTCATCTTCACGTGATCGATGAACAGGAACAGGTTCTGGGGGAAGTACGGATTGACCAGCAGCCCGCCGATCATGCCGACCGACACGATGGCGACCGGTTTCCACTCGATGCGCTCTTCCTCGAAATAGACGCCGACGGCCCACGCCCCGGCGAGCACCCCGACGAGCGGGAACAGGCTGTACATCCACACGAGAAAGAACGACAGCACGCCGAGCGCCATGTACTTGCGCGTGAAGAGCAGCCAGAGCGCGAGGGCGAGCGTCACGATCGTGACTGCCGGCGCGCGGGGCAGACTCATTCGGAACAGGAACGGGCCCGAGCACGCGACGAGCATGATGAGCCACGCAACGGGAAACCGGACGCGAGCCCACAGGATCAGCGCATAGCACGAGAGAATCGCAAGAGCGCCGAACAGGACTGCTTCCGCCTTTGCGCCGGCGATCAGGTCGGGGCCGAACGTGAACGGGATCTGGAGCAGGTGGAACAGAAAGTGGTGGTCGACGTAGCCCTTCTCGTTCAGGATCGTGAGCGGAAGCCACACGAACCGCGGCAGATGGCCGTGCGTCAGGCCCTCCCACAACAGGCGGCTCCAGCGAATGTGGTAGTAGCCGTCAGGGTCGATGATCGCGGTCGTGCCGCTCTGGATGTACCAGAGGACGCCGGCGACGACTGCATAAGCCGCGCCGAGGTGCGCAATCGTGGCAAAGGACACGCCCTGCTCGGGGGGCGTCGGCGCGGACTCCTCGGCGGTCTCGGGAGCGTCAAGATCGACGGTCATATGGAATGCCAGTGTAACCGGCAACGCGCGGAGGGGAAATGACGCGAAAGCGGCGGGACAGAGGAATGAAAAGGGCCTCCCTGCCAGGAGCAGCGATGCATCGCAGCCGCCGCAGGGAGACCCTTAAACCAAAAGCTGTCGAAATTCGACTAGGGCTTCTTGGCAGGCTCGGCAGGCTTGGCCGCGTTCGAATTCGCCGGCTTGGCCGCGTTCGAGTTGGCGGCAGGAGCTGCCGTGTTGGCGTTCGTCGCCGGCGCCATCGTGTTGGCGTTCGTCGCCGGAGCGGCCGTGTTGGCGTTCGTCGCCGGAGCCGCTGCGTTCGTGTTCGCCTTGTTGGCGTTGTTGGTTGCGGGCGCCTCGCCACCGCAAGCCATCATGCTGCCGGCCACGAGGGTCAGCGCAAGAGCCGTGAGTGTCTTCTTCATCATCTCCTCCTGAGTAGCCACTTAAGGGCCATTGTGTATTTCATTCGAATGAAACCGGTCTGTCGAACGTTTCGACACCGCCGTGCTTTGGTTGCGTTTATGACGTGTGTCGTGGGGAAAGTCATCACAGCCGCTGCCGAGCGAGCTTTCGAACGCTCAATTCCGACCGCATACCGGACCGGTCGAAACCCCCTGCAGCAAGCCTCCCGCAAATCGGCGCCGACCTCTGGATGAGGACGGCGCCCAAGTGCTAAGGGGCTTTTGTATGTCATGACGGGCGAGTTTGCAAGAGATTTCTTTCGCGCCCGGAATCGTACTTCTTGTAGCGAACAAGGCCGCGTAGTACGATAGTTCCGCTTGTTCACAAGCGCCTCCGTCCTGAAGTCACATCGAATTCATACCTCGTCCGGAGAAGAGAAAGCCATGGAACCGACCGATCCCAACGCACGCCCTCCCGTGTCGACACGCGGAGGCGAACACGGCGTACAGCACATCTCGAGCCTGCGTGCGGCTGACGTAATTGGTGACCGCACTGAGATTTACGCGCTCGACCCGTCGGATTCCGTCGAGGTCGCGGCGCAGAAGCTGAAACACTGGCGCGTGCGGACCATCGCGGTGTGCGACGACGTCGGCAATGTTGCCGGCATCTTTGGGCAGAGCGACATCGCGAGCCGTGTCGTCGCTTGCGGGCTCGACCCCAAGTCCGTGACCGTGCGCGAGGCCATGACGCGCGAGCCGGTGTGCGTTGACGTGGAGACGGACGTGCTCACCTGCGTACGGACGATGCGGCGCAACGGAATTTCGCACGTCGTGTTGACACGGACGAATGCGGAGGGCGAGCAGTACTTCGGGATGATTTCGGCCAACGACGTTCTCGGGGTCATCGGACGCCTCGAGTCCGACTCGAGCGCCTGGTTCAAGGAATTTGCCGAGGTCAAGAAGGCCTGAGCGGCGGGCGACCCTTACAGGGTCGCAAGGTTCGTGTCGCACACCGGGGGTCGTCGTCGCTTCGCTCCTCGACCCCCGGCTATTGTGACGCACCCTTTCAGGGTGCTTCGAGCCGGCGGAACGATTGGCCCGCGACGCACCGCTTCCGGGCACCCCGAACGGGTGCGGGACAATAGCCAGGGCAAGGCCGCGATGCACCTTCCGGGCACCCCGGGGGGTGCCGAGGCAATAGCCGGGCAAGGCCTCGCGCAGCACAAAGCGCCCCGAACAGGTACGGGTCACTGGCCGGGTAAAGGCCCGCGATGCATAGCGGGCACCCGGAAACGGTCTTCGTGTCAATGGCGGAAATGCAGATCAGGGTTCCATTTTGAGTTTGTCGCAGCATTGCGTTCCAGGATGGTGAGCAGCTTGCGGATACTCGCACCATCGCCGCGGCACCATCCGGCGACGACGGTTGTAGAAGAGCATGATGACTGGGTTGCATCGGAACGGCCGTGACGTCGGCATGTAGAGCTGCTGTTCGGACATCCTGCGCCCCGCCCCAACAACGACGTCGTCGATTTCTCGTGCCGCGCTGTCGTCGTTGAGCGGCCCCGCCTACAAAGCGGCGGTCTGACCTCGGTCAGCGTGCCAAGTTCCGGCGGATTGACGATCAACGCCGGTCGTAACCTCACAATACCGCTGACCGACTGCAGGAGCGTCGCCTTGGCTGACAGTTCCGTGTCGGCTGCGATCAGTTCTCGCAGTCCTGCCTCGACATCGCCCGGCAGGTGCCTCCAGATGACGGATGTGGAGTGAGATCTCTTCACGCAGCTGAGGCGATGCCGACGCCAAATGGTGCGCTCCATCGCAAGGAAGACCGACAAGCTGTCGACGCCGCGTCTCGATCGTCTGCTTTGCTGGGATTGCTCGTCGGGCAGCAGGCGAGGCTTTGGATGGATGGCCTCGGCAAAATAGGCAATGATCCGGCTGTCAATCGCGTCGGTCTTTGCCAACTCGCCAGTAGCCTGGCGAAATCACGTACCTGCCGAGGTTGACCACGGCGGCCTGATATACCTGCGGCGGCTGCATCGCCTTTGCCGGGCGCTCGAAGCCGGCGGTCACTCGAAAACCACCAACGCGGGTTTGATCTTGACCATTCGCGCAGTCGGGATGGCGATGCCGTCCAGGGCGTTCACCACGCTGAGCGACTCGAACGAGGGTGAACATGAACATCGAGGGTGGCTTTCGATACATCGATGCCGACGTATGGAGCTATAGTTCGGTGACGCATTGAAACTCCTTTTCTGGTTGCAGCCTTGCTGAATGCAGGCTCTGACCTCAAGCAACGGTTCGGGCTTTGAACAGGGAAGGGCGTAGCGATCACAACTGGGACGGTCTCTTGAGGACCTGCCGGGTCGACGATCTGCCGCCTGGTGATGGTGGGCAGGTCTGGCTGGCGACAAGCCGTCTACCAGCTACCATCGCCACTCCAATCTTGCAGTACACACAAGCGCGAACCGGGTAAAGGCCCGCGATGCACCCCTTCTGGGCACCCCGAAGGGGTGCGGGTCACTAGCCGGGGCAAGGCCCGCGATGCACCGCTTCCGGGCACCCCGAAGGGGTGCGGGACAATAGCCGGGGGTCAAGCCGCGCGAAGCGCGACGCCGACCCCCGGCACCGTCACCCCAGACCGTCAGGACCCTGTAAGGGTCCGCCCTGCCTCAACTTCCGCTGAATGTCCTTCACGGCTGCCGCACCGTCGCCAACCGCCCCGGCGATCGTCCACGACGACCCGCTGCACACGTCGCCCGCCGCATACACCGCCTCAACGGATGATCGCCGATCGGTGCCGACCACGACAAAGCCCTTCGCGTCCAGCGCAACCTGGCCCTGGACCAGTTCGGTGTTCGGCACGACGCCCGCACACACAAAGACGCCGGCGACGTCGATTGCCTGCGTGCCCCGGTTGGTTTCGACGATCGCCCGCTCAACCGCTTCGTCGCCTTCGATTGCCGCAAGCGACGCGTTTGCCAATACCGTGATGTTGGCAGCACCAGCGACACGCTCTCGAAAGTCCTCCCGCGCCATGAACACATCGCGCCGGTGCACGACCGTCACGTGACGGCAGACCTCGGCGAGAATCAACGCCTCCTCGAACGCCGCATCGCCCCCTCCGACAACCAGCACGCTCCGACCCGCAAACTCGCGCGCGTACCGCGACGCCGAAGGGCTCACGCCTCGGCCGACATACTCCGCCTCGCCGGGAATCCCCAGCGTCCTCCGTCGCACACCCATCGCCAGGATGAGAAATGCTCCACGCGTCGCACCCCCTGCCGTCCAGACGGTTCGCTCTCGAACGTCAATGCGTTCAATACTTACCCCACACTCGATCCGCACCGCCAATTCGGAAAGGTGCTCGGCGAACCTGCCCGCGAGTGCAGCGCCGTCGGGCATGACCATCCCGGGATAGTCCACGATCCGGTTGTACACGCGATGGAGTTGGCCGCCGGGCGCGCCTTCTCGGTCGAACACGGAGTACTCGAGCCCGAGCGTATGCGCCCACATTGCCGCCGCGATCCCGGCCGGCCCTGCACCAATGATGACGACGTCACGTTCTCGCACGGCGAATTCCATATCTCCACGCCGGCAGTCCCGGCGAACCGCGCCCGCGTCGCCCGCGCGGCCGTTGGCCACGTTACCACACACGGATTCCGGCTGGGCGTTCTGCGCCGGCCGCAAACGTGGTATTCGTTCGACAGTATGAGCTCCCGCTCCCGAC
This sequence comes from Blastocatellia bacterium, assembly GCA_044224215.1. Taxonomy (GTDB): domain Bacteria; phylum Acidobacteriota; class Blastocatellia; order UBA7656; family JADIYM01; genus DAOMFM01. The sequence continues at coordinate 21,341 of JBGAKX010000053.1, forward strand.
CGTTCATCTTCTTTGACGTCGGCGGAACACTGCTGCACTTCCGGCCGTCACTCGCGACGGTGCTCGCCGCATCCGCCCGCGCACTCGGGGTCCACGTCGATCCAAAACTGTCGGACGCGGCCGTGCGCCGCGCCGCACGCAGCGCCGGACGAGGACCTCATCCAATCGACGTCGAGGAGAACCGTCGCTGGTGGCTGACGTTCTTTGACGAATACCTGAACGGCTCGGGTTGGGCCGCGTCCGACCACGTCATCGAGTCGCTGTGGCACGAGCAGCAGGCGGGACGCTGGCTGACCCCCGACGACGACACCATCGAGACCATTCGCGCGCTTGCGGACGCCGGCCACCGGCTGGGCATCATCTCGAACTGGGACGGGACGCTCGAGCCGATCCTCAGGCGCAGACGGCTCTGGGGATTCTTCGAAGTCGTCGTCTCGTCGACGGCCGCAGGCGTCGCGAAACCCGACCCCGCAATCTTCGAGACGGCGCTCAGCGCCGCCGGCATTGGCCCGGACGAGGCCGTGCACGTCGGCGACGACCCGACCGCCGATGTCGGTGGCGCGAGAGGTGTCGGCATTCGTCCCGTACTCCTCGGCCGCCGTCGCGGTGTGGCAATGGACCCGGAAATCGAAGTCATCGCCACGCTCGCCGATCTGCTTGCGCTGCCGGATATCGGGTAGTCAGCGGGTTTCGGTCTCTGCTAAGGTTTCGGTTTGTCCCGCAGGGGCCGGGCCCCTGTGTACACACCAGGTTCGGGAGAATTGTCGTATGCCAGGATTCAAGCCGCTCGTCGTTGCGGCCTTCGTCGCGGTTCTTTGCCTCTCCATTGTGTTCCCGGTTCGCGCCGACGTGCGCGAGTATGTGCGCGATCTGAAGCTCGCGCCGGCCGACGTTCGATTCCGGCACTCCGGACACCAGGGCGGCCGCGGCTCGGATGAATTTTACGGTCGCGAGCTTGCAACGGGCGACTTCAACAACGACGGTCTCCAGGACCTGGCTGTCACGGCAGACACCGATACGGCACAAGAAGACACGTCGTTTGGACGCGGGTTTGTCTACGTCTACTTCGGCCGAAACACCGCGTTCCCCGCCGAAGTCGACCCCGCGGAAGACCTCGCCGACTGCCGCCTGTACGGCGAGGGGTTCTTTGCGCACTTCGGCACCGAAATCGAGGCGGGCGACTTTGACGGCGACGGCGTGGACGACCTCGCTATTTCGCAGATCGAAAACACGACCGTCTACCGCGGCGCCGTGTTTATCATCTCTGGCACGTCGATCGCGGCCAATCACGAGCTGCACATGGACCGCGGCGACTACATGACGCGTATCGCCGGCCGGACCGTCGGTACGCGCGACAACGGAAAGTACCTGTTTTTCGGATTCGCGCTCGCCGCGGGTGACTTCAACGGCGACGGGATCGACGACCTGGCGTCGTCATCGCTTGGCGGTTACGGGTTTGACGGCACGCGCCCCGAGAGCGGCGACGTCGAAGTATTCCTCGGCCGCGCTGGAGGGCTGTGGCCCAGGGAGATGACAGCAACCGTCGCCGGGTCGGACCTCTTTGTACTGGGACGAAGGAACAACATTCACTTTGGCTCGGAGGTCGGCGCAGGGGATGTCAACGGTGACGGACGCGACGAGTTGATCGTTGCGTCTTACGGCAGCAACGGCCCCGACAACCTGAGGTCATTCTCGGGCGACGTCTCGGTGTATGACTTTGGCCCCGGGTCGCCTGTCACGCTGCCCGCTTCGGCAAGCGCCCAACCAGCGGGTCTGCTGTGGGATACCGCGACGCGCGGCCAGTCGGCCCTCGTGTGGGGCCCGCTCCACGGCGCGCGCATCGGCTCGTCCGCATCGGACGGCGGCGGAACGGGCATCGACGTTGGCGACTTTGACGGCGATGGCGTCAACGACATCCTGATCGGTTCACCGTTCTACGGCGATCCTGCACCGAACGCCAAGAACAACGGCGCGCTCTTTGTCGTGTGGGGATCGAGCGGCTTGACGTCAGGCACGACGATCGATCTGGCAGACCCGACCGCCCTCGCAACACTCCTTGCGGTCGGCGGCCCGGGCGAATCGCTCGGCGACACCGTGCGCCTTTCGGATCTTAACGACGACGGCCGTTTCGAAGCGCTCGCCGGCGCGCCGGACGCGAGCGACGAAAAGGGCTACATCACCGTCTATGGCGGCCGCTCGCGACCGAGCCAGCCGTCCGGCGACCCGCTTGCTGCGAATCCCGATGCGCTCGTGCGCGGTATCGATCCGATCTGGCGCTTCGGCGACGATGTCATCGTCCTCGAGCCGACGTTCTCGGGCGAACGAATGATCGCCGTCGGAACGCCAAACGGCGGCTTCGTACCGCTCGGCGGACGAGGCTACGCCGGAGAAGTGGACGCCATCTCCGCGGCGCCGATCGTCGACACGCTTCCCAAGTCGCCTTCGATCGTTGCCGCGAGCTCGATCGTCCTGGCGCCGAATGCCGTCGGAAGTGTGCAGATCGAAGCCAAGCCGGGCAGCGGGGTGATCACGTCGCTCAACTCCCCGAATCTCCCGTCGTTCGCGGCGCTCCAGCCTGTCGACGTCGCGACCGGTCTCTATGTGCTCGTGCTCAATCCGACGGTCGGCGATCGTGGGAAGCACGACGTCGCGATTGTCGCGACCGACAGCTCGGGCGCATCGTCGACGCGGCACATTCTCGTCACGGTGGGCTATACGCCTGTCGTCTCGGCGATTCGCGTCAAGGCCGTCACTGGCTCCACGATCAAGATCACGATCGAAGGCACGGGCTTCATCAACCGCGAGGCGGTCGTGACGATCGACGGACTGTCGGTCGGATCCGTCAAGTATCCGTCAAAGTACGTCGATGCCGGCGGCGTGACGATCCGTCGCCTGACCGTCAAGACGAACAGCTCGGCGTCGGGCAGGCAGCTTAGGGTGACCAACCCTTCGGAAGGACTGACGTCGGCGCCGGTTGTGGTTCCGTAGCGATTCCTGGTTCGACGGACGTTGTGACACGGCGCGCTGCAGCGATGCGGCGCGCCGTTCGCGTCAGCGACGGACGTAGGCCGCTTCGAGCTCTTCGACCCGGAACAGGTCGAGCCCGCTCGATCGCAGGAACTCGTCGCGAAGCTTCAGGTCCCGTGTCGCGATGATCGTCGGCAGCAGTTCCTTTGCGTAGAAGTACTCTTCGCGGATTCCGGCGAGCACGGCATCGAGCAGCTCGGGATCGACTCGCGTCGCGATGCCGTATTCCGCGCGCAGCCTGCTCTCGACGTCGCGCCTGAGGAGCTCCTTCTGCTCGGCGTCGAGCGGTTCGACGTGGATGTCGCCGACGACCATTCGCAACATCCCGTCCACGATGCGATGCAGCCGCGCGACCTCGTTCACGCGGCGGATGCGCTCCGTCAGCTTGCGCGAACTGGCCGGCTCGCGGTCCGCCTCGCGCAGTCCGTCGCGAAGCGCCTCAATCCGTCGCCTCCCGTAGAGGTTCAGGTACTTGTTGTCCTCGAGCGGCGTCACCATCAGCTCTTCGAACAGGTTCGGCCGCAGCTCGTCGAACGCGTGCTGCGTCTCGAGCAGCTCCTCGAGCCGGTACGGCGTGATCTCGTAGTCGTCAAAGAACGCGATCGAATTCACGAGGAGCGACGCGCTGTCGAACAGGTCGAGATAGTTGATGATCTGCTCGAACTGGGCGCGCAACTTCAACGACTTGCCCTGCTCGGCCCACTCGTCGGACGCCCGGGCGGCGTCGAGCAGCACGGCCTCGAAACCGACATAGCGCTGCTGCAGCGCCTGGCGCTTGGCGTGCAGCAACCGGATCAGGTCGTCGAGCTCGACGTCGCCGCCGACGTGCTCGACGAACAGCTTCTGTAGCACGGACCGCGCCTCCGTCACAAACGTGGGCTCGCCCTGCAGGTCGTGGCCGTCCGCGTTCACAAGCAGCGAGTCGAGCCGGTCGAACAGCGTGCCGGGAATCCTGTTTCGCGTGGAGAACGCGCGCAACAGGTTCAGCTTGGGCATGAGCGTGTGCTCGGGAAGCGCCTGTTCGAGATGCGCCGTCAACGCTTCCTTGTAGGCGTCGATGATTCGCTTGTTGTCTTCCTGCTCGTAGATCACATCGAGATGGATTCGCTCCTGCTGGAACGGATCCAGCCGGTAATGTCGGGCCAGCAGATCGAACGTCCGCTGTTCGTCATCGCCGATCTCGCGCGTGGCGCCATAGGCCGACCGGTAGCGCTCGTAGTACGTCTCGGCGTTCACGTCGATCAGCTTGACCACGAACAGTGTCCAGTTGGGCGCGCCGCATGCTTCGTAGAACGAGCGCGCAAGATCGCGTCCGTCGCGGCCGCCGACGCCGAGGTCGAGGCGCTTCAGGAACTTGCCCACCACCCGCAGAACCGTCTCCTGCGTCTGGCGAACGTTTGCCTGCCAGTCGCCGGCGACAAAGAAGTAGTAGTTCGAGTACGCGTGCCCCTCGTTGAAGATGCGCGAGAAGGTTTCGAAACTCGCCGTGTCGCGCGAGAACATCAGCCGGTCGCTGTCCTCGTCGTACCGTGCGCCGTGCATCACAAGGCGGTTCCGGACGTGGCGCCTGAGCAGGTCCTTGCCCGGGATGTCCACGCCGAACATGTACGAGCAGAACGCGCCACCTGTCCCGGTATGGCCGACGCCTTCCGGCGAGATGCGGATCTCGCTGCCGCCGTGGAAGAACCGGTCATAGACCTTGCCCGGTTCGTTCCGCCCGTCGTAGAGGAGGCGGATGTTCAGATTCGGACCGATGATCGTCGCGTAGTACTCGTGACGCTCCGAGACCCGTCCACTGATGTGTACGTCGCGAATCATCGTTGCCGCACCGTCCGGTCTATCGGTGCCGCCGGAAACGGCGCGGCGTCAGTCCTGGCCACCCTGGCCAAGAATCCGCCCGATCGTTTCGAGTAGCTTGGGAGCCGAGACCGGCTTCGTAAGGTATGCAGTGGCGCCAAGCGCCATGCCGCGGGCGACGTCTTCCTCCTCACCTTTTGTGCTGATGATAACGATCGGGAGTGACGAATTCTCGAGCTCGCTGCGAACACGATGGAGAAACTCGAGGCCGTCCATGTTCGGCATCTTGATGTCCGTGAGCACAAGGTCGTACTCGGCCATGCGGACCTTTTCCAGTGCCTCGCGTCCGTCGGTCGCCTCGATGATCTTCAGCTGCCCGCCGCCGTTGAACTTGCGCAACGTGAGCGTGAGCAATTGCCGGATCGTTGCTGAGTCATCTACAACCAGGAAGGTCTTGGATTCCATTGGCCTCTCCTCGCGCTACCACCGTCAGAACTCACCCGCTCCCCGAATGCTCGATCTCCATCGTCCGGACGTCTGTCCGACTACGCCGCACCGCCGTTGTGAATCACGTGAAGCCGGGAGCTCACAAGCGCCGTCGCAGCCTGCCCGGCAAGCAGGTTCAGCAGCTCGTGATCGATCGACGTAAAGCTCCCGTTCTTCTGTGACAGCATCTTGTAGATCCCGATCACACCCACGCACGCGTCCGACATCATCAGCGGCACGCACGCGACCTGCTCATCTCCCGACTCCGCCGATCCGAAGTAAGGAATTCCCGTCGCGGCAACACGTCCCTCGATTCCCTCGCCCGACGCGACGCGGCCCGACGGGAATCTCGCATCGACGCCTTCGCCCACTGCAACGCTCAATCCGTCACCGTCGCGTAAAAGCACGACGTGCTCTTCGGCGCCGACGAGCCCAACCACGATATCACTGATCGCTCGGGCCACGTGCGACGGCTCGAGCGTCGAGTGCAACTGGTAACTCGCGACGTACAGATTCGCAAGCGCTTCGTTCTGGTGCTCGATCACCTCGTAACGCCGCGCAAAGTCGTGGTTCGCCGTCTCCATCTCGCTGAATCGCCGGTCGATCGCATCGAGCCGCTCGCGCAGCCGCGCGTTGTCGGCGCGCAACCTGGCCAGCTCTTCGAGCGGTTCGACGTCTGTCAGATCCTGCCGCTCGGTCTCGAGCTGCACGACGCGCATCCTCAGGCGCTCGTTCTCGCGAAGCAACTCCTCCGCAAAGGTCTTCCCCTTGCGCAGAATTTCGAGCAGCTCCTCGCTTTTCGCAAAGATGCCCGATGCCTCATCCGACGACGACATCAATTCCCTCCGGGACCCGGCGAGCGAAATGCAACTGAGCGCCACGTGCACGGGAGCACGTGTATTGAGCTAGAAACGTGGACTCTGCACGGCGCGCACTCGACGCGCGCCACGAACGACTGGGTGTCCGGGAAGAATACTTCGGGCGCGGGATCGAGTCAACCTGTTGCGCTGCTTGGAGTAGCCGCCGCAACCACAAATCCATCCGTCCGCGTCGGCGCGCTTGCACCGTGTCGGCGCGTTTGGTATTGCTGCGCTACTGGACCTCGCCCACTATGACCGAACAGACGTTTCTTCAGTTTCGCGCGGGAGTGTCGCAATTTGGCCTTCCCGTGACGCAAGTCGTTGAGATCATTCGAATTGCGGCGTTCGCTCCCGTTCCCGACCCGTCTCCGGATCTGCTCGGCATGATCAACCTGCGCGGGCGGGTGATTCCCGTCTTCGACCTCTGCCGGACCTTGCAGATGGGTGACCGGCCATTGTCGCTGAGGATGTACATCATTATTGCGGAGGTCGAACGCGAGGCGGTCGGCATTCTCGTCGACGATGTGATCGACGTCGTCGGCGTTCCCTCCGAGAGTTTTCAGACCTCGCGCGCCCTCGCCGGCGGCGCGACGTTCACGCTTGGCGTCGCGCGCGTCGGATCGCGGATGCTGACCGTCATCGATCTCCATCCCCTTCTCGATCGGACGCCGCAAGACGCCCAGGCCTACCATCAGTGAAGCAACCCGTCGAGTGGACCCCCGAGTGGCAGACGACGTTCGGCGACCTCTGCGCGTCGCGCTGGGGGTTCCGCTACAAGTTCGACGACAACTTCTCGCTGCGCGAGGTGGTCGAGCGCGCATACCAGGCGTCGGACGCGCGATCGCTCGAGTCGTTTGCCGAACTGCTCGGAACCCTCCCCGATTCGGATCCGGAGGTCCAGGCGTTCATCGGCCAGATGGTTGTCGGCGAGACGAGTTTCTTTCGCAACAAGCCGCAGTTCGACGCGCTGCAGACGACGATCCTCCCCGAGCTGTTCGACAGCCGACGCACCGACGGGACGCGCAAGATCCGGATCTGGAGCGCCGGTTGCGCGTCCGGAGAGGAGCCGTACTCGATCGCGATCCTGATCGCAACGATGCTCCCGGACTGGCAGAAGTGGGACATCCGGATCTTCGCAACCGACATCAACCCGTTCGCGCTGCGCCGCGCGCAGGACGCGATCTACTCGGACTGGTCGTTTCGCGAGGCGGGGCCGGAAGGGTCGGACGCGTTCTTCATGCGGGTCTCGAGCCTGCGCAAGCTCGAACATCCCTGCAAGTCGATGGTGCAGTTTCGCAGGCAGAACCTCGCGACCGATCCGA
>JBGAKX010000229.1:0-3986 GCA_044224215.1 Blastocatellia bacterium
TTGTAGTCTGGAAGAGGTTCACGCAAAGGCGCGAAGAGTAAAAAGCAATTCGCTCCGCGCCTTTGCGCGCCTCTGCGGCTTTGCGTGAGATTCCTCCCGTGGCGTTGGCGGGTTTGTAGGTCGGAAGAGGTTCACGCAAAGGCGCGAAGAAACGCAGAGACGCAGAGTAGTTCAGAGTTGATTTGCGTTGATCTGCGTAATCTGCGGCAACTCTTGCCTGTTCGGCTATACTGGCGCGAGTCACCACTCACCCGCATACCGGAGGTCGAATGCCCAAGGACTTGACTGGGACTCGCGATACGCTTGCCATCATTCTCGGCGGCGGCCAGGGAACACGCCTCTTCCCGCTCACCGAGATGCGCGCCAAGCCCGCCGTTCCCCTCGGCGGCAAGTATCGCCTGATCGACATCCCCGTCAGCAACTGCATCAACTCGGACATCATCCGCATCTTTGTCCTCACGCAATTCAACTCGGCATCGCTCAACCGCCACATCTTCCGCACGTACCGCTTCAGCCGCTTCTCCGACGGATTTGTCGAAGTCCTCGCCGCCGAACAGACCCCCGGCAATAAGCAGTGGTTCCAGGGCACGGCCGATGCGGTGCGTCAGAACCTCGCCCACCTCCAGCAATGGAAGCACGGCACGATCCTGATCCTCTCGGGCGATCACCTCTACCGCATGGACTACCGGAAGTTCCTCGAGCGGCACTTCGAGACCGGCGCCGATCTGACGATCTCGGTCATCCCGTGCGCGCCGGCAGACGCCACCGGGTTCGGCCTGCTCAAGACCGACGAATCCGGCCGCGTCGTCGAGTTCCGCGAGAAGCCGCCCGTCGAAGAACTCGAGGAGATGATGGTCGATACCACGCGATTCGGCCTCAGTGCGGAACAGGCGCTGGCCAAGCCGTTCATCGCGTCGATGGGGATCTACGTCTTTCGCCGCGAAGCGCTCGCCGAGCTGCTCGGCTACCACGAGAGCGCCGTCGATTTCGGCCGCGAGTTCATTCCGGAGGCGATCAAGAACTTCAACGTCCAGGCGTACCTGTTCACCGGCTACTGGGAGGACATCGGAACGATCCCCGCGTTCCACAAGGCCAACATCGACATGACGCGGCCGCTGCCCGACTTCAACTTCTTTGACGCCGAGGCGCCGATCTACACGCGCCCGCGTTTTCTTCCGGGCTCGAAGGTGCTCAAGACCGATATCGAGCAGTCGATCATCGCCGAAGGCTGCATCATCAACGATGCAAAGATCCTGCAGTCGATCATCGGGATCCGGAGCCGTGTCGAGCACGGCGCGGTGCTCGAGGACACGCTGATGATGGGAGCCGACTTCTACCAGACACTCGACGAACTGGCGCAGGACCAGGCGGCGAACCAGATCCGGATCGGCGTCGGCCGCAACAGCCACATCCGGCGCGCGATCATCGACAAGAACGCGCGGATCGGCTCGAACGTGAAGCTGCTCAACGAGGGAAAGATCGAGAATTTCGACGGACCCGGATTCTTCATCCGTGAGGGCATCATCGTCGTTCCCAAGAACGGCGTCGTCGCCGACGGCACCGAGATCTAGTTCGTATTGTCGCCGCGCAGCACGACCGGGATCGTCTTCAGCAGAATCTTCAGGTCCAGCCACAACGACCAGTTCTCGATGTAGTAGATGTCGAGCTGGACCATCTGCTGGAACGGCAGCCTGTTGCGGCCGGAGACCTGCCAGAGCCCCGTGATTCCCGGCTTGACGTGGAAACGGGCGCGGTGCCAGTCCGCGTACATCTCGACTTCGTAGGAGAGAGGCGGGCGCGGGCCGATCAGCGACATCTCGCCGCGCAGCACGTTCAGCATCTGCGGCCACTCGTCGACCGAGAAGCGCCGCATCCACTCGCCGATCCTCGTGATCCGCGGATCGTTCGCAACCTTGCCGTAGAGCTCGCCCTCTTCGACGTCGCCCTCGATGTTGCGCCGCATCGCCTCGAGGTGCGCCGCGACGTTCTCGGGCGATTCGGCGTCGATCCGCATGGACCGGAACTTGATCATCGGAAAGACCTTGCCGTCCATGCCGACGCGCTCCTGCGCCTTGAAGACCGGTCCGGGCGACTCGCGGCGGATCAAGTACGCAAGCACAGCCCACGCGGGCGACGTGATCGCGATCGCCGTCAGCGCACCGACGATGTCGACCGACCGCTTCACGAACCGGGCCGGGCCCGACAGCGGTTCCTCGAACAGTTTGATCATCGGCAGGGAGCCGATCTGATCGACGTCGGTCTTGCGGGGCAGACAGTTGAACAGGTTCGGGACGACGCGGAAGTTGATGTTGTGCGTGCGTCCGCACCGCATGATCGCCTCGAAGAGCGCCTGCGGCGAGAGCTCGGTATCGGCGATCATGACCTCTTCGATCCCGTGCGAGCGGACGAGCGTCGGCAGGCTGTCGAACGTCCCGAGCACAGGCACGCCGGCGACGGTCAGCGCCTCGCTTCCGCTGCGCGCAGTGACTGCGCCAACGACGCGGTAGCCGAGCCGCGATCGTTCGCCGATCTCCTGAACGCACAGCTTTGCCAGCTCGCCGTCGCCGACGATCAGCGTCGGGATCAGGTTGCGCTGGTTCTGCCGCTGCACGACCTGAAGGCCGCGCACCACCAGCCGGATCGCGCCCACCGTCACCAGCACGATCGCCCAGTCGTACACGAACACGCCGCGCGAATACGAGTAGTCGCGATATTCGAACCCGCCGCGATAGAGGAACGCGAGCAGCACGATGATCAGCGTGCCGACCGACACGGCCTTGGCGAGCGCAAGCGCGTCGCCGAGAAAGGTGAACTGGCCCCGCAGCTTGTAGAGGCCGTAGTGCTTCATCGCGAAGAAGCGCACGATCGGCGCCGCCAGCACGAGCCCGATGTAGGGGCGGAAGCTGTTCACGACGTCGACGGGAAACGAGCTCGATTCGGGCCACACCAGGACGGGTGTTCGCTGACGCAACCAATACGCGACCGGAAGGGCGAGCAACGCGATAGCGGTGTCGATCACGGCAAGCGAGAACATCGCAGCCGCCGTCAGGACGAGTGCGCGCCGGACGCGATCGACGACGCGTCCGCCGGATGCCGAGACGGGCAATGGTCCGACCCCAGCTGTCGACAGCCGGTTCGTGATGCGGGGCTCGACCGAGTGTCGGGGCTCAGCCATTACCTGCCGCCTCTCGCTCGGCCGCCATCAGCCTCGCCAGCCCGTACACCATCCACGCCTGTGACCATCGAATGTATGACGTCCGATTCGTATATCTGCGGTGCTTCTGAAAATAGAACGCGCCGTCACCGCCCAGCATATTTACAATCGCCCATCGAGCGACCTTCCGGCCCATCGCGAGCGCGTCCCGATCGACTTTCGCAAACGCCGCAAAGGTGACGAGCGCCTGCGCCGCACTGTGGATGTCGATCGGATAAACCTCGTCATGGTAATACTTTGGCGTGCCATCGGCAAGGAAGAAGCTCTCCCGGAAGAACCGGTAGCCGCGCTCGACGGGCGCGTCCCACGCCGGCTCGTCGAGCGCTCGGCGCACCGCGTCGAGCGACACCAGGACAAACCCGGTGTGAAAGTTGTCGATCCACGACTGGAACCCGAGTGCGCCGTACGGCCACGACCCGTCGCCAGCCTGACCGGCCACGGTGAACTCGGTCGCCCGCCGGGCGATGTCGAGCAGGGCTTCCTCACCCGTTTCGCGACCGACGCGCGCAAGCAGTTCGGCGCCGAGCATGCTGGCGTTGTGCACCGACGTCCGGTCGAGCGGCGTGTAGCTGAAACAGAAGCTCCCACCCTCGCCCTCGGTCCGGTTCAGGTCCTTCACGACAAAGTCGCACGCATCGCGAGCGCGCGCGAGCCACTCCCGCTCACCCCACGCCAGGTAGGCGTCCAGGTATGCGTTCGCAACGAATGTCGTGCAGACGATCGACGGCGTCCCCCGCGGCACAAAGAACGCGCGCGACTGCCAGTCAAAGTT
>JBGAKX010000230.1:0-3939 GCA_044224215.1 Blastocatellia bacterium
GATGGAATGATCGTGATGGGCGGCGCGGCGCGCCAAACGGGACGCGACTTCGGGATTGCACGCCTCACCGTCGACGGCCGGCTCGATGCGACGTTCGGGGAAGGTGGCCTGGTAAAGACCGACTTCTTTGGTTTCGACGACCGCATCGATGCGCTCAGGCTGCTCCCGGATGGGCGGATCGTTGCCGCCGGTACTGCGAATCACGGAGCCTCGAGTACGAGCTCCGACATGGCCCTCGCGCGGTATAACGCCGACGGCACGCTCGACACGACCTTTGCTGCCGGGGGAATGGTGACACTCGACTTCTTTGCCCGCGAAGATTTCGCAGACGGGCTTGCCGTCGATGCCGACGGCAACTATGTACTCGCAGGTGCCGACTTCACGACGAGCGGCGACCAGAACTTCGCGCTCGCGCGCATCGAGGGCGACCCGTCAGTTGTCGAGCCCGATTTCTCGCTAGCGCTCGCATCGCCGACGCTCACCGTCACCAAGGGCCAGAAAGGTCAGATCGAAGTGCTCGTCAATCGCGTCGGAGATTTCACGCAGGAGGTTTCCGTCAGCGGGCCGGACACGAAGCCGATCAAGGTAAAGCTCACGCCGCCGTCGGCCGCGACGACCGGGTCGAGCGTCACGTTCAACTTCAAGATCAAGAAGAAGGCAGCTGTCGGGAGCTATGACCTCGTGTTTACAGGAATCGACGGGTCGGGACGCTCGCGGATGGTGACACTGACGCTGGTGATTCAGTAGCACCGTTGGATCCGTGTAGATTCGATTAATCCGCGTAATCCGCGGCCTGTCTTTGCTGTTGCAGGCCGCGGGACAGCCCTGCTTGTTGCCACCCGACCCCCGCGCTAGAATCCTCCCGCTCGCATCTCTTTCCCGGAAGGACACATATGGCGAAGCGGCAAGGACGACTCACTACCCCGATGGTCCGTGACAACGGGACATTGCGACCGGCGACGTGGGACGAAGCGCTCGACCGCGCAGCGAACGGATTTCGCGCGTCGGCCGAACGTCACGGCCCGCTGAGCTTCGGACTGTTCAGTTGTTCGAAAACGACCAACGAGATGAACTTTCTGGCACAGAAGTTCGCGCGGGTGGCGATCGGCAGCAACAACATCGACAGCTGCAACCGAACCTGACACGCTCCTAGCGTCGTCGGTCTGGCGACAGTTTTCGGAATGGGTGGCGGTACGAGCTCGTACCGCGAGATGGAGGAGGCCGAAGTGGTCGTCCTGTGGGGCAGTAACGCCCGCGAGACGCACCCGATCTACTTTCATCACGTTCTGAAGGCTGTCAACCGCGGCGCAAAACTCTTCGTCGTCGATCCGCGCCGCACGTCGTCCGCCGACTGGGCCGACACGTGGCTCGGCCTGAATGTCGGCACAGACATCGTCCTCGCCAACGCCGTCGCGCGGGAGATCCTCGCGGCTGGGCTCCATCATCGCGAGTTCTGCGAGAACGCCACGAGCAGCTTTGAGGAGTTCTGCGCGCACGTCGAACCGTACACACTCGAACGCGCGGAACAGGAGTGCGGCGTTCCGGCAGAGTCGATTCGCCGGCTCGCGCACGCGTACGCCACGGCGGATCGCGGCCAGATCTGCTGGACGCTCGGAATCACCGAGCACCACAACGCGGTCGACAATGTGTTGTCGCTGATAAATCTCGGGCTTCTGACCGGTCACGTCGGCCGATACGGCTCGGGGCTGAACCCCTTGCGCGGCCAGAACAACGTGCAGGGCGGTGGCGACATGGGCGCGTTGCCCGACCGGCTTGCGGGCTTTCAGCATCTCGAGAATGACGAACTGCGCGCCAGGTACGACGCCGCGTGGGGCGTTCCGGTGCCGCCAAAGCGAGGCTGGCACCTGAGCGGCATGTTCGACGCCATGGAGCGCGGCGAGCTGACGGCGCTCTACGTGATCGGCGAGAACCCCGCAAACTCGGAGGCGGACCAGCACCGCACACAGAAGCTTCTCAACGGGCTCGAGATACTCGTCGTGCAGGACATGCTCATGACGCGCACGGCCGAGATGGCCGACGTCGTCCTGCCTGCCGCCGCCGGGTGGGTCGAATCCGAGGGGACCGTCACGAACAGCGAGCGCCGGGTCCAGCGCGTTCGCCGTGCGATCGCGCCGCCGAAGGGCGTTCGCGACGACCTCGCGATCCTGTGCGACCTGGCTCGGCGACTCGGAAAGGATATCGGCGACCCGAACGCCGAACAGATCTGGAACGAAGTCCGATCGCTCAGCCCGATGCACGCCGGAATGACGTATGCGCGACTCGAAGCCAACAACGGCATCCAATGGCCGTGTTACGACGAGTCGCATCCGGGTGAGCTGTATCTTCACAGCCGCCTCTGGCACTGGCCGGTCCAGGGACCGCTCGCGCCGTTCAGTCTCGTCGACAACACGCTGCCGATCGACGAACTGTCGGACGAGTTCCCCGTTCGGCTCACCACGGGCCGCAGGCTCGATTCCTACAACACGGGCGTGCAGTCGGGCAGATATTCGTCACCGCTGCGACGCGGAGAGACGCTCGACATCTGCGCCGAAGACGGCCTCCGCTACCACCTCGCAGAGGGCGACATGGCGCGCATCACGTCGCGCCGTGGCTCCGTCGTCGCGCCGGTGCGGTACGATGAAGGTCTCCGTCCCGGCCTCGCATTCATGACGTTTCACTTCCCTGAACTCGTGGCGACGAACGAGCTGACCATCGACGCGGTCGACCCGAAGTCGGGCACGTCGGAATTCAAGGCCACGGCGGTTCGCATCGAGAAGGTCGATGTTGCGGTCCCGGAGCTCTCGGCCGTCTGACTCGACACCCGCAACAGCTCAATTCATGGATCTTCACTTCACCGACGACACACCGACGCCCGAGGAACGCCAGGCCATCGACGCGTGTGTCGCGTCGGCACGACACGTTGGATCGCTGCGCCAGTACCTGCTTCCCGTGCTTCACGCGATTCACGCGCGCGTCGGTTGGATCAGCCCGGGCGCCTTGAACCACGCGTGCCGCGCGCTCGGCGTGCCGCCGGCCGAGGCGTTCGGCGTCGCGGACTTCTACGCCCTGTTCTCGACGCGTCCGCAACCGCGCGCGGTCGCGCACCTGTGCGACGACATCGGATGCAGGATCAGGGGGGCCGAAGATCTGTGTGCGGAGATGGAGCGCGTTCTCGGTCCCGCCGGGCAGACGGGTGACGCCGCCGCGACGTGGCAACGCAGCCCGTGTCTTGGACTGTGCGAGCGCGCGCCCGCCGCGCTCGTGATGGTCGCGGGCGACGCACCCTGCGAACAGGCGCTCGCGCCCGCACGCGTCGCCGACATTCGCGAAGCGCTCGAGTGCAACCAGACTGACCAACCAACAGTCGCTTTGTCCGTTCCGCAGACGGGCGAGCCCGCACTCCGATTGCTATCCCGAATCGGCGTCGTCGATCCCGAGAGCATCGACGCGTACGCGGTGTCGGGTGGTTTTGCGGCGCTACGCCGCGCGCTCGAGCTCGGCGCCGAAGGCGTCGTCCGCGAGGTCACCGAATCCGGCCTCGTCGGCCGCGGCGGTGCTGCGTTTCCGACCGGCGTGAAATGGTCGGCCGTTCGCGCGAATCCCGCGCCCCGTTACCTTATCTGCAACGCCGACGAATCCGAGCCCGGTACGTTCAAGGACCGCGTGCTGATGGAAGGCGACCCGTTCGCGCTCGTCGAATCGATGGTGATCGCCGGGTATGCGACCGAATGTGCGCGTGGCTACCTGTACATCCGCGGCGAGTACCCGCTCGCGACACGTCGGCTCGAGCACGCGATGGCGGCGTGTCGGGCACACGGCTTCCTTGGTACGAACATTCTCGACTCTGGCTTCGACTTCGACATCGAGCTGCGGCGTGGCGCCGGTGCCTACATCTGCGGCGAAGAGACCGCCCTCATGAACTCGATCGAGGGCCTTCGC
>JBGAKX010000231.1:0-3880 GCA_044224215.1 Blastocatellia bacterium
CGTCGGGATCTACGTCGACTTCTCGGGAAATGTTTTCATCGGTGGCGAGGTCTACTCGCAGAATTTCCCCGTGACGCCCGGTGCGTTCCAGGACAGGCGCAACGGCGGCGACGACACCAACGACGGCTTCGTGCTGAAGATCGTCGACCAGTACAACCTCTCGTGGGATCCCCCGGACGTCGCGTCGTCGGATCCGTCACCACCACCGCGGTTCTTTGTCGCTCAACGCGCGGCAGATTCGTCGCGTCCTGTCGTGACGGAAGCTCCGACCGGGCCCGCAGGCATCGCGCGGCGCGCCGAGTTGACCGGATACAAGCTGTATCGCGGAAACACGCCGACCATTCAGATCACGCCTGGAAACATGTTCACCTCGGTGCCCCCAACGCAGACGTCGACCGGCCCGACGGTCACGGGCGGATCGTACTTTGCCGTTACGGCGTGCTATGCGGACGGTTCGGAGAGCGATCCGTCGAACCCGGCGAGCGGCGGTCGGGGTGAAGCGCAGATCAGCTCGGTCGTTCTGCGTGGCTCGAAGGTCGTCGTCACCGGCATGCGCTTCACGGACCGGGTCACGGTGCTGTTCGACGGCATCCCGTGCGCTTCGGCGGCGAAGGTCACGAAGGGCGGCACGATGGTGTCTCAAAAGGGCTCGCTGCTGACCGGCCAGGCGATTTCAGCGTACCTCGCGGCACATCCCACCACACTCATCGCGTTCGTCAACGCGAACGGCGGTGTCGCCACCTTTGTGTTTCGCCGGTCGTAGCAGACGGCATGCCAGAGCTGGTTCCGTAGCCGACCCGGAAGTGCTTGTGCTATTCTTCACGCGGCTCGTGGCGTGAAACGGGCCTCTGTCGGGAAGGAGTACCTCCATTGGACGTGTTTCGAGACCCATTTCTCACGCTCGTAGCCGACAAAGTTGAGGCAGGCGAACGTCTTACGCTCGACGAGGGTGTTCAGCTCTTCGCGACGAACGACCTGATCGGTCTTGGGCGCCTTGCGGACGAGGTCCGGACACGCCGGCACGGCAGGTCGGCTTACTACAACGTCAACCGCCACCTGAACTACACGAACGTCTGCTACTGGGACTGCACGTTCTGCAGCTTCTACCGCAAGAAGGACTCGCCCGAGGCGTACACGCACGCGATCGACGAGTGCCTCGCGCGTGCGCGCGACGCGGCCAACGCGGGCGCCACCGAGCTTCACATCGTTGGCGGCCTGCATCCAAAGCTGCCGCTCGAGTATTACGAAGATCTGCTCCGTACGCTCAAGCGCGAGCTGCCGTCACTGCACCTGAAGGCGTTCACGATGGTCGAGATCGACCACCTGAAGCGCCTGACGCACGTCTCGCACGAAGAGATCATCGAGCGGCTGAAGACGGCCGGCCTCGACAGCTGCCCTGGCGGCGGCGCCGAGATCTTTGCCGAGGACGTCCGCAAGCAGATCTGCCGTCATAAGTGCGGATCGAACACGTGGCTGAAGGTTGCCGAGAAGGTCCACAACGCCGGCATCCGGTCGAACGCGACGATGCTCTACGGCCACATCGAGTCCCTCGAGGACCGTGTGGATCACATGATCCGGCTCCGCGAGCTGCAGGACAGGACGGGCGGCTTCCAGTGCTTCATCCCGCTCGCGTTCTGGCCCGAGAACACCGAGCTTGCGCATCTGCCTGGTCCCTCGGGCGCCGACAGCCTGCGCACGATCGCGGTGTCGCGGCTGATGCTCGACAACTTTGACCACATCAAGGCCTACTGGGTCATGCTTCGAAACATATTCGGCCGACGGCAAGGACGAGGCGCAGCTGACCCGCGCCGACATCGTCCGGTTGATCCGCGATGCCGGTCTCGAGCCCGTCGAGCGCGACACGCTGTACCACCCCGTGATCCGGGACAGCGCGGGTGTCAACGTGACGTCCGCACCGGCGGCGGGCTGAATCTCTCCATCGACAGGATTATGACTTCCACGAACACCCGCACGATCACCGTCGCGCACTCGCCGGATTCCGACGATGCGTTCATGCACTACGCGCTCGCCGAGCATCGGATTCCGAGCGAAGGCCTCGACTTCCGGCACATCCTGAAGGACATCGAGACACTCAACAAGTGGGCCCTCGAGGGGCGGCACGAGGTGTCGGCCGTGTCGATCCACGCCTATGCGTACCTCGCAGACAAGTACGCACTGCTGTCGCACGGCGCGTCGATGGGCGACAAGTACGGACCGGTGGTGATCGCGACGTCGCCGATGACGATGGGCGATCTGAAGGGGAAGCGGATCGCGATCCCCGGGAGGATGACGACCGCGTATCTTGCGCTGCAGCTCGCCGAACCCGACTTCGAGCCCGTCGAGGTCCCGTTCGACGAGATCATGGAGGCGGTGCGCGACGGCAAGGTGGACGCCGGCCTGATCATTCACGAGGGTCAGCTGACATACGAGGCCGAGGGCTTTCACAAGGTGCTCGATCTCGGCGAATGGTGGTCGGCCGATACGGGCCTTCAGCTTCCGCTCGGCGGGAACGCGATTCGCAAGGACCTCGGACCGGAGCTTACTGCACAGGTGTCGCGATTGCTGCACGATTCGATCCAGTACGCGCTCGACAACCGCGAGGAAGCGCTTGCGTACTCGATGCAGTTCGCGCGCGATCTGCCGGTGAGCCTCGCCGACCAGTTCGTCGGGATGTACGTCAACGACGTGACGCTCGACTATGGCGCGGACGGCCGGCGCGCGGTGCAGTTGCTTCTCGACCGGGCGTTCGAGAAGGGATTGATACCGACCAAGGTCGTTGCAGAGTTTGTGTGACGCAGATTCGCGTAGATCTGCGTTTATCTGCGGCTAATCAATGAGTGAAATCCTCACACGCGTCGAAGCAGAGATCACGGCGGCGATGAAGGCCAAACAGGCGGATCGTCTGTCGGCGCTGCGGATGATGAAGACCGCGCTTGCGAACCGGCAGATCGAGAATCGCGAGAACTTCACCGACGCCGATGCGATCAAGACGCTGCAGACGCTCGCAAAGCAGCGGCGCGAATCGGCCGACGCGTTTCGCGCCGGCGGGCGCGAGGCGATGGCGGTCAAGGAAGAGGCCGAACTCCTCGTGATCGAAGAGTACCTGCCGGCCGCGGCGACTGCCGAAGACATCGACGAAGCCGTAGCCGAGGCGATTGCCGAGACCGGGGCGACGTCCGCGCGCGACATCGGCAAGGTAATGCCGGCCGCTATGAAGCGCCTCGCCGGCAAGACCGTCGACGGAAAGGCTGTAAACGCTGCCGTCCGCGCGCGGTTGGGGAACTAGCCGCCTAGTCGAAGTCGTCCATGACGCGGATCCGGTCGATCTTGAAGCTGTAGATCGTCCGCACGACAGCGCGTCGCGCCGTTCGCTCAAACCATCCGGCTGAGCAAAATGGGTAGTCGCTTGCAACGTGGACGAGACCGTGTTTCACGGGGTTCGTATGAACGTAATGCAGCCGCGCGTAATACGATCGCTCGTATGTCAATCGCGACTCCCAGTAGTTGTGCCAGACGTTCGTCTGCTTCAGGTGCTTCGCCGTTCGTTCGTGCAGACGCGTGACCAATCGACGAACGCTGTCCTCGATCTGCGGCGAGTGCCCGACAAAGTGGTAGTGGTTCGTGAACACGGCCCACGCCTCGAGTCGCCACGCCTGCTCGGCGGCAAATTCGAGCAAGCTATTGCATAGATAGTCCAGCTCGGCTTGCGTGCGAAACAGGTGCCGTTTGCCAAGGGTACCGGCAGTAACGATATAGGTGCCGGCTGCTGAGAGCCTATGCGTAGGTGCGTGTGGCCAAGGTGTGCGCTCTGAATCCATGCCCATTGTCGTGGGAATGGGCTGAATAGTTGCGAGAGCAAAAGCGCCGTCGCGCTTCGCTT
>JBGAKX010000232.1:0-3873 GCA_044224215.1 Blastocatellia bacterium
GCGGCGACCTCGTCGGGTGTGAATCCGTGAACCACATCGGGGTGCACGTCGCCGTTGTGGTCCTGCTCGAGCAGCAGCACGCGCCCGTGAGAGAAATTTTCCTGGACGACCGAGACGAGCTCCTGCAGCAGGAGGTCCCGCGACGCCGACGCCTCGAGGAGTCGCTGCATCAGCAATACGTCCGACGTCTTGAACTCGGCCACCGGATCGCCCGAAGCGCCCACCGACGGGTCTGCCGCCGCGGCCGCACGCGGATCGCGCAGCACGTCGCGCGCTCGCTCGAGATCAGGCATCGCGCCAAGCCGCTCGAACGTGCCGATCGCTTGCTCGAGATGCTGCGTCGACAACGCAATTTCGCCCATGTGCGCATGCAGGACGCCCATCTCGAGGTGGCTCAGCCCGATTTCATACAGGTCCGCCACTGCGGTGAAGATCGAGATCGATTGCGCGATCTGCTGCTGCGCTTCTGCAAACCGGCCGCGCACGAGCTCGAGGCGGCCGCTCAGCCGTTGCGCGAGCCCCGTACTACGCAGCTGCGACGGGTCCGTCTTGAGCGCGCCGCGTGCGAGCTCGATGTACTCCTCGGCCTGCTCGTATCGCTCGTCAGCGATGTGCAGCTCGGCCAGCATCAGGTGCGACGCCGTCACACCCCGCAGGTCCTTGATGACCGTGGCGAGGTGCAGCGCCTCGCGCAGCGTCTTGAGAGCGTTCGTCGGATGCTCGGTTCGGTGGTAGACGCCGCTCAGCACGCGCAACGCATACGACTCGCCCCAGCGGTACTCGGTCTTTCGCAGCAGTTCGAGCGCCTCGTTGATCCGCTGCTGTGCCACGTCGTAGCGTCCCTGACGAAGCGCAATCTCGCCGATGGTGATCAACGGGTCCGCCATGCCGCGCGCGTCGCCAACTTCGTGCGCGAGCTCAAAGCCACGCTGTGAATTCTCGAGCGCCCGATCCCACTCGCCTGCGAATCGCAGGTTGTCGCCGAGGTTCGTCAGCGCCTGCGCGAGAAACGCGCGATGTCCGCTGCGGTCGAAGTGAAAGATGGCCCGTTCGAGGTCGCGCGTCGCGCGGTCCCGTTCGCCCCGGTCGGCATGGATGCGCGCGACGCCGAGATTCATCAGGATCAGGCCGAGAAGGTTGTCGTCGCTGGATCCCTCGGCGAGTTCGCGCGCACGCTCCCAGAACTCGGACGCCTTGACGATGTCGCCCTCGTTGAATTCGACCGTGCCGAGCCGAAGGTAGACCTGCGCGAGAAAATGGTGGTTCGCGCTGTAGCGCTGCAGCGCGATCGCCCGCTCGAGGTGATCGCGCGCCATGCTCGACTCGTAGATCTCCATGTACGTACGGCCAAGCGCATAGTGGCTCTCTGCCAGGCCGTCGCTGTCCTCGGCCTCGCGGTAGATCTTGATCGCCTCGTTCAACCGCGCGATCGCTCGCGGATAGTTGCGCAGCCAGCTGTAGATCCAGCCGAGACGCACCTTCACCTGCGCGCGCGTCGCCTGCGGCAGCGTCCCGAGGATCGCCGACTCGTCGTAACGCCGAATCGCTTCGAGCGCCTCGTCGTATCGCGCGAGCCCCTCGAGCGCCTGGGCGAGCCGGGTCCGAAGCAGCGCTTCGGTGCCAACCGAAAGCCCCGGCTGCTCGAGCCCCTTACGGAACAGATCCGCCGCGTCCCGGTTGTTGCTCGCGTCGAGCGCCTCCTGACCGCTGACGATCAGCGTGCGCACCTCGGGCGTTTCGCCCGCGCCGATCGGTTCGACCGGCAGCGAATCCGGCATGTCGTCGTCGCCGTTCGGCGCCGGTGCATCAGCGGACGACTTGAGCATCGCCCGCACAGTCACGTGGCTGATCCCCGGAACGATGCCCCGGGCCGACGCGGCGTCCGCGAGCTTCTGCGGCGACCACTTGTCAAAATCGAGCCCGAGCGACCGGGGCGACTGCGCAGCGAGATCGAGAATCGCGCGTTCCTGTTCCTCCGAGAATCGCGCGCGGGAACCCTTCTTCGGGCCGCGCTTCATGTCGTCAAGACCCGAGATCCCTCGCTCCTCAAAACGCCGGATCCACTTCTTGACGTTCACGGCGTGCGTGCCGCATGCAGCCGCGATCTCGCGCGATGGACGGTCCTGTGCCGCCATCAGGATGATCCGCGCACGCCGGCTGCGGTCCTCGTCGTCGGAAGCGGCCCACCGCTCGAGCTCAGACCGCTCTTCGAGTCTGAGTGCCCGTACTCGGGTTCCTTCGTACATCCGGACTCCTTACGCTCGCTCCGGAACGCGCAAGCTGCGTCAGAGTACTAAAATCACTTTAGGGAGTCAATTTAATTTACTTTACGGGCAGAAAGGTTCCCAAAAATGCAAAATTCTCTTTAAGTCGTCGGTGGGGACGACCGTTTCAACGCGACGTTTGTCGACGATGTCAGGGTTGCACTGGCGGTGCCTGGGGCTCTCCCGCATCGACAGGCGCAGGTGGCGCGACCGGTTCGGGTAGCGGCGCGGACATGTCGGCGGGCTCAACCACAGGTGCCGGAAGCGGAGTGTTTTCAGGAGTTTGCGGCGGCACATACGTTTCGACCGACACGTACACCGTCGTGACGGACTTCACGCCTGGCGTGAGCCGTGCGAGGCGCGTCGCGGAAGCGATGTCCGATCGGGCGCCGTCCGGCAGCGCAAGCGTGACGTTTCCCTTGACGACCTTTACATCGATCTCGCCAGGAACGATTCGGCTTTCACCTGCAAACTGGCGCTCGATTCCCTGGCGGATATCTTCGTCGGTCCGCTTGTCCCCGACGAACGCGCGCCGCGTCGTGTCGTAGATCGCCATCGTTCCCTTGGCCACGGTTGTGCCGGCATAGGCGGCGCTTTCGCCAACGACTTTCCCGGCGGTTCCGACCGACTTTCCGGTTACGGCTCCCGCCGTGCCAACAGCCTCACCTGCCGTCTTGGTGGCGTCGACCGTTGCCTTTCCACCAACGACCACCGCCTTGCCCGACGTCACGACGGCGCCGCCCACGGCCTTGCCCGTCGTCTTGACGGCGCCGCCGACCGCCGTAGCCGGATTGTGGCCGCCTCCGCCCTGCGAGGCCGGGGCCGGCGCGACCGGCACATCAGCTGGCGTCGACGCTGGCGCATCGACATGCGCGAGCTCAACCTGCTGCTGGATGCGTTCGACCGTCGTCTGGTCCAGACTGCCGGTCTCCGGCAGCCCCTGGTCGTGCTGGAAGTTGAGGACCGCCGTTCGAAGCCTCGGACCCTTGCGGTCGTCGGCGGGACCCGAGAAGTAGCCGAGCTGCTTCAGCGACGTCTGAATCGCCTCGACGCCGGCGTCCGACAGGGGGATGTCGCCAGCGGCTGCCGGATCGAGCGCATCGGCGGACGGGACATCGACGGGTGCGGCCTCTGCACGCGTTGCGTCGTCGGGCGCAGGCGGGGGTGCAACATCCTGACCGACGGCAGCGCCCTGCGGCTCTGGAACTGCTCGCGCGCCCGCGACGGGCGTCAGCCAGAGCAACGCCGCGACGATCGCAACCACAACGTACAGCCGGCCCGCCGGTCGATTGGAATTCCTGTGTGACATGATTCGATTACCCCTTCAGATGGTCCCGTTGATTTCATGAGCGACGATCGTCGATTCGTCCCGCTCATCGTGCTCCCGCGTACCTGAGGACCAACCCGTTGGCCCCGACTGCGAATCCGCGTTCCGTCTTGTTCACCGACACCGAATACAGATTCGACGCCGTCCCGCTCTCCTGCATGGTCCATGACGCACCCGCGTCACCCGTGCGCGCGATAAATCCGCCGTACCCGACGACCCAGCCGTTCTTCTTCCCCGAAAAACAAATTCCCAGCAGCCTGCCCTTGGCCGGAACGTCGGCGC
>JBGAKX010000233.1:0-3863 GCA_044224215.1 Blastocatellia bacterium
CGCGTTGCCTGCGGGGTTGTCGCTCTCGCAGAACGGGACGATTACGGGAACCGCTTCGGCGACCGAGGACGCGACGTTCACGGTGCGCGTTCGCGACGTGGCGAACTTCGATTTCACGCGGACGTTGTGGCTGCGTGCGTCGCCGAACCCGGCGCCGTTCGTCGTGTCGGCGACGTTCAAGTCGTCAAAGACGCGGCTGATCATTACGGCGCTGAATGTGGACGGGACGGCGCAGGTGTCGGTGAACGGGACGCCAGTGGTGCCTCCGCTGACGGTGAAGTTCAAGGCGGCCAGGAACCAGCTGGTCATCAACGGCGCGGCGGCGGACCTGAACGTGCGCAATGCGGCGCCGAATGCGATCGTCGTGACGCTCAACGGATTGACGTCGAACGAGTTCGAGTTCTAGGGGACGGGGACAGGCCGCAGATAAACGCGGATGAAGCGGATCTACGCGGATCCGAGGCTTCCGATCACTTCCGCAGGTGGCTCACCAGCAGCTTGGACCACGAGCGGTACTGCTTCTGCCAGTCCTCCTGGCAGAAGTCCTGACGGTCCTCGGGCAACTCCACGGCCTGCGCAAGATCCTTGAACACCTTCGGATCGCTCCCGTACAGCCAGCAGATCACCGAGTACGTCCGCTGCTCGTCGAGCGAATGCTCGTCCCAGAAATCCTCCTCGGTCAACTCCTGGCGGTTGGCGGCCCACGCGTTGAACAGATCCACGCCCGCCAGCGCAATCTCCTGCCGTTCCGTAATCACCGCCATCACGACCGCCAACGAGTCGACCGAATCCTCTTCCTTGCCCGTTACCGGCAGGTCATACAGGTCGATCAGCGCGTGCCCCATCTCGTGGTACAGCACGAACTCGGTGACCCCCAGAATGTTGTCGGCGATCTCTTCGCTGGTCTGGTCCTGCCCCTCGTCGACAAAGATTCGCGCAGCGCTCGCCACAAAGTCCCATGGCATCGTGATGACGTGCGTCTCGGGGTCGTACAGCGGACCGTCGCCCTCTTCGAACGCGATCTCGACGTCCGCCGGCAGCACGAACACCTCGTTGAGCTCTCTGGCGACATCCTGAAAACGGCCCGACGACTGGACGAGGTTCTTGTACCGCTGGTGCTTCTTGGTCGCGGGTCCGAACGTGACCACAAACGCGTGCGCGGGCGCCGGCGTGGCGGCCCACGCCCGGAGCGCGCGGCACGAAACGAGAAACACGACAAGACATACGAGTCCGATGAGTGTGCGATGTGAGGGCATACCTTGAGGGGTCTCCTGAGAGAGTGCGATGCGCCGCGAGGGAAATTCAGCCTGAGGTTGCTCGTGCGGCAGGTCGTGCCGCCCGGCTGGTGAGAGCATACGCCGCTCGGTCGAAACGCCGCGTCGTCATCCGGTACTCCCACGTGAAGCCCGGCCACAGCGTCGGATTGCGGCCACGCTCGTCGAGGTACCACGAACTGCACCCGCCCGTATTCCACACGCATCGCTGCAGCCGCGCCTGCAACCGGTCGTTGTACTCGGCCTGCGCGCGCGTCTCGGGTTCGACCGCGGCAAGTCCGCGGCGATCCATTGTCCGCATCGCGTCGAGCACGTACGCGAACTGGGACTCCATCATCAGCACCATCGACGAATGCCCGAGCCCGGTGTTCGGCCCCGTCATGATGAACATGTTCGGGAACCCGGCGGCCGTCGTCCCACGATAGGCTGCCATCCCCTCCTGCCGCCACACGTCGCCAAGGCTGCGGCCGTCGCGGCCGTGCACAAAGTCGAACCCCGGGTGCGCCGTCACCTTGAACCCGGTCCCGAGGATGATCACGTCCACCTCGCGCTCGACGCCGTCCGCTGTGACGACCGAATTCGGCCGCACCTCGGCGACCGCGCCGCTGACGACCTCGACGTTCGGCTGCTGGATCGCCGGATACCACTCGTCCGAAAGCAGGATCCGCTTGCACCCGATCGCGTACGGCGGCGTCAGCCGCTCGCGGAACGTGGGGTCCGACACCTGTTTCGTCAGGTGCTTGCGCGCGATGTGCCGCGCGTACCACATCATCGCCGGCCATCGCGTAAAGCCGAGCACGGTCACTTCGCGCGTCCAGTACTGCCACTGACGGACGACCTTCTGCAGCACGGGGAACCGCCGGTACCGCTCCTGCGCCGCCGGCGAGATCGGATGGTCCATCCTCGGGACGATCCACGGCGGCGTTCGCTGGAACACCGTCAGATGCGCCACCCTGGGCTGGATCTCCGGAACGATCTGGATCGCCGACGCGCCCGTGCCGACGACCGCGACGCGCTTGCCCGACAGGTCCACGTCGTGCCGCCACGCGGCGGAGTGAAACGAAACGCCCTCGAACGTCTCGAGCCCGGGCAGGTCCGGAATGGACGGCGCCGACAGACCGCCGATCGCCGGAACGAGCACGTCCGCGGTCATCTCGCCCGCCGACGTCGCGATGCGCCAGCGCCCCAGGTCGGCGTCCCACCGCGCCTGCCGCACGTCGACGCCAAACCGGATCAGCCCGCGGACGCCAAACGTATCCGCGCAGTCCTCGAGGTAGTCCCAGATCTCGGCCTGCAGACCGTACGCGCGCGACCAGTCGTGCTTTGGCGCGAACGAGAACGAGTAGAGGTGAGACGGAACGTCGCACTGGCATCCGGGATACGTGTTCTCGCGCCACACGCCGCCGACGCTCGCGGCGCGCTCCAGCACGACCACGTCGCGATACCCGTTCCGCGTGAGCGTGATCGCCATGCCGATGCCGGCAAACCCGGCGCCGATGATGACGACGCGGTGATGCGGCGCGCCGTCGCCACTGCCGTCATCGCCGACGGCTGTCTGCGGCGAACCGGATTGAACGTCTTCGAGACCCGTGCCCGGCATGCGCCACCTCCGGTCCGCTAGACTTCGGATTTCTTCTCGCCGACGAACCAGTCGTCACGCGATTCGAACAGCACGTTGAACGTCGTCAACGATCCGTAACACTTCGTGATGTACTGCTGAAGCCCGAGCTTGTCCGCATCCGAGAGCGCACCGTTGGCGTTGATCTGCTGCTCGAGCACGCGCAGGCGCTCGCGCACCATGATGATCTTGCGGAAGAAAGCCTCGATCGGGACCTCCTTCTCGGCGAGACCCGGCTTGCCGGGTTTCAGGACGAGCGTTCCCCCCTCCCAGCGCTGACCGATCGCCGTCGGCGGCATGCCGCCCGAGGCCTCGAGCAGCTCACGCAAAGCCGTGACCAGTTCGTCGGGTTCCATCGCGGATACCTCCCTGGCAATTCGAGGCGCGGCCGGGATCGCGTGTCCGGCGGCTGTTCGAGCGCCGGCGTCGCGCGGCGACTGCGTGCGCTGAGCCGACCGCTCGACGATGTACCGATGCTCGCTGCCGCATGTGTTGCAGCGGACGCGCTCGGGCGCGTCGTCGCTGCCCATCGAGAGCACGGTGTGCGTGAAGTCCATCTTGCAGCGCGTGCAGTATGCGCCGGTGTCGTCGCCGGGCCTCAGCCTTCGCATCATCGACATGGATTTGAGGATACCAAACCGCGGCCTCCGAGAATACGCGATGCATTGTCGACCCGGGGTCTCAACCGCGCGCGACGTACGTCGTGGTGAGATGACGGACCCCTTCAGGGTCCTTCGCGTGTTGGGGGCGATACCAGGGGTCGGCGGCGCGCTTTGCGCGCCTTGACCCCTGGCTATTGCACGGCACCCCTTCGGGGTGCTCGAACCTTCGTAACGCGGCATTGCATGGCACCCCGTCGGGGTGCTCGAACATTCATCACGCGGAATTGCATGGCACCCCGACGGGGAGCGGCACCAGGTCGTGGTCTGCGGTTCGAAGCACCCCGAAGGGGTGCCATGCAATAGCCGGGG
>JBGAKX010000054.1:0-26270 GCA_044224215.1 Blastocatellia bacterium
GACATCACCCGACGCGCGACGGAGCGTCAGGTCGGCACACCCCGACCAGCCTCGGGCTGTGCGCCGCGAGCGCCGGGGACAAGTACGGACGAGGAGGACGTATGAAACTCGCTCGTTCTGCAATCCTGTTCTTCGCCTCGCTACTCCTCTTCCCATTCGGAATCCCACGAGCCGTCGCGACCGCGCGCGACGCCTCGTCACCTGCGCAACCCATTGCGTCGACGTCGCTTCCGCTCCGATTCGAGCTGAACGTCGGCCAGGTCGATGCGCATGTCGATTATCTCGTTCGCACCGGCGGATACGTGCTGTTCCTTGCGCCCGACGAAGCCGTCTACAAACGTGGCGGCTCCTTTGTTCGCATGCAGCTCGTCGGAGCC
Organism: Blastocatellia bacterium; assembly: GCA_044224215.1. Lineage (GTDB taxonomy): Bacteria > Acidobacteriota > Blastocatellia > UBA7656 > JADIYM01 > DAOMFM01. Next base: position 378 of record JBGAKX010000054.1, read on the forward strand.
GACCCGGACGCACGCCGTGAAGCAGTCGATCAACTGCCGGGCGTATCGAACTACCTGATCGGAAACGACCCGTCCCGTTGGAGGACAAACGTGCCATCGTTCGGCGAAGTACGGTTTGCATCCGTCTACCCGGGTGTTGACCTTCGCTACTACGAATCCGACCGTGCACTCGAATATGACGTCGTCGTCGCGCCTGGAGCCGATCCTTCGGCGGTCTCGTGGAAGATCGAAGGCGCCGATTCCGTGACGATCGACCCGGCCGGTGATCTCGTCATCACGTCGGCGATGGGCACGCTCCGCCAGCACGCGCCGGTCATGTACCAGGAGCGCGACACCTCGTGCAGCAGAGTCCCTGGCAGCTTTGTCCTGTTCGGCACCGACACCGTCGCGTTCGACGTGGGTGACTACGACCGCGACCGGCCACTCGTCATCGATCCGACGATCGCCTATTCGACATACCTCGGAGGCGCAAATGGCTCGGAGGTCTTTGAGGACATCGGAGTCGGCCTCGATGGCAGCACGTACATTGGAGGCGCGACCGAATCCGCGACATTTCCCCTGGACGGCGCACTTCAGGGTTTTGGCGGCGTCTACGACATGTATCTGACGCGATTGTCCCCATCTGGAAGCGAGCTCGTCTTCTCGACATACATTGGCGGAGCGATGTCCGACTTTCTCATGGGCTGTGCCATCGAAAGCGACGGAGGTGTTGCCATTGCCGGCACTACGCAGAGCGACGACTTCCCGACCGCCAACGCGTTTCAACCGGCCCTCGCTGGATCCCGCAGCGGCATCGTCGCCAGGATCAATCCGGAGGGAAATGCATTCGTATTCTCGACATACCTGGGAGGGACGCAGGGCGACGTCTGCAACGACGTCGCAGTCGGCCCGAACGGTGACGTCTACACTGCGGGCGTCGCACTCTCGAGTGACTTTCCGACGAGCAACCCGCTCGACGCGACACTCTCGGGCGGCCAGGATGGCTTTGTCGCCAGGTTTGACGCGACCGGAAGTCTCCTCGCAAGTACCTACATTGGCGGCAGTTTTCACGAGAACTTCTATCGGATTGCGGTAGATCCTGCCGGCGCGGTGTACGTCGCAGGAAACTCGGACTCCACGGACTACCCGACGGCCGGTGGCGCGCAACCCACACTCGGCGGCGAACTCGACGTTGTCGTAACGAAGTTCAACGCGGAACTGTCCTCGATACTCTACGGAACGTATCTCGGTGGCGCATCGCGAGAGAGCCCGTATGCCATGGATGTTGACTCGAACGGCGCGGCGTACATCGGAGGGTACACCCTGTCGTCCGACTACCCGGTTCGCAACCCGGTTCAAGCTTCATTCGGCGGCGATGAAGACGGGTTCGTGACCAAGCTGAACCCGTCTGGCGCCACGATCGACTTCTCTACCTTTATTGGTGGAGACGGGTTCGACTACGTCGGCTGTGTTGCCTCGCGGACCCCGGGAGTGGTTTACGCCGGCGGAGCTTCGGATGTGACGCCGTTCGCCATCGTCAACCCCATACCAGGGTCGCATACGACGCCGGTCGCATTCGACGGCTTCATCGTGAAGATCGACACGACTGCGCCGGAAATTGTGTTTTCGACATTGATAGGAGGGGATGACAACGAAGCCGTGTCAGGACTCGCCATCGATGCGCACGGGAGCGTCTATGCTGCAGGCGACACCAGGTCGGCAGACTTCCCCGTGGTGGATCCGTTCCAGCCGGCGATTCAACCTACGGGATATGACACCTTTGTCACGAAGATCACAGAGGTGATCCCGCCCGACATCACCGGCGCCCAAAGCCTGGTCGTGACTGGAAAGCCCTTCCGGATCAAGGTTACCGGAACGAACTTCCAGCAGGGGCTCGTCGTCACGCTTGGCACGGACAGCACGCCGTGGCCGACCGTGAAGTACAAGAACGAAACCGCAATCGTGCTGAAAGGCGCACAACTGAAACAGCACTTCCCGAAGGGCGTCCCGACCGAGATTCGGGTCGACAACCCGGACGGTGGATCGGACGTGTACATGTTCACTCGGTAGGTTCGAGTGACCTCAAAGCGCCGTCGCGCCCCTCGGGCTTGCCGGCGCACTCCACAGGGATGCGTGATCCGTTGGAGTGCGCTGGCGGGTCAGTGGTCCGGGTCACCATCCCGCAACGGAAGCACCATCTCGAGCGCGTCCTCGGTCGGCCCGCGGTAGTACTCCTTGCGCACGCGCGTCGTCGCAAATCCTACCGAATAGTAGAGCTGCTGCGCCGACTCGTTCGAACTCCGCACCTCGAGCACGCAGAAGGCCGCGCCGCGCCGTCGGCCGCCGGCGATCGCCTTCTCGAGCAGACGCCGGCCGATGCCCTTCCGTCGAAACTCGGGATGCGTCGCAAGATTGTTGATGTGCAGTTCGTCGTAGATGAGCGCCGACGCGACGAATCCAGCGATCCGCGGCAGGTCGCCCTTCACAGGCCGCGCGACGAGCATTATCGCGTTCGGATTCGAAAGCAGCTCGCGCCGGTACGCCTCGTAGCCCCACCGATTGAGACCCGTCTGCTCCTCGATGTCGACCACATCGGCGAGATCGGATTCGAGCATGGGCACGATCTCAAACCGCATCAGCCAACCCTTGTCGCCCCCGCCGGCTGAAGCTTGCCGAGCTCGAGGTTGATCTCGGCTTCCGAGCGCCGCACGTAGCACGGCACGACGCGTCCCGGATCGACACCCGCCGCGAGCGCGATCGACGCATACCGTGCAAGCGCCGGCGCCAGGAATTCGACGACCGGTGACACGGTCCAACCCGCGAGCTCGGACGGGAAGAGAGCCGGCGCCGACAACGCGACTCCAGCGTGCCCGGCCGCAAGCTCGAGCTCGGCGCGAAACGTGTGCGCGCCTGTTCCGGCGATCCGTGCGACTCCGGATCCGATTCGCGCAAAGATGTCACCCGGAGCCCCGACGCACGGATCGGCGAGCGGAATAACGGTTCCCGACGATTCGACGCGAAACGGCTGGGCATACACCTCGTTGCGATATGCGTTCAGGACCGCCCAGACAGCGTCGCCCGCGCCCGCTTCGCGCGCAGTCAACTCGAGCGTCGTCGCGCCATACAGCGGCTTTCCCGTCGCCCGCGCAAGCCCCGCCGCCGCCACGATCCCGACCCGCAGCCCTGTGAACGCGCCGGGCCCGCGCGCAACGGCGAACGCGTCGACGTCGCCGATATTCGCTCCGACACGCTCGAGGAGCATCTCGATATCGGTCCACAAAACCGTCGCGCGTTGCGGCTCGGCGACCACGCCGAGGGACGCGAGCACCGCCCCGTCGCGCGCGAGCGCCACCGAGCCGTGCCGCGATGTCGTGTCGACGGCGAGTACCAGAGATCCCAAGTTTGACATGGCCGAGAGCCGGATTATATAGTCCGGTCCGTAGCGTGACAAACCATCGCGGATCAGACACATCCGGGCTTGAAACGGCGAGGTTCCGCCGGTTGGTGTGACGCTTGAAGAACTCGCCGGGTCGCGTTCACGGGGTCCTGAAACCGCGCTCTCAAACCCCACATCCTCGCCATGGACAACGGACGCATCGGCATTCTTACGGGCGGTGGTGACTGCCCCGGTCTGAACGCGGTCATTCGCGCCGTCGTCCGTCGCGCGATGAAGTCTGACATATACGTGCTCGGCGTAAAGTCGGGATGGCAGGGTCTGATCACCGGCGATGTCGAGCCCCTGACCCGGTATTCCGTCGCCGGCATTCAGCCGAAGGGCGGAACGATCCTCGGCACGTCACGCACCGATCCGTACGCCGTCGCGGACGGCCTTCAGAAGATCAAGGACAACTGGCGCAAATTCGGGTTGCGCGCCCTCGTGGTCGCGGGCGGCAACGGCACGCTGTCGGTCGCATTGCGGATGCATCGCGACGAGGGCTACCCCGTCGTCGGCGTCCCCAAGACGATCGACAACGACATCAACGGCACCGACTTCACGTTCGGGTTCGACACCGCCGTGCAGGTCGCCACCGACGCCATCGACCGGCTGCACACGACCGCCGAATCGCACCATCGCGTGATGGTGATCGAGGTGATGGGCCGGCACACCGGGTGGATCGCCGCGTATGCGGGGATCGCCGGCGCGGCCGACGTCATCCTCGTTCCGGAAGTGCCGTTCCGCATGTCGGCAATCGCCGAGAGCCTCGCGCGCCGGCGCGAGATGGGGCGTCCTCACTCGATCGTCGTCGTCGCCGAGGACGCAAAACCCCATCCGGACGAAGACTTCCTCACCGATGCACAGAAGCAGGTCGTGTATCGCGAGGAACGGCTCGGCGGCGTCGGCCAGCTCGTCGCTCGGGAGCTCGAACGCCTGACCGGCATCGAGGCTCGCGTCAGCGTGCTCGGGTACATCCAGCGCGGCGGTACTCCGACCGCGTTCGATCGCGTCCTCGCATCGCGCCTCGGCGTCCACGCCGTCGAGATGGTCCTCGACGGGAAGTTCGGACGGATGGCGGCTCTGTCGGCGAACCGCATGGTCGACGTCGCGCTCGAAGATGCTGTCTCGGGCGAAAAGTTCCTCGATCCCGAGATCTACAGATCAGCACAGGTGTTCTTCGGATAGGCATGGCGCAGGACACCCCGATGCTGCGGCAGTATCACGAGCTGAAGAAGGCTCATCCGGGGACGATTCTGTTCTTCAGGCTGGGCGACTTCTACGAGATGTTCTTCGAGGACGCCGTTACTGGTTCGCGCGAGCTCGAGATCACGCTCACCGCCCGAAACAAGGAGAAGGGCGAGCCCGTCCCGATGTGTGGCGTTCCGTATCACGCGGCCGAAGGCCATATCGCAAAGCTCGTCCGCAAGGGGCTCCGCGTCGCAATCTGCGAACAGGTCGAAGAGCCGAAGGCCGGCACAAAGCTCGTGCGGCGCGAAGTGGTCCGCGTCGTCACGCCCGGCACCGCGATCGAATCGCAGATGCTGTCGGCGCGCGACAACAGCTATCTCGCGTCGCTCCACACGACCGGCGCGGGCGCCGGTCTCGCCGTTCTGGATCTTTCGACCGGCGAGCTTCGATGCACGGAAGTGGCCGGCGACGAGGCGCTTGCGCGCGTGCGCGACGAGATCGACACGCTTGGCGTGCGTGAACTGCTGGTTGCCGCGCCGCTCGAGCCGGTTGCCCGATCGCTCGCGCTCGACTGCACGGTCACCGTACTCGACGAATGGGTCTACGCGTTCGACCACTCTGGCCCGCTGCTCGAGGCGCATTTTGGCGTCGCAAGCCTCGACGGGTTCGGGCTGAAGGGCAAGCCGCTCGCCAGCGCAGCCGCGGGCGGCCTCCTGTTCTATGCGCGCGACACGCAGCGCGATGCGCTCCGGCACGTGACCGAGATTTCGTATTACGAGCAGTCGGATGCAATGCTGCTCGACGCGACGACGGTGAGGAACCTCGAGCTCGTCGCCGGATTCGACGGGACGCGACGCCACTCGCTGCTTTCGGTCGTCGACGAGACGAGCACGAGCATGGGAGCGCGGCTGCTCAAGACGCTGCTGTTGCGCCCGTCGGTTCGGCTCGACGAGATCGAGGCACGGCTGACCGCCGTCGGAGCGTTACGAGTCGCGACGATCGGACGCGACCGGTTGCGCGCTGTGCTTGCCGAGATCCAGGATCTCGAACGGCTTGCGGGCAAGGTCGCCATGGGCCGGGCGAATCCGTGCGACATGGTCGCGCTTCGGCGCTCAGCCGACCGCGTTCCCGACCTCAAGGTAGAGCTTCGACAGTTCGACGCGGCGCTTCTGGCGACGATCGGTGAGGGGCTCGACGATCTCGCGGACGTTCGGGCTGCGATCGGCGAGGCGATCTCGGACGATCCGCCCGTGGCGATCGCCGACGGCGGCACGATCCGGTCGGGCTACCACGCGGAGGTCGACGAGCTTCGCGGTCTCGCGACGACGAGCAAGCAGTTCATTGCGCAGCTGGAGGCGCGCGAGCGGGAACGAACGGGCATCAGCTCGCTCAAGGTCCGGTTCAACAACGTCTTTGGGTACTACATAGAGATCAGCAAGGCGAATGCGCGAAATGCACCGCCCGAGTACGAGCGCCGCCAGACGCTCGTCAACGCGGAGCGGTACACGATACCGGAGCTGAAGGAGTACGAGGCTCGCGTCCTCGGAGCCGAAGACCGCCTGCTCGCGCTCGAGACCGAGCTCTTTGCAGCTGTCCGGCAGCGCGTCGCCGATGCGACCCGCCGTCTTCAGGCGGTCGCGCGGGCGATTGCGCTCGTCGACGTGCTGGCCGGGTTCGCCGAGACGGCCGCGCGGCGTGGCTACTGCCGGCCGGTGGTATCGGAGGGCGACGAGATCCTGGTCCGCGACGGGCGCCATCCGGTCGTGGAGACGACCGGCGACCGATTCATCCCGAACGACCTGTACGTCAACAACTCCACCGACCGGTTGCTGATCGTCACGGGGCCGAACATGGGCGGAAAGTCCGTCTACCTGCGGCAGTCGGCGCTGATCGTCGTGCTGGCACAGGCCGGTTCGTTCGTGCCGGCGGCCGAGGCCCGGATTGCACTTGTCGACAGGATCTTTACACGGGTCGGCGCGTCCGATTCGCTGGCGTCCGGTCGCTCGACGTTCATGGTCGAGATGACCGAGACGGCGAACATCCTGAACACCGCGACCGCACGCAGCCTCGTGCTCCTCGACGAAGTCGGCCGCGGCACGTCCACATTCGACGGTCTGTCGCTCGCCTGGGCGATCGCCGAATTCCTGCACGACAACCCGCGGCACGCGGCAAAGACAATATTTGCAACGCATTACCACGAGATGACGGACCTCGCACGCCTTTTGCCTGGCGTGAAGAACTACCAGATGGCTGTGCGAGAGGAGCGCGGCGACATCGTGTTCCTCCGAAAGGTCGTGGAGGGCGAGGCAAGCAAGAGCTACGGAATCGAGGTCGCGCGTCTGGCGGGCCTCCCGATCGCGGTCATCGAGCGTGCACGGGAGATCCTTATCAACCTCGAGGCGAACGAACTGGATGTGCTCGGGAAGCCGAAGCTGGCGCGGCACCTTCCGTCGCGGCGTGTTGACCGGCAGCCTACGTTGTTCGACGCCGCGAACGACTCGGTGCTCGACGAACTCCGGCATCTCGACGCCGGCGAACTGACGGGCGAGCGGGCGCTGGACGTGCTCCGTGCATTGATCAGCCGGCTCGTCTAGCGGGATTCTCCAGCGGTCAATAGCGACCCCGTGGGACCTCAAGTCCCATTCTGTCGCAATCGAACGACATTTTTTCGCGTTTTTTCAAAGTCGGCCATACAGGAATTGCGTTTTGGGCCGATATGCTTTAGATAAGGAGTCAGTTCGGCCACGAAGCACTGGTCCGGTCCCTACACGACAACGCCTTCGGCTTGGAAGAGCGACATCCTTCGGAGAAATCCACTCGCCATGGTGACAACAACCCATTCACATAGAATAGTTTCAGCCCTCGAGGCGCTCGACAATGGAGCGTTTCGCGAGGCGATTCCCCGCTACGAGGCATCCGAACCTTCGACCGACCCGATCGAGACGCTGTGGCGCGCCGAGGTGGCGCTCTACCTCGATCGCCTGGAAGAATCGGCGGCCGAGCTCAAGCGACTGCCCGTGTCGTTGGATCGCGATCTCGCGAATCGCGCGGAAACGATCCGGGCCGAGATCGCCTTCTGGGACAAGGCGTTGGACGAGTCGCGTCATCTCGTCATGCCTGTCGTGCAGTCCACGTGGGAGTGTGGCGACCATCAGGGCCACCTCCGTGCGTCGCTGCTGACTGCCCGTATCGAGCTCAGGCGCGGCAATGCGGCCGAGTTTCTCGAGAAGGCTCGCGAACCCCGGCGGCTCGCTACCGTTCTCGGGAACGATTTCTACGGCGGCATCATCGCGCACGGCCGGGCATACGCGTACAGCTATTTTGGCGACATGAAGCAGGCGGGCCACGCGTTTGCGGAGGCACTCCACCTGTTGAAGAAGAGCGAGGGTCTGAGGTGGGAGGCGTCGTGCCGTGTCCTGTACGCGTCGCACCTCGCGGAACTCGGCCGGTGCGACGACGCTATCGCGGAATGCGACGCGGCGGAGAAGGTCGCGTACGACCTCGGGATCATCGGCGACGCGCTGTGGGCACGAACTGCCGCCGCGCGCACGCTGCTCTCCCTCGATCGTTTCGAGGAGATCGTGACGCGGCTCGGCGAAGTGCTGACGTGGGAGCGCGCGACGCGCCACGTGTTCGCCGAGTTGATCGCGTTGCAGGTCCTTGCGATCGCATACTGCGAGCTCGGGCGTTACGAGGAAGCCGAGCGCACCGCGGACGAAAGCACACGGCTCGCGCAGTTGATCGAGAGCGAAACGTCGGCGCTCGACGGCGAGATGTTGAAGTGGTGGGCTGCGGCGCGACGCGGCGCGTCGGGCGCCGTTGGGAAGCTCGAGTCGATCATCGAGCGATGCGACGAGGCCGGCACCGAGTACCAGCGTGCGGAGGCGAGGCTCTATGTCGCGCAGGTGTCCGCGGCCGACCGGCCCGATATTGCGTCTGCAATGTGTCTCGAAGCCGAGTCGATGCAGGCCTGCACGCAGGCTGCGCGTCTTCAGAACCTGCTGCAGCGCGTGCAGTCGGGCCTGTCCTCGAAACCTATCCGTGTTGGCGCAGCTGGCGAACTGATCATCGACCCGAAGGTGGGAATGCCCGACTATGACACGGCAGTCGCGACGCTCAGGCGATTCCTGGCGCTCGAAGCTGTCCGGCGGTCATCGGGCAATCGCGCCGATGCCGCGCGTCAGCTCGGATTGAGCCGTTCACGCTTCCATGATCTGTGGCTTCAGATTCATGGCAAACCCGTGCGTCCAGAACGAACGCCCGCCGAGAAGGTCTGACGAATGAAACAGTGCTGACCGACTAGGGCATCAGAACGTCGAGAATCGCAACGAAGCCATTCGCGCGAGCAAGAAACTGAGCGACTGCCGAGCGCGGTGACTCGTTGCAGTTCCCGCCGGGAAGTGATCCTGCCTTGGCCTGCGGAACGAAGCCCGTTCCAAGACAAAGCATCGTACCAAGTGCGAGGGAAGCGACGGCGCGGAGAGCGGGTCGTCGAGTTGCGTTCATGACAGCCTTCCTTTCAGTGGTCCCGGATTTCGGGAGCCAAGGGGTTCGGTCGTAGATTTACGACTCAATAAATTGTGAAGGGGGCTTACGCGCCGCATTGTCGTGGAATCACGACATACATGCAAGCGCAATTTTACCCGACTTACAGGAAGGCAGATTTTTGAGGGGGGCTACCGAGCGGGGAGCTTCTCGTCGTTACGCTGGACCTGAATTGGGGGAGATCCGGCCTCGCGCCAGGGCTTGTCGTGATTTCACGACAAGCCCTTTATTCTCTGCGACTTGGCGGAGATTTTTCTTGCAGCGTGAAAGAACCTTAGGCTACTTTGTGCCCCAGTTCGGTTCTTTTGTCTACCAAATTCGGGGGAAGCGATGGAACAACGAATGACGCTGCGCCAGATAGCCTGTTCTTCGGCGAAGAACGGTGGCCTGCTCGTTTCGCTTCATCTGCTTCCTGCCCAGGTGTCGACGATCGCAGTTGCACAGCAACCCCCGACCCGACGACGACGACGTACACGTTTGACGAGCGAGCAGATGCTCGAACTGGCGCGGCTCGCGATTGACGAGGCCGTAGCGGACCAAGCGCCCAGTACTCGCCGATCACGCACGCAGCCGTCCGCACACGCTCGCGCAAACGGATCGAACGGTCGAGCAGGTCGCTCACCACGGCGACCACCCTGGCCAGGCTAGCCTGGAGCGTGTTCCTCCCAGCCCCACACGCCGCTTCCCCCGAATTGCCCCCACTTTCTGTGTTCCCGACGCATGTTCCTATAGTAGACTTTCACCCATGCATCTTGGGCTGAGGGTGACCAGCGGTGCCGTCGTCGCACTGTGCCTGTTGTTGAGCGTGCAAGCCCAGGTGCCCCTGACCGGTGCGTCTCGACCGCGGCGCGTGGGCGCGAATGCGCTGCAGACTCCTACACCGGCTGGGCTTGCGCCGGCCAGCGCGCCGGGCGTCATCGAACGCGTCGCGTCGGCCCCGCCTCCGCCCGCGCGCACGGACGATCAGGTCGAGCTCAATTCGGACCTCGTGCTCGTGTCCGCCGTCGTCACCACAGGCCCGGACGGCGCCGATCTCGTTCGGGGACTCAAGTCCAACGATTTCTCGATCTTCGACGAGGGCGTCCGCCAGGAGATCTCGTTCTTTGGCGACGAATCGCTGCCGCTCGAGATCATCTTCCTGGTCGACGCCAGTCAGAGCATGCAGGTGCACAAGACGTTCCAGCGCGAAGCCATGGGAACGTTTCTGCGAACGCTCCTCCGACCGACGGATCATGGCGCCGTGTACTGGTTCAGCGACCTGTTGCTCGTGTTGCTGGACTTCACGGACATGTCGGGATCGCTCAACTCGGCCATCTTCTTGTTTCCGTGCGGCGGCGCGACGGCGCTCTACTCCGCGATCGCGGCCTCCTCGAACAAGCTCGCCACCAAGACGGGACGCCGCGCCATCGTCGTGCTGTCGGACGGGCGCGATACCTTCAGCGGCATCCGCCTCGAGGACGCGCTGCGCCAGGCGCAGTCCACCGACACGGCCATCTACGCGATCAACACGTCGTTTGCCCGGTGGGCGGTCACCGAAGAGTACAGGCAGAACGATCCGCTCGAATACCTCGCGACCGAGACCGGCGGCGAGGTCTACTACATCTCGAATCCCGACGACGTCGAGGAAGCGCTGTCGCGGCTGTCCGGACGGCTTCGCGAACAGTACGTGCTCGGGTTCTACCCGAGCGCCGAGCGGAACGCCGGCAAGTACCGGCACTTGAAGATCCGGCTCAACGGCCATGACGGCAGCGTGATCGCTCGCACCGGCTACTACTCGCGCTGAGGGCTGACGCCGCCGCAACTTCAACGCGACGTGCTCCGATCATGGGGCATGAAACGCTTCGCCGTTGTCCTCGTCGCCGTTGTCTCGCTCTGCCCGGTGAGCGCATTCGCCCGTCCATGGACGCGGTCGTACGTCGTCGACGAACGCATCGCCGCGCTCCGCACGGAGCCTCGCCTCACGGCGACCGTTGCGAAACGCCTCCGGACCGGCCGGATGGTCGCGATCGTCTCGAGAACGCGTGACGCGAACGGCCTGTCGTGGGTGCGCGTTGCAGTGACGCGACGGACGAGGGGATGGCTGCTCGAACTGGCCATCGCAGCGCCTGCCGACCGCGCAGGGAATGTCCGCCTCGCCGACATGCTCGACACGACGACCGGCTACGAGCGGCTCAGGCTCTCCCGACTCGCCCTCGACCACTTCCCTCGCCTCGGCGCCGCCGGGCTCGCGGCATTTCGCGAGGAATCGGCCGCCGCCGCCACGCTCCTGTCCCGCCGGCTCGCCGCACGTGACGACCTCCCGACCGGGTGTTCCGCCGCGGTCCTTCGCGCATTCCTGCTGTCCGACCCGCTCCTCGACCGGTACTCGCGTCTCGGCGTCGCATTCGACGTGGATTCCATAACGCGAACAGTCACAGCGCGTCCTGTGGCGCGGTAGGCCGAAACTTGGCGGTACTCCTTGCGGATGCTAGACTTTCGTTTTGCCTGGAAGGAGTCATATGGCGACGATGCAAGCTGTCATTCTTGCCGGCGGAAAGGGCACCCGGCTTCGCCCACTCACACTTCATACTCCCAAACCGGTCATGCCTCTCGCAGGCCAGCCGTTCCTCACATACCAGCTCGACCTTTTGAAGCGCGTCGACGTCCGCGACGTTGTGCTCAGCCTCTCCTATCAGCCACAGAAGATCGAGGACGTCTTTGGCGATGGGTCGCATCACGGCACGCTCATCCGCTACGTCGTCGAGGCGCAGCCCCTTGGAACCGCCGGTGCGTTCAAGAATGCCCGCGATGTGATCGATTCCAGGACGATCGTGTTCAACGGCGACGTGCTCACCGACATCGACCTGCGCGCCGTCGTCACGTTTCACGAAGAGCGCAAGTCCGCGGTCACGATCGTGCTGACGCCCGTCGAAAACCCGCGCGCGTACGGGCTCGTCGAGACCGAGCCCGACGGCGCCGTTCGGAGGTTTCTCGAAAAGCCGAAGGGCGACCAGATCACGACGAACAACATCAACGCAGGGATCTACGTGATCGAGCCCGAGATCCTGAAGCACATCCCGGCCGACGAAGTCTTCTCGTTCGAGTACGACCTGTTCCCTTCGCTCCTTGCCAAGGGCGTGCCCGTGTTTGGCTACACGTCCTCCGACTACTGGATCGACATCGGCACACCTCGGCGTTGTCTGCGCGCAAACCTCGACCTGCTCGCAGGAAAGCTGCCGCACGCACCGATGGCGCCTCGTGTCCGTGGCGAGCGCGTCGACGCGAAGGCATCCGTCGACGAGCTCTCGTGGATCGACGCGGATGCCACCATCAAGTCGGGCGCGCAGATCGTCAACTCGGTCATCGAGGCAAACTGCGTCATCGAAGAGAAGGCCGTCATCGAGAACTCCGTCGTACGCCGGTCGACGCGCATCGGCCAATCGGTCGCGCTCCGCGACTCGATCGTCGGGCTGAGCTGCCACATCGGGCGCTTCGCCTCGGTGGAGCGGGTCGCGCTCGGCGACAAGTCCGTGCTGACGGACTACACCATCATCGGGGATCTTGCGTGACGATCGCGTTCGGAACGGACGGCTGGCGAGCGGTCATCGCCGACGGATACACCGTTGCAAACGTCGAACGGGTCGCCCAGGCGCTCGCCACGTACATCGCGGACGTCGCGCCGGGTGTTCCCGTCCTCGTGGGGTACGACCGCCGCTTCATGTCGGAAGTGTTCGCTGAGCGTGCGGCAGGAGTTCTCGCAGGCAACGGTCTCCCCGTCGAACTGTTCGACCGGTCGACGCCCACGCCCGTCGTCAGCTACCAGATCGCCGAGGCCAACGTGCCGTTCGGCGTCGTCATCACTGCGAGCCACAACCCGGCCACTCACAATGGATTCAAGATAAAGGAGTTGCCGGGACGCTCGGCAAACCCGGCGACGATTCGAGTCGAGTCCAAAATCGATCCGCTCGCCGGTCGCGACACCCGCTTTCACAAACGTCCGACGCGTCGCCCCCGGCGATGGCTACGACCGGGCGATCGCGCGCGTGGTCGACCTCGACGCGGTGATCACCGACGTCACGATCGGCGTCGCGGACGCGATTCCGGCGCCGCCGGAGACGCCGTCTCCCGATTGCTCGCCGGCGGGTCAAAGCCGTCGGTTCGTGTCGTGACGATCCGGTCCGAGCGTGATCCGTATTTTGGCGGCGTCAATCCGGAGCCAATTCCCCAGAACATCGGCGCTCTGTCGGACGTCGTGCGATCCGAGGGCGCGCTGCTCGGCATCGCGAACGACGGCGACGCCGACAGGCTGGGCGCCGTCGACGAGAACGGCCGGTTTCTGACGTCCCAGATGGTGCTCGCGATCCTTATCCTGCACCTTGCCGAGCGCCGAGGCGAACGCGGCAGTGTCATCAAGACCGTGTCGCAGAGCCGCGTCATCGACCGCATGGCCGCCGAGTTCGGTCTCGAAGTCCGCGAGACGCCGATCGGGTTCAAGTACATCGCCGACGAGATCTGCCGCGGAGGCGTATTGATCGGCGGCGAGGAGAGCGGGGGCTTCGGATTTCGCGGGTTCGTCCCCGAACGCGACGGCGTGCTGTCGGGGCTGATGCTCGCCGAGGCCGTTCTCGCGTCGGGCGAGACGCCATCGCAGCTGGTCGCGCACATACAGAAGCGGTTTGGACCGCTCTTCTATGATCGCCGCGACCTGCGTGTCGCACCTGCCACCGGTCTGCCGCTCGTGGCGTCGTTTGCGGCGAATCCCCCGACCATGCTCGCATCGAGCCGCGTCGTGGACGTCGTCACGCTCGACGGAACGAAGTTCGTGCTCGACGACGAGAGTTGGCTGCTGTTGCGTCAGTCTGGAACCGAGCCCGTACTGCGCGTCTACAGCGAAGCGACGTCTGAAGCCAAGCGCGACGCGATGCTCGAGGCGGGCGTCGCGATGGCGTCGGAGAGGCGTTAGTGACCGTGCGATCGTGCATCGTGCGCGCGCCGAACTGGATCGGCGACGCGGTGATGTCGCTCGGCGCGCTCCGCGAGATTCGGCGAGCCCTCGGCGATTCGCAGCTCGCAATCGCCGCGCGACCGTGGGTTGCGGGAATCTACGAAGAGGCGCGCGTCGCCGACCAGGTCATCCAGCTCGAGCGGAGGTCGTGGCGCGACGCGTTTGCCGCCGCGCGAGGCATCCGTTCCGGCCAGTTCGACTGCGCCGTGCTTCTTCAGAACGCGTTCGAGGCGGCGCTCGTGATGCGGCTCGCGGGCGTTCCCCGGATCGTCGGCTATCCGAGCGACGGCCGCGGCATCCTGCTGACCGACTCCGTCGCGCTTGCGCCCAACGCGTCGGCCGAACATCAGACGCGGTACTACGGCCGGATTGCTCGAGGCTTCGAGGAGGCGCTGTTCGGCGCGTCGCACGTCGACCTCGACCGGCTCGACGTCACGCTGACGCCGTCGGAAACGGCCGTCGCGCGTGCGCACGCGATTCTCATGGAGAACGGCGTCCCGCCCGGATCGCCCATCGTGGCCATCAATCCCGGAGCGACCAACAGCCGCGCAAAACAGTGGCTGCCTGAACGATTCGCAGCAGTCGGCGACACGCTCGCACGGCGTCACGATGCGCACGTCGTGATCGTAGGCTCGGGCAGCGAGCTCGACACCGCGATGGCGGTGCAGGCTGCAATGGCCGACCAGTCGCGATCCGTCGTCGTCGCGGGGGCGACGACGGTGCAGGACCTGATCGGCATCCTCTCGCTCGCGTCGGCCCTCGTCTCGAACGACACGGGACCGGCCCACCTCGGCGCAGCGCTCGGAATCCCGACCGTCACCATCTTTGGCCCGACCGAACAATTCGCCACGCACCCTGTCGGCGCGCACGCGACAACCGTCAGCGAACCGGTCGATTGCGCGCCGTGCATGCTGCGCGACTGCCCGATCGATCATCCGTGCATGACCCGTCTGACGGTCGACAAGGTTCTCGGCGCCGTCGAATCCGTGTCGGGAGCGGGGTCCGCATGAGACGTGCCGTCTTCATGGACCGCGACGGGACGGTCAGCGACGAGGTGGGATACCTGAACCACGTGTCGCGTCTGCGCGTCTATCCGTGGAGTGCCTCGGCCATCCGCGCGCTTAACGACGCCGGCCTGCTTGCGGTGCTCGTGACGAACCAGGCGGGCGTCGCGCGCGGGTACTTCCCCGAGACGATGATCCTCGACGTCCACGCGCGTCTCGTCGAAGAGCTCGCCGCCCAGGGCGCCACGCTCGACGCGATCTACTACTGTCCGCATCATCCGACCGCTGGCGAGCCGCCGTACCGCGCCGATTGCGGGTGCCGCAAGCCACGGCCCGGCATGCTGTTGCAGGCGGCAGCAGAGCACGACATCGACCTTGCATCTTCGTACGTGGTAGGCGACAAGTACTCTGATGTGCGACTCGCCCACGCTGTCGGCGCCTCGGGAGTGCTCGTGATGACGGGCTACGGACGCGGCGAATACGAATACGAACGCGAGACCTGGCCGCGCGCGCCCGAGCACGTCGCCGAGTCGCTCGAGGACGCCGTGGCGTGGATCGTCGCCGCAGTCGCGGGAGAGACTGAATGAGCCGCCGCCCCGTGCCGCCTTCGTCGAGGCTTGCCGAGCTCGCCGCGCGCTTTTCGGGGAAGCGGGTGCTCGTCGTCGGCGATCTGATCGCCGACGAGTTCGTCTACGGCGAGATCGCGCGCGTGTCGCGCGAGGCGCCAGTGATGATCCTCCGCTACGAATCGACGGTAACCGTGCCGGGAGGCGCTGGAAACGCGGCGGCGAACGCTGCTGCGCTTGGCGGCCGAGCTTCGCTCGCCGGGCTCGTCGGTCGTGACCGGCCGGGTCGACAGGCGGTCAAGGCGCTCGTCGACCGAGGCGTCGACGTCGGCGGGCTCGCCGGCGAACGGCGTCGCGCGACGCCGACAAAGACGCGCCTGCTCGCGGGTCTCGTGCACTCGCTCCGCCAGCAGGTGATCCGCATCGACAACGAGCCGCGTTCCGAACCGTCAACCGACGCGCTCGACCGGGTCGCGGCGACCGTTCGCGAACGCGCCGCGACGGCCGACGCCATCGTCATTTCGGACTACAACTATGGAACGGTCGCGCCTGTCGTCGTGGACGCGGTCCGCGATGCGACGAGCAGCCGCGGTGTGCCGGTCGTCGTCGACTCGCGCTTTCGGCTCGGAGACTTCACGGGATTCACGTCGGCAACGCCAAACGAGGTCGAGCTCGAGGCGTATGCGGGCGTGGTGTTCGACACGGATTCAGCCGTCGCTGCCGCGGCGGAAGCGGCGCGGCACGCGCTCGGCGCCACGGCATTGCTCGTGACGCGCGGTAGCCGCGGAATGGCGCTTGCAGAAAACGGCGAGGAGCCGTGCGTGTTCCCGACGGTGGGCTCGGCGCCGGCGCTTGACGTCACGGGCGCCGGCGACACGGTCATCGCGACGTATGCGCTGGGACTTGCGTGCGGCGCGACGTTTCTCGAGGCGGCGCACCTTGCCAATCACGCGGGCGGCATCGTCGTGATGAAACGCGGGACGGCGACGGTGTCGCTCGAGGAGCTGCTGGCGTCGGTGGAGGCGTAACCGCACGCAGAGAAGAATGAGCCGCTGAGGCGCAGAGTCATGTACGTATCGTCTCTGCGGCTCTGCGTCTCCCGCGTCTCTGCGTGTTGTTCGAGTCCCTACTCCGGCTCGCCCACGCTGATACGCAACCGTTTCAGGAAGTGCAGGTCGTCCGCGCTCAGGTCGACCTCCTCCTCGGTTGCGGGCGGCAGCGCCTTTGGCACATGCACGTCGACAGGCTCGCCGTCGTTCCGGCGGACGCAGATCGTCGCCTCGAGAACGAGGACGACCTCGATCCCCGATTCCCGGACCTTGTCGAGGGCCGCGTCGACCTCCGTCGACGTCATGACCGCATCGTTGATCGCTTCGCCGAGGTGCTGCATGAGGTGCAGGAATTTGTCATCCACACGAGCACTCTACGCGGGCGTTTGAATGCTCGTCAAGAAGCCCGTTTGCCACCCCTCCGGCGAGCCGGTACAATCCGAGACCGTGATCACAACTGGTCGCACCAAGGTCGCCATTCTCGGCTCGACCGGCTCCATCGGCCTCAACACGCTCCGCGTCATCGAGTCACTCCCGGATCGGTTCTCGGTCGCGGGACTCGCATGCGGACGCTCTGTCGAACTCCTCGCAGAGCAGATCCGGCGCCATCACCCCGAGGTCGTCGCGGTGTCGGGTCCTCCCGAAGTGGAGGCGCTTGCCGGACTCCTCGCGGATCTTCCGGCCGCGCACATGCCCCAGATTCTCACGGGCGTGGACGGCCTCGTGGCCGTCGCAACCGAGTCGGGCGCCGCAACGGTCGTGTCGGCAGCGGTCGGATCGCTCGGCTTTGTCCCTACCTATCGCGCGCTCGAGCGCGGGCTGCGCGTCGCGCTCGCAAACAAGGAGACGCTCGTCGTCGCAGGCGAGCTCATGACCGCGATGGCTCACGCCACCGGCGCCGAGATCCTGCCCGTCGACAGCGAGCACAACGCGCTGCATCAGTGTCTGCGCGGCGAGTCGACCGAGGACGTCCGGAGGCTCGTGCTGACGGCGTCGGGCGGACCGTTCCGTACGACGAGCATCGCCGAGCTCGAGAACGTCACGCGTGCACAGGCGCTGCAGCACCCGACCTGGCGGATGGGCGACAAGATCACGATCGACTCGGCGACGCTGATGAACAAGGGCCTCGAGGTGATCGAAGCGCACTGGCTCTTCGGGTTTTCGGCCGATCAGATCGACGTCGTCGTTCATCCGCAGTCGATCGTGCATTCGATGGTCGAGCTGTGCGACGGATCGATCATCGCGCAGATGGGGATCACCGACATGCGGCACGCCATCCAGTACGCGCTGACCTACCCCGACCGTCTGGCATCGCCGTGCGGGTTTCTGGACCTGCTGTCGACGGGCCCTCTCGAGTTTTTTGCGCCCGACCTCGTGCGGTTCCCCGCACTCAGGCTCGCGTACGAAGCGCTGCGCGCGGGCGGCACGTACCCGGCCGCGCTCAACGCGGCGAACGAGGTTGCGGTCGCGGCGTTTCTCGACGGGGCGCTCGATTTTCGTGGCATTCCGCGCGTCGTCGAAGACGTGCTCGGCGCGCACGTCGCGACGCCTGCCGATTCGATCGATGCGGTGCTCGCGGCCGATGCTGCCGAGCGTCAGCACGCGCGCGAGCGGGTGCACGCGACGGCTCTCAGCGAGCGTTGAGCGCAAGCGGTCCACGCAAAGTCGCAAAGACGTAGAGAACTCGATTCCTGTCCCTGCGTCTCTATGTTTTCGCGTCTCGGCGTGTGGTTTTCAGGATCCCAGCCTCGGCCGCCAGGATCCGCTCGAGCGTCCCCGCCGTGTGGATGTGGCAGATCGCCGTCGCCAGCGCATCCGCCGCGTCGTGAGGTTGAGGCACCTCGGCGAGATTCAACAGCAGCCGCACCATGTCGCCGACCTGCGCCTTCTCCGCGCGCCCATACCCGACGAGCGCGCTCTTGATCGCCGCCGGCGAGTACTCGAAGATCTGAAGCCCCGCGCGCGCCGCTGCGACGATCGCGACACCGCGGACGTGCCCGAGCTTGAGCGCCGTCTTCACGTTCGCGGCAAAGAACGTCTCCTCGATCGAACAGACCTGGGGCGCATACTGCTCGATGATCGAGCACAGCCGGTTCTCGATGTTCAGGAGCCGCGCGGGAAACCCCGTGTTCCGCGGCGCGCGGATCGCACCGACCGTCACCAGGCGGTGCGTGCGACCATCCGTGTCAACGATCCCGAAGCCCATCGACTCGCTGCCCGGGTCGATGCCGAGAACGCGAACCGTGGCCGCGGAGGGCTTCATGCCTTCTCGAATTCTTCGGCCGAGATGTCCGCGTTCGTCGCGATGTTCTGCACGTCGTCCTGATCTTCGAGCTGATCCATCAACTTGATCATCTTCTGTGCATCGGAGCCCGTCAGCGACACATACGTCGACGGAATCCACTCGATCTGCGCGGACTGCGGCTCGATGCCGGCCGCCACGATCGCGTCGCGCACCGTGTCGAAATCGTCGACCGCCGTGAAGATCTCCCACGTGTCGCCGTCGTCGGCGATGTCCTCCGCGCCGACCTCGATGGCGAGCTCTTCCATCTCGTCCTGGCTGCGCGCTTCCTTGTCGACGAGGATGTACCCCTTCTTGGCGAACATCCACGACACGCACCCGGACTCGCCGAGGTTGCCGCCCAGCTTGCTGAACATGTGCCGCAGCTCCGCGACGGTCCTGTTCTTGTTGTCCGTCTGGCACTCGAGGTACACCGCGACACCGCCGGGGCCATAGCCCTCGTACGTGAGCTCCTCGTACGACACGCCCTCGATCTCGCCCGTGCCGCGCTTGACCGCGTTCTCGATCTTCTCGTTGGGCATGCTCTGCGCGCGGGCGTCGGCGATGGACTTGCGCAGCCGCGCGTTCGAATCCGGGTCACCCCCGCCGATGCGCGCGGCAACCGCGATCTCCTTCGCGAGCTTCTCGAACATCTTCCCGCGCTTCGCGTCCGCGGCGCCCTTCTTGTGCTTGATCGTGTGCCACTTGCTATGTCCGGACATCTGTCCTCCTCGTCAATTCCCGAGTCCCAGGAGCCGCCGTGCGTCCGCAAGCGAAATGCCGTCGACACGGACCAGCTTGCTGCGCGATGCGTGCCCCGAAAGGATCTCGACCGCCGTCCGCGAGACGCCGAGCGTGCGCGCCAAAAACCGGACGCATTCGTCGTTCGCCTCTCCGTCGACCGGCGGCGCTGCCAACCTGATTTTCAATGCGTCACCGTGCAGACCCGCGATCTCGGTGCGTGAAGCCCTCGGCTGGACCCGGACCGAAATCGTGACGGCCCCGTTTCGCTCGGTGATCGCCACCCCGGCTACAACCGTGCGAGCCAGGCGCACAGCCAGCTCCCAATCATCTGCACCAGAAAGATCACGACAACCGGCGAGAAATCGAACGCCCCGATGACCAGATATCGTCTGAGGGGCTTGAGAACAGGTTCCGTCAACTGGAACGCCACTCTCAGAAACCGGGAACTATACCCGAACCCCAACATGGGGAGCAAGAAACGCCCAAAAAGCATCGCCATGTACGCCACGACGGCGAACCAGAGCACCGCCGACAACACGAGTCCGATCGTGATCGCCGGCGCGCGATAGAACTGCCTCAGCACGAACGAGACCTGCCCGACGATCCACGCGGCGAACAGCCCGTTCAACAGCACGAGCGCCGCCGCGACGATTGGCAGCATGTCGAACCGAAGCATCTGGTTGTCGAATCCGTAGCGGAACGGCCGCATCACGGGCTCGGTCACCTTGCGCAGGTTGAGCGCGAACCAGCCAAACGGGTTCACCTGCGCCCACTGCAGCACCATCCGGAGCACGAGCGCGAGGGCCAGCACGCCCGTGACGATCGTGATGGCAAGCGCGAGGTAGTCGAATATCGCGATGACGAGCAGCATTGTCAGATTGTACGTGGACGATTCGCGTCGAGAAAGCGCCGGCTATCCGCGCGCGCCAAAGATCGCGCTGCCGACGCGCACGATCGTCGCGCCCTCCTCGACCGCCACTTCGAAGTCGTGGCTCATGCCCATCGACAGCTCGTGAATCGGACTGGCGGCGCAGATCGTCGCGTTCAACTCGTCGCGCAGCTCGCGCAGCTCGCGAAAGTAGGGCCGTACCAGCTCGACGTCGTCCAGAAACGGCGGCACCGTCATCAATCCGGTCAGCGTGAGATGTTCGCACCGTTGCAGCCGCTCGGCGATCGCCGGAACGTCGCTTCGCTCGGCGCCCGATTTCGTCGCTTCGTGCCCGAGGTCCACCTGGATCAGCACCTCGAGCGACCGCCCGAGTTCGGCGGCGATACGCTCGATCCGATCGGCAAGCTCGACGCTGTCGACCGTCTCGATCACGTCGAAGGTCTCGACCGCACGCCGGACCTTGTTGCTCTGAAGGTGCCCGATGAGGTGCCAACGAAGACCGCCACCGCCAAGCCGTTCGACCTCCGGCCGCTTCTCCTCGCCCTCCTGCACGCGGTTCTCTCCGACGTGTGTCACGCCCGCAGTGGCCGCTTCGACGACCGCCTCGGCCGGAAACGTCTTTGTCACCGCACACAACACGACCGCGCCCGCGGGCCGTCCCGCGCGGCGCTCGGCTTCGCGGATTCGCGATTCGACTGCGGCTACGTGAACCATGTGCGCTACTCCGGGACCGTTCGACCGGTCGCAATGTCGTCGACGACCGTGTACGGATCGCGCCGGCGTTCGGCAACATCGCGGGCCATCTGTTCAAGCTGGTCGCGCGAGTAGCGCGCGAGCGCGTCCCGCACGAGCCGTTCGCGCAGGAGCTCGGCAATCCGCTGCCCGGCGATCTCGCGCCGGCGTTCGGCAAACCGCTCCACGTTCGCCGTCGTGTACTCGCGGTACGCGTCGATCGCGCGCGCGAGGTCGGCGATGCCCTGGTTTGCCGTCGCGACCGTCTTCACGATGGGCGGCGACCACATGTCGTCGCGGTGCCCGATCGTGAGCAGCGTCTCGAGCTCGCGCTCGGTCCGCAACACGCCCTCGCGGTCCGCCTTGTTGATCGCAAAGACGTCGCCGATCTCCATGATGCCGGCCTTGATCGCCTGAATGTCGTCACCCATGCCCGGCACGAGCACGACCACCGACACGTCGGCAGTCTTGACGATGTCGACTTCGTCCTGGCCGACGCCGACCGTCTCGACGATCACGCGTGAAAACCCCGCCGCGTCGAGGATCGCCACCGCCTCGCCCGTCGCACGCGCAAGACCGCCGAGGTTCCCGCGTGTCGCCATCGAACGGATGAACACGTTCGGATCGGTCGCGAGGTGCTTCATCCTGATCCGGTCGCCTAGGATCGCGCCGCCCGAAAACGGGCTCGACGGATCGACCGCGACGATCGCTACTCGATGGCCCTCGCCCACGTAGTGGCCCGCGAGCCGGTCGACGAGCGTCGACTTTCCGGCGCCCGGCGCACCCGTTATCCCAACGATAACCGCTTTGCCTGTATGGGGATACAGCGCGGCGAGCGTCTCGCGGGCTCCCTCCGATCCGTTCTCGACCGTCGTGATCGCCCGGGCGACAGCCCGCGGATTTCCCGCAAGGACGCGCTCGGCCAGCTCCGTCGTCACAGGTTCGACCTCGCGCTACATCTTGCCGAGAAGCTGCCGCGCGATGACCAGCCGCTGGATCTCGGACGTTCCCTCGCCGATCGTCAGCAGCTTGGAATCGCGCCAGTACTTCTCGACAGGATAGTCCTTGATGTACCCGTAGCCGCCGTGGATCTGGATGGCTTCCTCGGATACGCGGACGCTGACCTCGGACGCGTAGAGTTTGGCCATCGCCGACTCCTTGGTCGTCTTTCGTCCCGCATCCTTCATCGCCGCCGCCTGGTACGTCAGCAACCGGGCAGCTTCGATCTCGGTCGCCATGTCGGCCAACTTGAACTGCGTCGCCTGGAACGACGCGATCGGCTTTCCGAACTGCTCGCGCTCCTGCGAGTACGCAAGCGCGGCCTCGTACGCTCCCTGCGCGCAGCCGACCGACAGCGCGGCGATCGAGATTCGACCACCGTCCAGGATCCGCATCGCGTCGATAAAGCCCTCACCGCGGTTTCCGAGGAGGTTCTCACTCGGCACCAGGCAATCGCTGAAGACAACCGACGCCGTGTCGGACGCCCGCATGCCCAGCTTGTTCTCCTTCTTGTCCGGGCCAAAGCCGGGCATTCCCTTCTCGAACACGAACGCCGAGATGCCCTTGTTCCCCTTGTCCCGATCGGTCACCGCCACCGCGACGCACAGCCCGGCGTACGACGCGTTCGTGATGAAGTTCTTCGATCCGTTGACGAGCCATCCGCCGTCCTTGGGAACGGCCGTCGTCATGGTGCCGCTGGCGTCCGAGCCGGCATTCGGTTCGGTGAGCCCCCACGCGCCCCACGTCTCGCCCTGCGTGAGCCGCGGCAGGTACTTCTTCCTCTGCTCCTCGTTTCCGGCGACGTAGATATGCCCGCTGCACAGCGAGTTGTGCGCCGCAACCGACAGCGCGAGCGCCGGATCGACGCGCGCGAGCTCCTCGATGATGATCGCGTATTCGGCGTACCCCATCCCGGCGCCGCCGTACTCTTCCGGGTAGATGACGCCAAGCCAGCCGAGCTCGCCCATCTTCCGGCGCATCTCCTCGTGCGGAAACTTCTGCGTCTCGTCCCATTCGTGGACGTTCGGGCGGATCTCGGCCTCGGCGAACTCCCTCACCGAGCTCCTGATATGTTGTTGTTCGTCTGTCAGGTCAAAGTTCATAAGTCCCTCGTGAACGTTCTTGCCCGGCGCGTGGCGCGCGGCGCCGGATACCTACCTGGGGCCGCGACGTCGCGGCGAGCTTCTGCCGGTCGACGTGCGTTTGCGTTCGCCCTCGTCGCGGCGCGTCGGCCCTCCCGGCTTGCCGACACGAATCGTGCGGGGCATACGCTTTTCGAAGTTTCCCGATTTCAGGCGTTTCACTTCATCCTCGGTGAGGTTGCGCATCGCGCCGACCGGAATCCCGGTGTCCGACAGCGCGCCGATCTGCACGCGACGCAGCTTGACCACCGAATGGCCAACGACGTCGAACATCTTGCGGATCTGCTGGTTGCGTCCCTGCACGAGCACGATGCGGAACCACGCGTTCTCGCCGTCCTCGGTCTTCTCGATCAGGTCGATCTCGGCCGGGGCCGTCCTGCGGCCATCGATCGAGACGCCCCGCCGCAACCGCTCGATCTGTTCGCTGCTCGGACAGCCCTTCACCTTGGCGTGATACACCTTGGGCACCTTGCCGGCGCGGGTGACGACGTCTGTCAACGCTCCGTCGTTCGTCAGGATCAGCAGCCCTTCCGTGTTGAAGTCGAGCCGCCCGACGGTGTGCACCTTGCGCCGGACGTGCTCCGGCAGCAGGTCGATCGCGAGCGGGCGCTGCTCCGGATCCGCCGTCGACGACAGGTACCCGCGCGGCTTGTTCAGCAGCACGTAGATCATCTCGCGGTTCTCGAGCAGCTTGTTGATCAGCTTCCCGCCGACCTTGATGTGATCGACGCTCGGATCGGCCTTTGTCCCAAGCTCGGTCACCACGACGCCGTTGACCGCGACCTGTCCGTCGGTGATCAGCAGCTCGGCCTTTCGGCGCGACGCGATCCCGGCCTCGGCAATCAGCTTTTGAAGTCTCTCGAGCATGCGACGGCTGCAGATCCTCGCGGATCAGCTGGTGACCAGGTCCTCAAAGTCCTCGAGGCTCGGAAGCTCCGAGATGTCGTTGATGCCGAACTGCACGAGGAACTCCTTGGATGTCCCGTACATCATCGGCCGTCCGACCACCTTCTTGCGGCCCTTTGCGACGATCAGTCGCTTGTCGAGCAGCGTCTTGATCGCGGACGACGAGCTGACGCCGCGGATCTCGAGGATCTCCGGAATCGTCACCGGCTGCTTGTACGCGATCACCGCGAGCGTCTCGAGGGCCGCCATCGACAGCTTTGCCGACGGCTGCTGCTTGCGGAAGCGCCGGATGTACTCGGAATGCTCGGGGCGCGTCGAGAAACGGTAGCCGCCGGCCACCTGCCTCAGGTCGAGACCGCCGTTGCGCTCGGCGTAGTCGGCCACGAGGGATTCGAGCGCCGCCGAGACGTCGTCGGCCGTCTCCTCCTCGAAGATCTCGCCGAGTCGCTTCAGCGTGATCGGCTCGTCGGCCGTCACGAACAGGACCGCCTCGATCAATGGTTTCAGCTCTTCACGCGTCATGCGCCGTGTCGTCTCCCCCGGTGTAGTCGGTGCCAAGGCCGTCGTCGTCGTGATCCGACGGCTCGGGCCGGCGCAGCCGCGCCTCGATGTCGCCGAACGCGCCCGTCTGCACGATGCGGATCTTCAGCTCCTTGACGAGCTCGAGGATCGCGAGAAACGTGATGACGAGCTCGCGGCGCGACCGCGACGTGTCGAACAGTTCCGTCACGTTGACCGATTCGCGCGCCACGATGACGTCGTAGACCTCGGTCAGCTTCTGCGCGAGCGTGACTTCGTCGCGCGCGATCTCGATCTCCATCAGCGCCTGCGCGCGCATCAGCACGTCGCGGAACGCCGTCAGCAGATCGAACACACCCGCCTGGACCTCGGGATTTGCGCGGTCCTCGTCCGGGACCGGGCGCGTGAACACTTCGCGCTCGAGGATGGCGCGCTGGTGCAGAAACTCGGCGGCGGTTCGGTACCGCTGATGTTCGAGCAGGCGCTCGATCAGCTCCTGGCGCGGGTCTTCGAGCTCTTCGCCGGCCGCCTCCGCGAACGGGTCGCGCGGCAGCAGCATCTTGGTCTTGATGTGGATCAGCGTCGCGGCCATCACCAGGAACTCGCCGGCGACGGCGATGTCGAGCTCCTCCATCAACTTGACGTACTCGAGGTACTGCTCGGTGATCCGCGCGATCGGGATGTCGTAGATCGACACCTCCTCCTTGCGGATCAGGTAGAGCAGCAGGTCGAGCGGGCCCTCGAACGCGTCGACGTGGATGCGATAGTCGCCGGCGCCCTCGTCGGGCGGCCCGTCGATGGCCTGTGCCTCTCCCGGGTTCTCGAGCGTCTCGTCGCGTTCAGCCATCGTCGTCGTTGTGCGCCTCAAACCATCAGAAGGTAGCGAACGACCGCGAGGATCGGGCCGATGATGTAGCCGAGCACGCCGGA
>JBGAKX010000055.1:0-26023 GCA_044224215.1 Blastocatellia bacterium
CCGTCCAATGCGGTTTTTTGAGGGTTCGACCACCCCGCCGGGGTGCCAGGCAATACCCGGGGGTCAAGGCGCCCACCGCGCGCCGCCGACCCCTGGTATCGGCCCCAACACGCGAAGGACCCTGAAAGGGTCCGTCATCTCACCACGACGTACGGCGCGCGCGGTTGGACTGCCGCGCGACCCTTACAGGGTCGAATCGTCTATGTCGCAACCGGGGGTCGTCGTCGCTTCGCTCCTCGACCCCCGGCTATTGCATGGCACCCCTTCGGGGTGCTCGAACCCTCATAACACGGCATTGCACGGCACGCCTTCGGGCTGCTCGAACGCTTCGTCCTTACTTCAACGCGACTCGTCTGGTTCCGCCAACGGGTTTCGTGCTTTCATAACGCCGCGGCGTGGAGGCGATGATGATCCCATTCGCATTCCTGATACTCACGCTCGGTCTGTTCATGCCCGCCCAAGACAATGCGATCGACGTCGCGTTCGACGTGACCGTCCCTGCCGGGACGACCGGTGACGTCTATGTCGCCGGCGATCTCCCCGCGTGGGGACCGTGGCGGGCAGCCGGACTCAAACTGACACCGTCTGCCGACGGCCACTACCGCGGCCACATCGCGCTCCCGCCGGGCACCACGCTGCAGTTCAAGATCACCCGCGGCTTCTGGACCACCGAGGAGACGACCGCTACCGGCGAGACCATCCAGAATCGAACGCTCGTCGTCCCTGCGGCCGACACGCCCGGGTCGAAACCTGCGGCGTCCGTCGAGGTGACCGTCGCCGGCTGGCGTGACGTTCTTCGCCGGCCACGGCTCGAGGCGTCGGGCCGGATCATCCGAATCGCGGACGTGCACGCGACCAGGCTCGGCAACGACCGGCCGGTCCTCGTGCTCCTGCCCGCGAGCTACGCGGCCAGTCCAAAGAAGCGCTATCCGGTCATCTACGCGCACGACGGACAGAACCTGTTCGCGTCGGTTGTCGGGGGCGGGACCGTGGACTGGAACGTCGACGGAACGCTCGACCGGATCACGAGCGGCGGCGGGCTGGCGGAGGCGATCGTCGTCGGCGTCTACAGCAACGACGACCGGATGCGCGAGCTCGATCCCCTCGACCGCGGCCCCGACTACGCCGACTTTCTGATCCACGATCTCAAACCGATGATCGACAAGCGATTCCGCACGCGCCCGGATCGCACGAACACGATGACGATGGGCTCGTCGATGGGCGGACTGATCTCGAGCTACCTCGCACTGTGCCACTCGGACGTCTTCTCGGCGGCAGCGTGCCTTTCGCTCCACGTGATCCATCCGATGCAGGACGAATCGACGAGCGGCGCGTGGCTGCGCGTTCTCGAGACCGACTTTCCAAAGCACGAGCCGGTCCGTCTCTACATCGACCAGGGAACCGCGGGGCTCGATTCACGCTACGCACCAAAGATGAAGCAGCTGATCGCGGTGCTCGAACGCAACGGCTTCACGATGGGCAGGAACCTGGACTTCGTCGTCGTCGAAGGCGCCGATCATAACGAGGCTGCGTGGGCGGCGCGACTCGAGCGCCCGCTCAGGTTTCTGCTCGCGGGGCTGCCGCAGCGCTCGTGACACGGCAAGGGGGCGTCGATGGAACCTGATTCGGTCGCGCTCGGCCTGAGCTATCCGATCGGTGCGACACCCGCGGCCGGCGGCGTGAACTTCAGCGTCTATTCCAAGCGCGCCGGGCGCGTCGACCTGGTCCTGTTCGACGCAGTTGACGACGAGCGGCCGTCGCACGTGATTGCCCTCGACGAGTCCGTCCACCGCACGGGGAACTACTGGAACGCGTTCGTTCCGGGCATCGGGCCGGGACAGGTCTACGGCTATCGCGTCTACGGCCCGTTCGACCCGCAGGCCGGCCACCGGTTCGATCCGACAAAGCTGCTGCTCGACCCATACGGGCGCGCAGTCGCGGTGCCCGGTGCGTACTCGCGCAAGCTGGCGTGCACGGCCGGGGACACGACCGCGTCGGCGATGCGCAGTGTCGTCGTCGACAGCGGCGCGTTCGACTGGGAGGACGACCAGCTTCCGGCCACGCCGTTCTCCAAGACGGTCATCTACGAGATGCACGTCGCCGGCTTTACCCGGAATCCGAATTCGGGTGTTCCTCCCGAACGGCGCGGCACGTACGCGGGCGTCGTCGACAAGATCCCGTACCTCGTCGACCTGGGCGTCACCGCGGTCGAACTGCTCCCCGTGTTCATGTTCGACCCGGCCGACGCGCCGGAAGGCCGGCTGAACTACTGGGGCTACAGCCCCGTGTCGTTCTTTGCGCCGCATCTCGCCTATTCCGCGTGCCGCGATCCGCTCGGCGCGATCCGCGAATTCCGCGACATGGTCAAGGCGCTCCATCGCGCCGGAATCGAGGTGATCCTCGACGTCGTCTACAACCACACGACCGAGGGCGACAGCAACGGCCCGACGCTTTGCTTCAGGGGATTCGAGAACAGCACCTACTACACGCTGTCGCACGAAAACCGCGCCGAATACGCCAACTACAGCGGCACCGGAAACACGCTGAACGCGAACCACTCGGTCGTGCGAAGAATGATCCTCGACAGCCTGCACTACTGGGCCGAAGAGATGCACGTCGACGGCTTCAGGTTCGACCTCGCGTCCGTGCTCGCGCGCGACGAAGCGGGCGTCCCGCTCGAGGATCCGCCGATCATCCTCGACATCGACTCGGACCCGGTGCTCGCCGGCCGCAAGATCATCGCCGAAGCGTGGGACGCCGCCGGTCTCTACCAGGTCGGTTCGTTCCTGGGCGACAACTGGAAGGAGTGGAACGGCCGCTTCCGGGACGACGTCCGCAGCTTTGTTCGCGGCGACGCCGGAATGGTCAAGCCGCTGCTCCAGCGGATGGCGGCAAGCCCGGACATCTATGGCCACGAGGAGCGCGAGCCCGAGCAGAGCGTCAACTTTGTGACGTGCCACGACGGCTTCACGCTCAACGATCTGGTCTCGTACAACGAGAAGCACAACCTGGCGAACGGCGAGGACAACCGGGACGGCACGAACGACAACCGCAGCTGGAACTGCGGCGTGGAGGGACCGACGGACGACCCCGAGGTCGAGCGACTGCGGAACCGGCAGGTGAAGAACTTCCTCGTGGTGACGCTGCTGTCGCTCGGCACGCCGATGCTGCTGATGGGCGACGAGGTCCGCAGGAGCCAGTCCGGCAACAACAACGCGTATTGCCAGGACAACGAGCTCGGCTGGTTCGATTGGAATCTTGTCGAGCGCCACGCCGGCATCCACCGCTTTGCACGCACCCTGATCCACATTCGCCGGCGATTCATGGGCATGCCGACGCGGTATTCCATGAGCCTGAACGAACTGCTCGCGGACGCGGATGTCCGTATTCACGGGCTGCTTCTTGACGCGCCCGACGTCGGCCCCGACTCGCGATGGCTCGCCTACACCGTCACCGGACGGCGCGCGCTCATCTCGATCCACCTGATGATGAATGCATCGCCGGATGCCCTCGACTTCGAGCTGCCGGCACCACTCGATCCCGAAGGCGTCCCATGGCGGCTGTGGCTCGACACGTCGCTCGACGCGCCGCACGACATCGTGTACGGCGACAAGACCGTCACAGTCGACGGCGGGTCGTACCGCGTTGCGCCCCGGTCGATCGCGTCGCTCTTTGTGCCGAAGTCGAACAGTCGTCTCGCCTAGAGGTAGCGCGCCGGCGAGTCCTCGAGCGGCGCCGACGTCGTGAAGTCGACGGCAAACCTGCGCGCATACTCGTCGAGAAGCGCGACGACCCGGTCGTGGTCGGACGAACCGACGACGAGCCCGACATGATGCGCCTGCTGCACGTGCCGAGCGCATCCGGGGCGCGGTACGGCCGGTCAGGCGTTGAGGTTTCGATGCGCGCCCACTCTTCCCACACGTTGACTCCGGTCGCCGCGTGAATCGTCTCTGCCGTGTACGCGCCGCCAACACGCGCCGCGGCCTCCAGAAAATAGAACCTCCCGTCGGTCGCGCCAAGGATGAACTCGACGTGCGACGTGCCCGATTCGAACCCGAATCGCCCGAGCACCTCGCGGTTCAGCGCGAGCAGCGTCGCCTCGTGCGAGGATCCCCGCTCAACCGTGTGCGACGTGGCGATCCCACCGCGGCTCACGACGTCGAACGGTGGAACGCCGTAACGCTCGACGCTCTCGAAGACGACCTCACCGCCGTACGACAGCGAATCGACGTGAAAGACGACGCCCGGTATGAATCGCTCGAGGAGGTGTCGCTCGGGTCTCGATGCGTCGTCGTCGCGCGAATCGAGGTCGTGCAGCGCGGCCCACACGTCGTCCGCCGTCGAAAGCAGGTGTATCCCCATTGCCGACGCGCCGATCCGCGGCTTCAACATCCACGGTGGCGGCACGCGAGCGAGAAAGTCAGCGATCGCCTCCACGTTGAGCGTGTGAACGAATTCGGGCACGAGCAACCCTTCCTCGCGAGCGCGCGCACGCATCGTCAGCTTGTCCTGAAACAGCCGTGCGGACGAGGTTCCCGCGCCGGCGATGCCAAGTTCTTCGCGAAGAAACGCCGCGGTCATCACGTCCATCTCTTCGAGTGCGACAACCCGGTCGAAGCGCCGGGTTCGGGACGCGTGCACGGCGGCCTCGAGGTACGCGTCGGCGGTCGGGCGGCCCTCGATTCCGATCAACTCGTCGAGACAGTCGCGTGGCCACTCCCTGTCGCACAGCTTGTCACGCGTGATCAGCACAACGCGTGCGCCCGTTCGCGCTGCTTCTCTCATGAACTCGCCGCCCTTGAAGAAGCTGGCGAGACACAGGATTGTGGGAGGGGAGGACATCGTTCGCCTCGACTGCCGGGCGCGGGCAGTCCACCGACGATTCATTGGTCGCGACAACGCTAGCAGATCGTTCGGGTCGCGCGCGAGTTCCAGCGCGACTGCATCCGTGTGCACGCGTCGAGCCGCCGATCCGCGCCGCGGGGGTCGTATAGTAGACGCATGGAGCCCGTGCCGGCATTGGCTGGGGCGCGAACGATCCTGGCGTCGTTCGAGCTCTTTCGCGATTCGTTCGAGGACGTGTCGAGAAGGGCGCGCGCTCGATTCGAGCGGCGCCAGTGGCAGGGTGCGGCGACGGACGCGCGACAGCGGCTCGATCTCTACGGGCACTCGATCGACCGGCTGACAGGCGACATTCGCGAGCTGCTCGGCGACGCGCTCGAAGACCGGGCGGTCTGGGCCGAGATGAAGGTGCGATACGCCGCGCTCATCGCCGACCGCGGCGACGCCGAGATCGCCGAGACCTGGTTCAACTCGCTGACGCGGCGGCTGTTCGCCACGGTCGGCGTCGACCAGGTCGTCGAGTTCGTCCGGACCGGCGAGCCCGACACGCCCGCGCGCGCCGCCGACAGCGCAAGCCGGACGTTTCCGTACGGCGGGTCGACCGTCGACGCGGTTGCCCGAGTCCTCGACGCATACCGTTTCGCAGTGCCGTATGCCGACGAGCAGCTCGACGGGCGCCTCGTCGCCGAACGGATCGACCAGCACGTGGCAAGTCTCGCGGGACGGCCCGCCATCGACGCGATCGAGACGCTCGCCCCGGTGTTCTACCGCAACAAGGGCGCGTACATCGTCGGACGGATTCGCTGCGGAGCGCTGTTCGTCCCGCTCGTGCTGGCATTCGCGAACTCCGATCTCGGAGTCACGGTGGACGCGGTGCTGCTGACGCAGAACGAAGCGAGCGTCGTGTTCAGCTTCACCCGGTCGTACTTTCACGTCGAGGCCGAGCGCCCGCTCGAGCTCGTGGCGTTTCTGCGTTCGATCATGCCCGCGAAACCGCTCGCCGAGCTCTACATCGCGATCGGGTTTCACAAGCACGGCAAGACGCTGCTTTATCGCGAGCTGCGGCGGCATCTTGGCGCATCGACCGACCGGTTCGAGGAGGCGGCCGGAACGCGCGGCATGGTGATGGCCGTGTTCACGCTGCCGTCGTACGACGTCGTGTTCAAGGTCATCAAGGACCGCTTTGACTATCCCAAGACGACGACGCGGCGCGACGTGCTCGGGCGCTACAAGCTGGTGTTCGAACACGACCGGGCGGGCCGTCTCGTCGACACGCAGGAGTTCGAGCATCTGGAATTCGATCGGGGCCGGTTCCCGCCGGCGCTGCTCGACGACCTGCTGCGCGTCGCGTCACGGACGGTGCGCCTCGAAGACGACTCGGTCGTCATCGCGCATCTGTACGCCGAGCGGCGGCTCGTGCCGTTGAACCTGTATCTCGAGTCGGCGAACGAGGACGCGGCGGTCGAGGCGGTGCTCGACTATGGACGCGCGGTGAAGGACCTGGCGTCGGCGAACATCTTTCCCGGCGACATGCTGCTCAAGAATTTCGGGGTGACGCGGCAGGGTCGGGTGGCGTTTTTTGATTACGACGAGGTGTGTCTCGTGACCGACTGCAACTTCCGGAAGCTGCCGGTTGCGGCGACGATGGAGGACGAGCTCGATCCGGAGCCGTGGTTCCACGTCGGGCCAAACGACGTGTTTCCCGAGGAGTTCCGGTCGTTTCTGGGGCTCGCGGGCAGGTTGCGCGAGGCGTACGAGAGCGCGCACGGCGACGTGTTCACGGTGGAGTTCTGGACGGGAATTCAGCGGCGGATCCGGGCTGGCGAGATCGCGGACGTCGTGCCGTACCGCGAGAACCGGCGGTTGCGGCACCTCGTTGGTTGAGGGGGATCGAACCACACGCAAAGACGCAAAGGCGCAGAGACGCAGAGGCTGACATGTCTCGTCCTCTGCGTCTCTGCGCCTTTGCGCCTTTGCGTGTGGGTCCCGGTTCCTACACCTTCGCGCCCGCGGCCTTCACGTCGCCCGACACACCGCCTTCGTACTGCTTGAAGTTCTCCACGAACAGGTGCGCCAGCTTCTTTGCCGTCTGATCGTACGCGTCCTTGTCCGCCCACGTGTTGCGCGGCACCAGGATCTCGGACGGCACGTTGGGGCATTCCGTCACGACCTCGAACCCGAACGTCGGATCCGTCTCGGTCGGCGCGTTCGCCAGCGTCCCGTTGTGGATCGCGTCGAGAATCGCACGGCTGTACGCGAGCTTGACGCGCTTGCCGATGCCATACGACCCGCCGCTCCAGCCCGTGTTCACCAGCCACACGTTCGCGTTGTGCTCCTTCATCTTCTGCGCCAGCAGCTCGGCGTACTTCGCCGGATGCCACACAAGGAACGGCCCGCCAAAGCACGGCGAGAACGTCGCCTGCGGCTCGGTGACGCCGACCTCGGTACCCGCGACCTTTGCGGTGTAGCCGCTGATGAAGTGGTACATCGCCTGCTCGGCGTTCAGCTTGCTGACCGGCGGCAGGATTCCGTACGCGTCGCACGTCAGGAACACGACGTCCGTCGGATGGCCCGAGATGCACGGGATCTTGGCGTTCGGGATGAACTCGATCGGATACGCGCCGCGCGTGTTCTCGGTGATGCTCGTGTCGGTGAAATCGACGGCGTGGGTCGCCGGGTCGTACACGACGTTCTCGAGCACCGACCCAAAGCGGATCGCGCGGTAGATGTCCGGCTCGGACTCGGCCGAAAGGTTGATCGCCTTGGCGTAGCAGCCGCCCTCGATGTTGAAGACGCCTTCATCTGTCCAGCAGTGCTCGTCGTCGCCGATCAGCGCACGGTGCGGATCGGCCGAGAGCGTCGTCTTTCCGGTGCCCGACAGTCCGAACAGTACCGACGAGCGACCCGTGACGGGATCCGCCGTTGCCGAACAGTGCATCGACAGCACGCCCCGCTTGGGCATGAAGTAGTTCATCATCGTCAGGACGCCCTTCTTCATCTCGCCGGCGTACTCGGTGCCGAGGATGACCAGCTCTCGCGACTCGAGACACAGGTCGATGCTGGTCTTGGACGTCATTCCGGCGGTCAGCCGGTTCGCCGGGAAGTTCCCCGCGTTGTAGATGACCGCGTCGGGCTCGCCGAATTCCTTCAATTGCACCGCGCTCGGGCGGATCAGCATGTTGTGCATGAACAGTGCGTGATACGGCCGCGCGCAGATGACGCGAATCTTCAGGCGATACGCGGGATCCCATCCGGCGTACGCGTCGACGAGGTACAGGTGATCGCGCGTGTTCAGGTAGTCCTTGGCGCGCTCAAGGTTGATGTCGAACACGCCCTTGCCAATGGCGATGTTGACCGGGCCCCACCAGACGTCGTCCTCCGAAGCCGGGTTGCGGACGACGCGCTTGTCCTTTGGCGATCGTCCGGTCTTCGAGCCCGAATAGGCGATCAGCGCCCCGTTGTCGGCGATTGCGGTATCGGCGTCCAGCAACAGCGCCTCGGCGTAGAGCTGCGCCGGGGAAAGATTCCTTCGGATGTCGTCGACGGTTATCCCGTACTGTGTCAAATCGAAATCGGCCATCGGTTCTCCTCCTTCGTTCGGCGGGCCAACCCTGTCTCGCTCTCCGTGCAAACGCCGCTGCCGGGACCCGCACGCGGGTCGAATCTATCAGCACTCTTTGCGGTCGAGCGAGTGGCGCACGGGTGGCGCGCCCAGACGCGGCTATTCTTCACGGATCGAGCGTTGCGGGCAACCGTTCTCGACGGATCGTGGTGACGGAGTCCGGACTACGCCTCGTCCTCGGTGGTCTCGGGCTCCTCGTCGTCGAGATCGCGCCACTGTTCGGGCAACGGCTGCGGACCCGGCCGGATTCCGGCGATATCGGGGTCTTCGCCCTCCAACCGTGCGCCGCCCCCGCTGGCCTTGGCGTCCTTGCGCTCGATTCGCGCCGCCGCCTTGTCCTTCATTCGCTGCTGGCGGGCCAGCTCCTTTTGTCTCTTTTCAAAACTCGGCTTGGACTTTTTCGGCATATGTTCATTCTATCAGCGGAGCTTGGAGATCAGACCGACGCTCGCGCTGTCCGGCATCCCGGTCCCGCACGCGCGAACGGACCGAAAACCCGCGGCACGATAGCAGACCGAAAACGGCCCGCACAAGGCGGACGCACGCGTCGGCGCGCCTATTTCGCGCGATTCGACGCGCTGGCGGCGGCGCGCGGCAATCGTTCAAACCAAATCCGGCGTATCGTCGTCCTAGGTCCCGATGAAGAGAAATGGCAAACACCTGTCTCGATGGCTGTGGCTCGCGCCGCTCGTCGTCGTCGTCGCCGTGATGGGCGCCACGCGCCGCGGCCTGTCGGCCGGCGACGTGGTCGTGTCGCTCGAATCGGGAGGCCGGACCCGATCCGCGGTCGTCCACGTCCCCGCGTCCTACGATGGTTCGCGACCCGTTCCGCTCGTCCTGTTGCTGCACGGCGGCGGCGGGAACGGCGCGCAGGCCGAGGCTGCGTACCGTATGAACGACGTTGCCGATCGCAACGGCTTCATCGTCGCGTATCCGAACGGCACGTCGCGCATGGGAAACATGCTGACGTGGGACGCGGCGAACTGCTGCGGCTATGCGTACGACGAGCAGGTCGACGACGTCACGTTCATCAACGCGCTGCTCGACGAGCTCGAGCGCAACTACCAGATCGACACACGGCGGGTCTATGCGACAGGCATGTCGAACGGCGGCATGATGACGTACCGGCTCGGATGCAGGCTGTCGGATCGGCTCGCGGCGATCGCTCCGGTGGCCGGTGCGCTCAACGACACGGACTGCGTCCCGGCGTCGCCGCTCCCTGTGATCATCTTTCATGGCACCGACGACCAGCACGTGCTCTACAACGGCGGCATGGCGCCGCTGCAGTTCTCGCCGCGGATCGACCAGCCGGTCTCGTACGCCGTGTCGTTCTGGGTGGCGCGCGACGGCTGCTCGACGACGCCCGAGACCGAGACGAGCGCGTCCGGCAACATCGTCAAGACGACGTACTCCGGCGGCGTGGACGGCTCGGAGGTCATTCTGTACACGATCGTCGGAGGCGGCCACGCGTGGCCGGGCGGCGTTCCGCCGTCGCGGCCGGGCGCCGATGTGCCGACCCAGGAGATCAACGCGTCCGAGCTGATGTGGGAGTTCTTTGCGCGCCATCCACGGCCGGCGGCTGCGTCGCCGGTGGTCCGTGTGATCGCGCCGAACGGCGGCGAGAGCATCCAGCGCGGAGGCACGCTGCAGATCGCGTGGGAGGTCGAGAGTCCCGCGGCGGTGTCGACGGTGGACGTGTGGTTGTCGGCGGACGGCGGCGCGACGTATCCGGTTGCGATCGCGACGGGACTTGATGGCGGCGTTCGTGACATCGCGTGGACGCTGCCGGCGGATGTCCGGAAGGGGAAGCAGTACCGGGTCCGTGTGGACGTGCACGCGAGTGACGGATCGGTGACGTCGGACGCGTCGGACGGGGTGTTCCGGATCCGGAAGGGCCGGTCGTAGAGCAACGCGGTGAAAGCGCCGTCGCGCTTCGCTTGCCGGCGCACTCCAAAGGGTTGCGCGTCTTTGGAGTGCGCCGGCAAGCCCACCGGGCGCGGCGGCGCTTTTGTTCGGCGATTCCGACGCACACGCCGCACTCCCCGTCGACCGTCAATTGCGGTACTCTGGCACCACCCCAATGGACGAGAAGACGATCGAGATTCAGGGATTCACGTTCCGCATGATCGAGCGTGACGGCGTGCGGTTTCTCGAGTCCACCTGGCCCGAAACCGTGCCGTTCGCGAGCCTCTCGGTCATCGCGTGGCGCCTGCTCGAACTGTGGGACGAGGAGCCCGACATCCCGACCGTCACCATCTCGGACCTCAGCCGCGTGACCAACCTGTCCGACAAGGACGTCGAGAACCTCGGCATCTTCACGTCGCGGATCGCCGCCAAACCGAACCACTTCCTCGCCGCATGGTTCGCCGAAGCGAACCCCGCGATCGAGCTCACGCTGCGCCACATGGTGACCGCGCTCACCGGCAGCGACCGAGGTGTCTTCGCATCGCGCGACGAAGCCCACGACGCCATCGCACGCGCCATCGCCCGGCGCCGGACTCCGCCTACCGGCTCTTCTTGAACGGCTTGGGCTTCTTGGCGCCCTTCGGCCCGTCCTTCGGCCCGCTCTTCGGTTTTGCCGGCTTGAACGATTTCTCGCGCACGGGACGCCTTTCAGCCTCGTCCGCAATCTTCTGACCACGCCGCTGCGGCCGTTCGGCGTCCGGCGACGCCGTCCGGATACTGACAAACCGGCCGCGGATCATCGCCCGGCCCATCCGGTCGAGCACCTGTCGCGCAAACTGCGCGGGAATCTCGACGAACGTCACCTTGTCGTAGATATCGATCGAACCGATCGCGCGCCCCGGGACGTCCGCCTCGTTTGCGATCGCGCCGACGATGTCGCCCGGCCGGATGCCGTCGCGACGACCGGCGTCGAGAAACAACCGGATCATCCCCTCCTCGGTCTCGACCATCTCGACCGTTTCGGGCGCGATCTCCATCTCGAGCGGCTTGTCGCCGCGCGCAAGCCGTGACGCGGCGGCCGCGATCTCGGTCGCGTCGAGCCCTTCTTCCACAAGCTCTTCAACCAGCGACAGATATAGCTCGAGATCGCCCTCGGCGATCGTCGAGCGAATGCTCTCCTTGAACATTGCCGTCCGGCGCGCCGCGATGTCGGCGCGCGTCGGCATCTTCATGGGCTCGATCCGGGCGCCGGTGTAGCGCTCGATCTCGCGCAGCATGCGTCCCTGCCGCGGAGTCACGAGCAGGATCGCCTTCCCCTCCCGGCCCGCCCGTCCCGTGCGTCCGATCCGGTGGACGTACGACTCCACGTCGTGCGGCACGTCAAAGTTGATCACGTGCGTGATGTGATCGACGTCCAGACCGCGCGCCGCGACGTCGGTCGCGACCACGATCTCGACCTGGTGCGCGCGCAGTCGCCTGAGCACGGTCTCGCGCTGCGGCTGCGTCAGGTCGCCGTGGAGCGCCTCCGACGCGTACCCGCGGGCCTGAAGCCGCTCGTTCAGCTCGGACGCGTCGTTCTTTGTGCGCACAAAGATCAGGACCGCGTCGCTGTGCTCGGCCTCAAGTATTCGCGTCAGCACGTCGAGCTTGCCCTGCTCCGAGACGTTGAAATACCGCTGCTCGATCTGCGGAACCGTCATCGTCGCGTGCTCGAGCTCGACCGTCGCCGGATTGTCGAGGTGCTTGTCGGCGATGCGCCGGACTTCGCGCGGCATCGTCGCCGAGAACAGCGCCGTCTGGAACTTGCCGGGCGCCTCGTTCAGGATCCACTCGACGTCCTCGATAAAACCCATGCGGAGCATCTCGTCGGCTTCGTCGAGCACGACGAACTTCAGCGACTCGAACCGCATCGTCCCGCGCCTGAGGTGGTCCATGACCCGGCCCGGCGTTCCGACGACGATCTGTGCGCCCATGCGCAGCCGTTCGACCTGCTTCTGGATCGGCTGGCCGCCGTATACCGGCAGCACGCGGACCGTTCCTAGGTGCTTTGCGTACGTGTGGATCGCCTCGGCGACCTGCAACGCCAGCTCGCGCGTCGGTGCGAGGATCAGCGCCTGCGTTTCGCGCAGCTCCAGGTCGAGCCCCGCCAGGATCGGCAACGCGAACGCTGCCGTCTTTCCGGTGCCCGTCTGCGCCTGGCCGATCAGGTCGCGGCCGGCGAGGAGCGCCGGGATCGTGTGTGTCTGGATCGGCGTCGGGACTTCGTACCCGACGTCCCTCAAACCCGCAAGCAGCGGCTCCGGCAATCCAAGTTCTTCAAACGTGTGCTCGAGTTCTTCAAAGGCGTGCTCGACGGCCTCGTGTGACTTCTTCATCTATATGTCTATTGTTCCTGTACCGCGGCGCCAAAATCTTCTGAACGACTGGCGAGGCGCTCTCCGCGCAGCCTCGCGGCCGCGGCGCCGACCTTCAACGATGCCTCGTAGATGTCGCCGATACGCACAAACCCGGCCAACTTGTTCGTCGCGATTGCGTGCAACCCGGCCGACGCGACGCAGCCGCACTCGGCACAATTCGGGTCGCCGCCGAACTGGCACGGCGTGATCTTTGTCGTCAGGTCGGCCGAGACCGTTTCGGTGGTCTTGGCGAACAGGCACTCGCCGGGCGTCTGCGGCGGTGTCAGAAACGCACGGATGTGGAGTTCGGCCATCGCGAGCTTTGGAAACCGGCCGCGCAATTCGAGCAACTCCGCGACAACCGTCGCCCGGTCCTCGTGCGTGAGGCGCTCGGAGCTCACTTCGCCGCGTTGCGGCGTGTAGAGGCTGACGATGATCTTGGTAATCTCCGGACGGTTCGACCAGAACTCCATGAACTCGGCCAGATATCCGGGCCGGCCGACCATCTGCCGGGTGACCGTGCAGTGCACCTCGACCCGCGTTCCCGCGATGTTGCGCAGGATCCGCTCGTAGGTCGCCGGCTTGCGGCGCTCGTCGTGGTCGGGTTGGAGTCCGTCGATCGACACGACGACGTTGATGTGCGGATTGTCGGTCCAGTGCGCCGGGATCTTCCGAAACGCGCTCGTGACGACCTGGCAGTGAACGCCCATCGCGGTCAGCTGCGGAAGCAGCTCTTCGAGCTCGAACAGCCTGACGAGCGGGTCCCCGCCCACGATCGAAAGGTGCAGCGGCTTGTGCTTGCGCACGAGCGCCAGCACGCCCTCGACCAGCTCGGTTCCGCGGCTGTCGCGGACCTCGCGCAGCGTGAGCCCGTTGTTCAGGTGCTCGTCGTTGTACGCATAGCACCCGGGGCACGACAGCGGGCACTCACGGGTAATCTCGATCGACAGCGACGGAACATGTCCCGCAAGAACGGTGCCCCACGCACGCATGATGTCTCTGAACTTCAAACAATTCCCCTTTTTGGCTCAGTCGGGGC
Source organism: Blastocatellia bacterium (assembly GCA_044224215.1). GTDB lineage: Bacteria > Acidobacteriota > Blastocatellia > UBA7656 > JADIYM01 > DAOMFM01. The sequence continues at coordinate 13,805 of JBGAKX010000055.1, forward strand.
GAAGTATGACAGCCCGCCGTGCAGGCGGCAATGCGAATGGGACAGGTCCTCAGTCAGTCCCTTGCGCCCACGGGCGTCGCCGCAACATACAGATCGCGCTGCAGGTTGCACGCTGAACAGGTCAGCGTGATCAGCGTGATCGTGCGGCCGTCATAGACCATCGTCTGCTCGCGCGGAGTCCCGAGGCCCGAACTGTACAGCGTGCCGCAGCGGCACTTGATGGTCGCCAGGAGGCCGCGACGATCGTCCTCGGTCGCGACGTCGATCGCCGTCGCGGGACTGTCGCCGCGAACCGGCACGCGCGTCACCGCCGCCATCTGTTCGGCAAGCCGCGCGCCGTCCTTCCGCGAACGCCACCACAGCGCGTAGATGATCAGACCGAGCGGGATCGTGATCGCCGCGACGAGCACAAGCACTCCGAGCGGAGTCACGTCCATCGCCGCCACGCCGTCCCGCTTGATCGTGTACGCGACCATCTTCCGGATCTTGCGGATCGTCTCGCGATGCTGAGCCACCTTTGCCTGCGGCACGTGGTCGCGCAGCGTCTTGAAGTGGTAGTCGAGCGTTGCGCCGGTCGCCGTCGGACCAAAGTTGTACGTGAAACGCACCGTGTCGTCGCCGAGCGTGCCCGATTCGGCCTTGATCCCGAGCTGCCGGCCGGTGCGGATGTCGATCGTCTGCGACACGTCGACCGGGTAGCTGATCGCGAGCGGGCCGGTTCGCCGTGCCGAGCGGGTCGGCGACAGGTACGAATCGACGCGGTCGGCGGAGAACGTCCGCGCGCCGTCCTCCCAGAAGCCCGTGATCCTGTAGTTCTCGGTCATGACGATGACGTTTGCGGCTTCGTCGTCCGAGATGACCGGAGGCTGCTCGAGCTCGATCGTCGCGAACTCCTGCTCGTAGTAGTCGAGCACCGATTCGCCGATCTCGTCGATCGACGACCCCGCGAACGAGTACCGGACGTCGTCGGCATCGTCGCCACGGTAGGTCGTCACGACCTCGAGGCGCGCGTCGTCGCCGTCGATCGTGAACTGCTCGCGCACGGCGACCGTCGGCGTGTCGGTGTCGGCCTCGGCGATCTGCTCGAGCCCCGCCGTGCCGTCTCGGACCACGAGCGCGTAGCCAAAGTCCGGATTGCGGTGCTGCGACAGGTCTCCGCGCGAGAGCGATGCCGTGGCGTCGATCCAGTACGTCTCGGGACCGACCGTCGCCCGGACGATGCAATGATCGAACGAGAGCGGCGACGGCTGCCAGTCGGGCAGCACCTGTCCGCTCGTCGTGTTCACCAGCGCGGGATACGCCTCGACGCCGAGCTGTCCGAGAATCGTCGCCAGCAGCACCGACTTGTCCTTGCAGTCGCCGAAGCGGCGTTGGTACACGACCGACGGGTCCGAAGGAACGAACGATCCCGGTCCAAGCTCGATGCCCGTGTACCGGATCTGGTCCTGCACGAAGCGCGACGCGGCGACGAGCTGGTCCTGCGGCGTCGGGAGCGCCTTCCATTCCGCGATCTGCCGCTCGAGCTCCGGCGGCAGCGGCTTTTCGGACTTGTAGAACGGTTCGGCCCACTTCACCACGTCGGACCATGTCGCCCACTCGCTCGCCTGGACGGTCGGCGTCGGGTCGAACCACGACGGCGCGTCGGAGTCGACCTTCACCGCGGGCGCCTTCTCGCGGGCCCACGTGTACTCGGTCGCGCCTGCGAGCTCGCGCTGCACGGGCGCGACGTCCGTGTTCAGGTTCTTGAACCACACGGGCCGGCCGGCGGGCCACAGCAGTCGATTGCTGACGCGCCGGACCGGGTAGAGCGCGCCGAGGTAGAACTCGTACGCGAACTTGCCTCCGAACAGTTTGGACGTGCTGTTGAGGGAGTAGGAGTAGTCGATGACGTCGCCGACGCGGACGTCGTTGAGCAACGCGACCGCCGACATCTCGCCCGTCACGATCTGGCTGTCGAGGTCGCGTTCCGGCTGTATCACCCTGATGTCGGATGGCCGAAGCGCGTTGATGGTCTGGTCGCCGCGGACCACGTTGATGGCGTGGATCACGAGGCGCTCGTCGGACGGGTCAAAGTCGAGCTCGATCTGCGACGCCTGTTCGAGCCCGGCGGCGGTCAGGACCTTGGTGACGTCGCGGTGGTACTCCTGGACTTCGGCATCCGTGACTCGGATCTGCGTGTCGTCGAGCAGGTCGAGGATGCCGTCTCGCGCGTCACGGCCCTCGTCGGCGGCGGGAACACCGACGTCGACAACCCAGTCCGGCCGTCCCGAGACGCTGAAGTTCTGGCCCGCGCGCGTCGCGAGGCTCGCCGTCACGATGACGACGAGAACGAGCACCACCCCGTATCTGGCGCGGACCTTCATTTCGTATTGGCCATCCTGAACTTCACGACGGTGGGTCGTGCGGCAACGAACAGATCACCGGTATCCGAAAAGACGATTCCAAAGGCCTGCCGAATGTCGACCGAACCGAGACGCTGCCCCTCGGCAGAATAGACACCGATCCCCGACACGCTGCTCACGAATATCCTACCCAGTCCGTCCACCGCGATGCCATTCAGATTACTGAGCCCGGTCGCCTCAAACCGGTCGAGGTACTGCCCGGTGGAGCTGAACCGGAACACGCGCGGCGACATGCGGTCGGTGAGCAGCAGATCGCCTCGAGCGTCGACCGCGAACCGTTCGAACCGAACATTCTTCACGCCTGTCCGCGCTGCGAGTCCCGTCACGATCGGCTCGGGATGGTCGCCGTCGCTGACCTGGAAGACGCTCCCCGACTCGTCGAGCGCGAGCACACGGTTGTCGAGCGTCAGGCACAGGTCGCTCGCGTGGACGTCAACAAGCGTGCGCGCGACGCTTCCCGTCGCTGTATCGTAGACCGTAATCTGTTGCGGATTGAGCAGATACAGGTGTCCGGCGCGATCGGCGACCAGGTCCAGCACGACGCGTTCGTCGCCGATCGGCCACTGGGCCAGGAACTTCCCGTCCGCGTCGAAGACCTGCAGTCGTCCAGCGTCGTACTCCGCCGTGTAGATCCTGCCGGCCTGGTCGACGGCGACCGTGCGGTTGTCGTCAAAGTGTGCAGGGCCTTCGCCTTTCTCGCCGATCGTGAGCGTGCGGGTCGCGAGCTGTGTCTCCGGGTGCTCGTTTGGGGACGGCGCCGTGATCGACGGCGCGTCGGGCATCGGAGGCGCGTTGGTGCGGACGTTGCGGAGCGCGTACCACGCGATCACTCCCGCGCCGATGATACCGATGACCAGTGCGATGGCGCCGACGGCGAGCCCCGCGGCGGTGTCGCTGCGCGGGTTACGCGTCACGCCCGGGCGCGCGAACGAGTTGCCGCAGTACGAGCACGTGACGGTGGGCGAGTCGTCGTCGGGGGCTTCGAATGGCGCGCTGCACGCCGGGCAGGAGAGCTTGATCATGACTGGGAGCGGAAGAGGCAGTTCACGCAAAGACGCAAAGGACGCAAAGATTCCACGGCATCCATGCCAAAACTATACATTCAGTACTCTGCGTCCTTTGCGTCTTTGCGCCTTTGCGTGAACTTCCGTACCGGCAAATCCCCGCTCACGGCTCGCCATCTTACCCCCAGACTCGTAAGATCGGTTGCCGAAATGCACAAGAAAATCGCGATCACCCTTGGAGTCGTCAGCACGCTTCTGATTGCCTATCTTCTCTTTTGGCCGGTACCGATCGATCCGGTAGCGTGGACCGCGCCGGTGGCGCCCGTCGTCGCGCAGAACACGCTGCTGGCGGCCACCGAACGTCTCGCGCCCGGGTTCGGGCACGCGCCCGAGGACGTCGCGTTCGACGCCGAGGGACGCATCTACGGAAGCTGCGGCGACGGCCGCATCATCCGCCTCGCTCCGGACGGCTCGAATCCCGCGGTATTCGCGAACACCGGCGGGCGTCCCGCCGGCTTGCGATTCGACAAGACCGGCAACCTGATCGTGGCGGACTGCCTGAAGGGACTGCTGAGCATTTCGCCGGGTGGCGAGATCCGGACCCTCGCGACGACGGCCGGAGGCGTTCCGTTCAAGTTCACCGACGACGTCGACATCGCCGCCGACGGCACGATCTACTTCACCGACGCGACGTCGAAGTTCGACATCCAGCACTTTGTGCTCGACGCGCTCGAGCACCGGCCGAACGGACGGTTTCTCGCGTACGACCCCGCGACGGGCGCGACGCGCGTGCTGCTCGACGACCTGTACTTTGCGAACGGCGTCGCGGTCGCGCCGGACCAGTCGTACGTTCTGGTGTGCGAGACGAACGCGTACAGGATCCGCCGGTACTGGCTCACGGGCGAGAAGGCAGGCACGTCGGACATATGGGTCGACAACCTGCCGGGGTTCCCCGACGGCGTGCTCTCGAACGGCAGGGGAACGTACTGGGTGGCGCTCGCGTCGCCTCGCGACAACTACGTCGACATGCTGCTGCGCCATCCGTTTCTGCGGAAGATTCTGGCGCGGCTGCCGTCCTCGACGTTGCCCGGACCGAAGCCGTACGGCTGGCTGCTGGGGCTCGACGAGAGCGGCAAGGTCGTCGCGGACATGCAGGACCCGTCGGGGCGCGCGTTCTCGAACGTCACGAACGTCGTCGAGCACGACGGGCGGCTCTACCTCGGGAGTCTGAGCGAGACCGGCATCGGCCGCGTCCCGTCGCCGCTCGGCGGAGCTCCGGTGGAGTAGAATCCGATCGATGCGTCTTCCGGTTCGAGAGTCGATGTTGTCGGAGTTCGCGCGCGCCAAGTTTGCAAAGCACGGGCGCGGCGCGGTCGTCATCGACGAAGGCGGATCAGTGCAGACGGTCGGCGGCGAGAAGTCGGGGACGGTGCTGGCATATCTGTACCCGGGATCCGTGTTGCTCGAGCAGGTCGGCGGAAAGTGGCCGGGCGACACCGGTATCGCGGTCGAGACGTACGATCCGTCGACCGAGATGGTCGTGTTCGTGCTGGACCGTGCGGGCGAATTCGAGGCGTATCTGCTGCCGCTGACGGACGACGACCCGCTGGTGCATTAGGATTTGCCGCAGATTCACGCAAATCTGCGCAGATCTGCGTAAATCTGCGGCAAGTTCCTGTGCTACTCTGCCGAAATCCCGTTCCCAGGACCTGAAAAACTATGATCACTCGGCGCTTGCTTGTGTTTGTGTCCGCGTTCGTACTACTTGCCGTCATTCCCACCGCAGCTCAGCGAAAGAAGAAGCCCGAGCCGGCCCCCGCAGCGCCCGTTGCCGCACCCGCGCCCGCGCCGGCGTTCGTCACCGCCGCGCAGCTGAAGGGCGTCCGTGCTCGCTCGATCGGCCCCGCCATCATGAGCGGTCGCGTCTCGGACATCGCGATCGACCCCGCGAACCCCGGCACGTTCTACGTCGGACTCGCGACGGGCGGCATCTTCAAGACCGAGAACTACGTCACCAACTTCTCGCCGATCTTTGACGACCAGGCCGTCGCATCGATCGGAGCAATCGCGATCGCTCCATCCGATCCGAAAGTCCTGTGGGTCGGCACCGGCGAAGCGAACGACCGCAACAGCTCCGGCTGGGGCAACGGCGTCTACCGATCGACCGACGGCGGCGGGTCGTGGACGAACGTCGGCCTCAAGGAGAGCAAGACCGTCGCGCGCATCGTGGTCAAACCCGACGATCCAAAGACGGCGTGGGTCGCGGCGATGGGCGACCTGTGGACGCCGGGCGGCGAGCGCGGCCTCTACAAGACGAGTGACGGCGGCACGACGTGGCGCCGCGTCCTCGAAGCGCCGACAAACAAGGACGTCACCGGATGCGGCGACGTCGCCATCGATCCGTCGAACCCGAATACGCTCTACGCGGCGCTCTATGCGCGGCGTCGGACTCCGTATTCGTTCACTGCCGGGCCGGCCGCATCCGGCGGCAACGACGTCGGCGGCGTCTTCAAGAGCACCGACGGCGGCGAAACGTGGAAGAAGCTGACCAACGGCCTTGTCGGATCGAGCCAGCGGATCGCGCTCGCCGTGTACGCAAAGAATCCGAAGATCGTCTACGCCGAGATCCAGAGCGACGAGGGCGGCACCGGGCCCGACGACATCACCAGCAAGAAGGGCGGCGTGTTTCGGTCCGACGACGGCGGCGAGTCGTGGCGGCGCATGAGCGCGCTCAACCCGCGCCCGTTCTACTTCAGCCAGATTCGCGTCGACCCGTCGAACGAAAAGCGCGTGTACGTGCTCGGGTACACGCTGCACGTGTCGGACGACGGCGGCGTCACGTGGCGCGAGGACCTCTTTGACAAGGTCCACCCCGACTGTCACGCGTTCGCGATCGATCCAAAGGACCCCAAACGGCTGATCATCGGCACCGACGGCGGCGCGTACCAGTCGTTCGAAGGCGGCCGCAACTGGTACCACCTGAACAAGTTCCCGGCAGGCGAGTTCTATCGCATCGCTGTCGACAACCAGACGCCGTACCGCATCGCCGGAGGGCTGCAGGACAACCTGAACTGGGTCGGCCCGAGCGCGACGCATTCGAAAGACGGCATCATGAACTCCGACTGGACCAACATCGGGGGCGGCGACGGGTTCTACTGCATCTTTGACCCGGACGACCCGAACATCGTCTACGCCGAATCGCAGTCCGGATTCGTGCACCGGTTCAACCTGAAGTCGGGCGCGCTGAAGGTCCTGAGGCCCGAACCGGCTGAAGGCCAGAAGGGCTTCCGGTTCCACTGGAACTCGCCGCTCATCCCGAGCCGCCACACGAAGGGCGTGATGTACCTGGCCGGGAATCGCGTCTTCAAGCTGACGAACCGCGCGGAGGAGTGGAAGACGATCAGCCCGGACCTGTCGGCCCGGGACCCCGAGAAGATCGACACGATCGGCAGCGGCGCCGAAACGTACGGCGTCGTCTACACGCTCGCCGAATCGCCGCTGAAGGCCGGAATGCTGTGGGCGGGCACCGATGACGGCAAGCTGTGGTTGACCGAGGACGAAGGCGCGCACTGGACCGATCTGAGCGCCGGTCTGCCGGAAGCGGTGCGCGGCCAGTGGATGAACCGGATCGAGCCGTCGAACGCGGATCCGATGGTCGCGTACCTTGCGGTGACGGCGTTCCGGTCGGGGAACTACTCGCCGTTGCTGTACCGGACCGACGACGGCGGAAAGACATGGCGGAGCATCGCGTCGGATCTGCCGCCGAACGGGCCGGTGCGCGTGATTCGGGAGGACCCGAAGAATCGCAACCTGCTGTTCGCCGGCACCGAGTTCGGCTTGTTTGCGTCGGTCGATGCGGGAGCGCACTGGATGGCGTTCGGCGGCTTGCCGACGGTGATGGTCGACGACCTGGTGATCCAACCGCGTGATCACGATCTGGTCATCGCGACGCACGGCCGGAGCCTGTACATCGTCGACGACATCACGCCGCTCGAGGCGATGACCGAGGCCGTTGCCGCGTCGCCCGCGAACCTGTTCGCGCCGCGGCCGGTGGTCGGGTTTGTGCCGCTCGACGGGTACGAGGCGTGGACCGGAAAGGGCGACTTCCGCGGAGAGAACCCGCCCGAGGGCGCGATCCTGTGGGTGTGGGTCAAGGAGTTCACGGGAGATCCGATCAAGCTGACGGTAACGAATGCGGCCGATCAGACGGTGGCGAACCTGTCGGCGCCGGGGACTCCGGGGTTGAACCGCGTGGTGTGGGATCTGAAGCCGTCGAACGACGTGCTGTCGCCGTACGGGGGCGAGGGGCGGAAGTTCGTGAAGCCGGGCGAGTACACGGTGACGCTCGCGTACGGGAAGACGAGCGTGAAGCAGAAGATCACGGTGTCGATTGCCGAGGGGATCGAGACGCGATGAGTCGGAGTTTCACGCAAAGGCGCAAAGAAGGCGCAAAGACGCAAAGGCATCACAGACTTAGCGCTCTCTGCGTCTTCACTTCGCGTCTCTGCGTGATGATTTCGCTCCTTTCGTTGCCCATTCTTGCAGGACCCAACGCCATAGCTCAGCAACCCACCGACGACCCCGCCATGCAAGCCGTCCTCGAGCGCGCTCGCGATGACGCGGTCAAAAAGTTCGCATACGCCAACCTCAAGCCCGAGAACCTCGCCGCCACCGTCATCGACATCACCGACCGCGCCAACCCAAAGCGCGCGTCGATCCGCGGGAACGAACGCATCTACCCCGCCAGCGTCGTCAAGCTCTTCTACCTCGCAACCCTTGAACGCCAGATGGAGGACGGCCTCGTCAAACCGTCGCCCCTGCTCGACGTCGCAATCCGCGACATGATCGTCGACTCGGGCAACGACCCGACCGCGCTCGTCGTCGACACGATCTCGGGTGTGTCGTCCGGCCCCGAGCTCTCCGACGCCGACCTCGCCGCGTGGGGCGACAAGCGGAACGTCGCGAACCGGTACTTCGCATCGCTCGGCTACACGAACATCAACGTCTGTCAGAAACCGTGGGGCGAAGGCCCCTACGGCCGAGAAAAGCAGTGGGTCGGCCCGAATCGCGAACGCCGCAACATGCTGACGACCGACGCCGTCGCGCGGCTGATCTACGAGATTTCAACGGGCAAGATGATCACGCCCGCGCGATCCGCCGCGATGCTCGACCTGATGCGCCGCGACCCGCACCGCCACGCCGGCGTCTACGACGCGCAGGCGATCGAGTTCGGCGGCTCGGTGCTGCCGGTCGGATCGGTTTACTGTTCAAAGGCCGGGTGGACGAGCGAGATGCGCCACGACTCGGCGTACATCAAGCTCCCGAACGGTGCCGAGTACATCTGCGTCGTCTTCACCAAGGACGTCGCGTACGAGCCCGAGTTGCTCCCCTTCATGTTCCGGCGGGTGATGAACGAGATGCTGCAGCGCGGCGCGCCGGCCGACGTCGTCTACCGCAACGGCCACATCTGGACCGGTGATGCGGACCGGCCGTGGGCGACCACGCTCGCCATCCACGGCCAGATCCTGCTCGCGGTCGGCGACGACGCGGACTGCCAGCGCGTGACCGGACCCAGGACGCGCATCGTGGACCTGGGTGGCAGGTTCGTCGCGCCGGGCTTCATCGACGACCACACGCACTTCGTGAGCGGCGGCGAGACGCTGCTCGGCGTCAACCTGCGCGACGCGAAATCGACGGACGAGTTCGCGCAAACGCTCGGCGACTTTGCGGCGAAACAGCCGCCGGGCCGCTGGATCCTCGGTGGCGACTGGGACCACGAGGCGTGGCCGGGCGCTCCGCTCCCGACGCGGCAGATGATCGACGGCGTGACGCCAAACAACCCGGTGTTCGTGAACCGGTTCGACGGGCACATGGGCGTCGCGAACACGGTGGCGCTGAAGGCCGCCGGAATCACGAAGGACACGCCGAACCCGCCCGGCGGCGAGATCGTGCGCGACCCGGCGACCGGCGAGCCGACTGGCGTGCTGAAGGACGCCGCGATGGATCCGGTGTGGGCGGCGATTCCCGACCCGTCGCCGGCCGATCTCGACCGGTTTCTCGAAGCGGCGATGAAGGAGGCCGCGCGCAACGGCGTCACCTCGATCGAAGACATCACGGCGTGGAACCACTACGACACGTACCTGCGGGCAAAGGCGGCAGGAAGGCTCACGGTGCGCGTCGCGTGCCGCACGCCGCTCTCGAGTTGGGAACGCCAGGCGAAGATCGTCGAGGCGTCGGGCCCCGGCGACGAGTGGGTCAAGCTCGCGGGGTTCAAGGCGTTCGCCGACGGATCGCTCGGGTCGACGACCGCGGCGTTCTTTGCGCCGTACCTCGATGCGCCAAACACGTCGGGGCTTCTGTCTGACGAGCTGCAGGACATGGCGGCGTTTCGCGACCGTGTGCGCGCGGCGAACGACGCCGGGTTGCAGGTGTCGGTGCACGCGATCGGAGACCGTGCCAACGCGATCGTGATGGACGTGTTCGAGCAGGTGTCGGGCGATCGCGGGACGCTCGAGGCAAAGCCGCACGATCCGCGGTTCCGGATCGAGCACGCGCAGCACCTGCGCTCGCGCGAGATCGGGCGGATGGCACGACTTGGCGTGATCGCGTCGGTGCAGCCATACCACGCGATCGACGACGGGCGGTGGGCGGCGAAACGACTCGACCCGGCGCGGCTGCGTGGGACATACGCGTTCCGGGCGATGATCGACGCGGGGGTTCCGCTGGCCTTCGGGTCGGACTGGACGGTGGCGCCGATCTCGCCGATTCTCGGGATCTATGCGGCGGTGACGCGGCGGACGCTGGACGGGAAGAACCCGGACGGGTGGTATCCGGAGCAGAAGGTCACGGTCGAGGAGGCGTTGCGCGCGTACACGTACGGGAGCGCGTATGCGTCGTTCGACGAAGGGGTAAAGGGGAGACTGTCAGCGGGATTCCTGGCGGATTTCGTGGTGCTGTCGGACGACCTGTTTGCGATCGATCCGGTGAGGATCGGGGACGTGAAGGTCATGAAAACGGTCGTCGGTGGGCGGGAAGTGTACAAGGAACCAAGCCGCTAATTTGCGCTAATTTGCGAAAATCTGCGGCTAGTCTTGCTTCCGGATCGGCAACACCACCGTCACCATCACCGGAGCCCCCGTCTTCACCGCCAGCCGGTACAACGTCTGCGGCAACGGATCGTCCTGCGTCAGCAGCGTCTTGGGATCCGCGCCGGCCTTGGCCTCCGGGGCCGTGTAGACCTGCCCTTCGCCGCCTTCCAGCTCGAGCCGCTCCGCCGGCACCGCCCACGCCCGCTCCCACTCCTCGAACGTCTCGAGCTTGAGCGTCTGCGCCTCCTCACCCACCTCCACGCCGGCGATCGGTTCGGGCGCCACCAGGATCGTGATCGACTCGGACACCTGATCCGGCCGCGCGCGCGTCACCGTCAGATACTCGGGGTTGTCGCTCTGCGCCGGGATCTCGACCACGCGTCCGGCTTCGACGCGATTGTCGCCGTTGTTGAGCCGCGTCGTGGGAAAGATCAGCACCGGAGCGCTCTTCGAACCATCCGCATACACCTCGCGATCGACGACGTACAGATGCCCCGCGCGCGGTGACTCGATCGCGAGCCGTACAAACTGCCCTTCGACGAGCGGCTTGCCGATGTCGACACGCTCGGGCGTCAGCGCGACCTTGTCGTTCGGGTTCGTGGCAGCCGGCCGGTGCACGAGCATTCGCGAGCCCTCGCCGTCGGACGCGACGGACGGCCGCAACCGCCACAATGTCACACCGACGAGCGAATCGGTCACGCCGGCCGGCGTGGTGCCGGTCGGTTTGGTTCCCGTCGGGCGATTCGTTGCGGTCGGCGCCGGCTTGTAGGTGCGGGGCTTCTTCTTTGGCGCAGGTTGCGCGGGCTTTGGACGCTTGTCGACGAACTCGGTGTCCCACAACTGCCGCGTCGTGTCGCCCGGCGCCTGGGCCCGAACGGGGAGCGCAACCGCCGCGACGAGCGCCGTCACGACGAACAGCATTCCGAGTGGTCGGTTTCGACGCGTTGCATTCAGCACGACCGGTCTCCTGCGAAATCAGCGATGAACGAGCGGTACCACCTGTACGAGGGTGTTTCCGGCGACGCGGAGCTCGGTCTTGTTGCCGTCGGCGTTCCGCGTGACGGTGGGTCGCGAGGCGGCGGAGTCGGCGAGAAAGCGCGCAACCCACGCCGCCTGCTGCGGATCTGTGATGGCTCCCTTGTTGACCGGGTTGGCCAGACGCTCGAGCGCCTCGAACTCGGGAATGGGCTGCTCGGACCACACGAGCCACAGTTTCTCGACCGTCTTGCTCTTCTTGTCGAACTTGAACCATCCGGTTCGGGGGATCTCGACGGTGCCTCCAGGCTCGATCTTCGACACGCCCGCGTTCGCCGTCGGCGACGGGAACAGCGTGTTGTACGTCGACGCCGCACCCTCCGCGCCGGTCTGTTCGTTGACGATGTACAGGTGACCCGACTGCGACGTAGCGACCGTCAGACGGATCTGATCGTCGGCCTCGAAATAGCTTTCGCCCGGAAGCACGAACGGCTCGTCGTACGGCTTCCCGTCGCGGTACCGCTGAACGAGAATCGAGTACGACAGCGTGCGCTCGGCGCGCGGAACCTCAACGGTTCCAATGTTTGCGTTGTTCGCCACGGGCGGCGTCACGACGCCGGGCTGCAGGATCCGCCACAATCCGTATCCCGCGGCCGCGAGCGCGACCACCGCGGCTATCATAATTATTAAGAGCGATTGCGAGCGGGGCTCGGGCTCGGCCGGCGGAGCAGTCTCGGCGTCCCGCGAGTC
>JBGAKX010000056.1:0-25821 GCA_044224215.1 Blastocatellia bacterium
GAGCGAGTACGGGGTGAAACCACACGAAGAGACGCCCGATGCATGACTCTGCGGCTCTGCGTCTTTGCGTCTCTGCGTGTGGGTCTGCTTGCCGCCGTCGGAATCCACCCCTATAATGCCCGATTCTCTCGACGACCACGGCGATGCGAATTCTCTACCACGACAACTGCTTTGACGGACTCGCCTCCGCGGCGGTGTTCGCGCGCTTCTTTCACGAAGCCGTCGACCCCGACGCCGAGATCGAGTTCGTCGGCGTCACGCACAAGCCCCGGATGGGCGTCGACCCGGCGGTGATCCTCGCCGGCGACGGCGCCGAGAACGCCATCGTCGACTTCAAGTACAGCCCGCACCCGAACGTGTCGTGGTGGTTCGACCATCACCTGAGCGCCTTTCTGACACCCGAGGACGAAGCGCACTTCAACGCCGACACGTCGGGCCGCAAGTTCTACGACCCGGATTCGAAGTCGTGCACGCTCTTCATCGCGCAAGTGCTCAAGGACCGCTTCTCGTGGGAACGGCCCGAGCTCGACGGGCTCGTCTACTGGGCGAACGTCATCGACGGAGCGCTCTACCCGGACGCGAAAACGGCCGTCGACCTCGCCGAGCCCGCGCTCAAGCTGATGCAGGTCGTCGAGATGACGCGCAATCCCCAGACGATCCAGCGCCTTCTGCGCGACATGCAGCACCATTCGCTGGCCGAAATCGTCGAGATGCCCTACATCGCCGAACAGCTCGGGCCGCTGCTCGAGCGGCACCACCGGTCGATCCAGGTCATCCGCGAGCACGGCGAGTACCGGAACAACGTCCTGTACTTCGACGTCGCCGGCTTCGACATCGAAGGCTACAACAAGTTCATTCCGTACTTCCTGCACCCGGACTGCAGGTACAACGTGAGCGTGCTCGACACGCCGACGCGGTCCAAGATCTCGGTAGGATTCAATCCGTGGAGCCCGCTGATCCGCGAGCACAACATCGCAAAGATATGCGAGCGTTACGGCGGCGGCGGACATCCGGTGGTCGGCGCGATCTCGCTCGCGCCCGAGGAGCTCGACGAGGCGCGCAGGATCGCGCGCGAGATTGCGGCGGAGCTCCGAAGCCCGGGCCCCGGCGCGACGTCGATGCTTGCGCCGCCGCCTGGATTCAAGGTTCCGGAGACCTGAACCGGCCGTCGTCCGCTACTCTCCGAACTTGTAGCCGACGCCCCAGACCGTCTGGACGTAGCGTGGCTCGCGCGCGTCCGTCTCGATCTTTGTGCGCAACCTGTTGATGTGCGGATCGATGTTGCGCTTGTAGCCTTCGTAGCTCGTGTCCCAGATCAGGTTGAGCAGCTCCTCGCGCGTGTAGACCTTGCCGGGGCTGAACGCGAGCAGCTTCAGGATGTTGAACTCGATCGGCGTCAGGTCGACGAGCTCGCCGTCGCGCGTGACGGTGCGCTTCTCGACGTCTATGACGAGACCACCGCGGTGCAGCGCCTTCTGTTTTCCCGGCGGGGGGACGCGTCCGCCCGGCGCGGACTGATCGCGACGTCGCACGAGCGCGTTGACCCGCAGCTCCAACTCCACGGCGCTGAAGGGCTTGGCGACATAGTCGTCCGCGCCGTACTCGAATCCGGTGACCTTGTCGTCGAGCGTCACGCGATCGGTCAGGATGATGATCGGCGTGGTGTTCCCCCGCTCGCGGAGCACGCGGCAGACGGCGAATCCGTCCATTCCTGGCATGTTGACGTCGAGGATGATGACGTCGGCGAGTCCCTTCAGCGCGGCGTCGAGACCCTGGATGCCGTCCTTGGCCTCCATCGTCGTGAAGCCCTGCCCCTTGAAGTGGTCCGCAACGAGTTCACGTACAGTGGCATTGTCGTCAACGATCAGGATGCGACACTTTGTGTTTGGCATAGTCCGCCCGCTCGTGCTGCCCAAGTGTTGCGATGGTCGCGACTATAGACCGAAAGGGCTCGGGCCGCAAAGCGACCCGACTTTTTGGATTGTGCTTTATACTGTGCGCGGGCCGGCGACCTGAGGCGCCGAGTTGGTGAGTACCGAGTGCGGATTCTCGCGACCTATTTCGAACACGACGCAGACGGCGCGGCAAAGATTGTGCAGATAGACGTCTCACGCGAGACGGGCTACTGGAAGCTCGCGCAATTGCTCGGCAGCGCGCATCTTGCGGAGGTGCGGCTCGTCGGCGAGACGGCTGGCGCCGTCGGCGTCGCCCGGACGATCGTCGTGGCTGGCCAGTATTCGCGGCCTCCGGGGCAGGGCGAGAGGCCGAGGCTCCGACGCCGCGGCGACGAAGCCCATCCGCGGTACCGCCCGTTCATCTTCATCAGCCCGTATCCAGACGCCGAGGCGTTCGACTAGGGCGACGTGTAAGAGAACCACACGCAGAGGCGCAGAGACGCCAAGACGCAGAGTCACATGGCTCAAGGTCTCTGCGGCTTGGCGTCTTTGCGCCTTTGCGATAACGGTGGGGCTCTCCTATAATCCCCGCCCTGCGTCAGTTTACGGAGAGTTCACATGCCCTTGATTCCACGTGACGTGAAGTACTTTGCGATGCTCAACGAGCTCGTCGGCGCGATCCGCCGTGGCGCCGACCTGTTCGTCCGCCTGTTCGACGACATCGCGCACAACGCCGGGTTCGCCGACCAGATCAAGCAGGTCGAGCTCGAGTGCGACCATATTTCGGCGACGATCATCGAGCGGCTGAACTCGACGTTCATCACGCCGATCGATCGCGAGGACATCTACCTGCTTGCGACCGAGCTCGACGACATCATGGACATGATCAACGACATGGCGCGCCTGACCGTGTTGTATGGCGTGACCCGATCGACGCCTCCGGCCGTACAGCTTTCGCGTGTGTTGATGGACTCGGTGGTCGAGCTCGAGCAGACGCTCGCCGCGCTCGAATCAAAGAAGGGCATTCGTGAGCACATCGACAAGATCAAGCTCCTCGAAGAGGAGGGAGACCGCGCGTCGCAGAGTGCCATCCAGTCGCTCTTCGCCGAAGAGAAGGACCCGATCGAAGTCATCAAGTGGGTCAAGATCTACGAGGAGATGGAGGCCGGCATCGACCGATGCAAGGATGTGGCAAAGGTCGTCGAGTCCATCGTCATGAAGAACGCATAAGGGGATCGCCATGCATACTCCCCTTCTTGCGACGATTGCCGGCGTCGACACGTCCGTCTTCATCTTCACCGTCATCATCGTCATCGTTGCCCTTGGATTCGACTACACCAACGGCTTTCACGATGCCGCAAACTCCATTGCGACCATAGTTTCCACGCGCGTCCTGTCGCCGCGCGCAGCCGTCGCGATGGCGGCGTTCTTCAACTTCATCGCGCTGTTCGTCGTCGGCGAGGCGGTCGCCAAGACGATCGGCGGCGGGATGGTCGACATCAAGGTCGTCCGCGAAGACTGGCGCCTGTGGGTGCTCCTGTGCGGGCTGATCGGCGCCATCACGTGGAACCTGATCACGTGGTACTTCGGTCTTCCGTCGAGCTCGTCGCACGCGCTCGTGGGCGGGTACGCGGGAGCGGCAATGTCTGCGGCCGGGTTCGGCGTCATCATCCCCGCGGGCTGGACCAAGACGCTCATCTTTATCGTCGTGTCGCCGCTGGTTGGCATGCTGCTTGGCTTCACGATCATGGTCCTCGTCGTCCGGATCTTTGCAAAGTGGTCGCCGGGGCGCGTCGACTCGTTCTTTCGAAAGGGGCAGCTTGTATCGTCCGCGCTGATCAGCCTGAGCCATGGCGGCAACGACGCGCAGAAGACGATGGGAATCATCGCGGGTGTCCTCGTCGCGGCGAACATCAATTCGAACGCGACGACCGAGATCCCATTGTGGGTAAGCGTCGCGTGCTATGCGACGATCGCCCTCGGGACGCTGTCGGGCGGGTGGCGCATTGTCCACACAATGGGCTCCAAGATCACGAAGTTGCGCCCCGTCGGCGGGTTTGCTGCGGAATCCGGCGCCGCGCTCGCGATCCTCGGAGCAACGTACTTTGGAATCCCCGTCAGCACGACGCACACGATCACGGGCTCGATCATGGGCGTCGGAGCGACACGCCGTCTGTCGGCGGTCAAGTGGGGCGTCGCCGGTACGATCGTCTGGGCGTGGATCCTGACGATTCCTGCAAGTGCAGCGATCGCCGCGGTGAGCTTCCTGATCGTGCGGATCTTCGTCTGATCGGCTGGTCTAGCGTTTCTTCGACAGGTTCGCCCCGAGCAGCAGGATCATCGACGAGATGTACGCCCATGTCACCAGCGTGACCGACAGGTAGAACGGCCCGTAGACGTCGCGAAAGCCGAGGTTCGGCGCCACCCAGATGAAGAGGTACTTGCTGGCCTCCCACAGGAGTCCCGCAAATATGGCCACCGGAAGCACTTCGCGGACGTAGATCCGCGTGTTCGGCAGCACGTAGTACACCAGGAAAAAGATCGAAACCGTAATCGGGAAGATCAGGATCCTGAGCACGATCGCGCTCAGTACACGGACGGGCGCAAAGTCGGCGAATGTTCCCAGCCAGTTGTGGAGCATGTTGTCGCTGTACGCAGTGATTGTCACCGAGCCCATTGCGAGGACCCCGCAACCGACGACGAGCCCAAGCGCGATCAGTCGTCCGCGAACGAGAGACCGATGTTCGGTAACACCCCACGCTCGGTTGAGCGCCATTTCGATCGGTGCGAACAGCCCCGAGCTGGTGAACGCCAGCGCAAAAATCGACAGGAACGCCGCCTGCTGGAACTTGGTCTCCACGACCGTCCTCAGGTTCTTGACGATGAAATCCTGATTTATGGGCAGGTAGTCCTGCTGCAGCAGCGTCATGATGGCGTCGTAGCCTTCCGGCCATCGCAAAACGTTCCTGCAGATCACCATCAACAGGATCACGAACGGAAAGAACGACAGCAGCGCGTTGAACGCGATGGCCGACGAGAGGACGTAGACCTCGGTGCTCGCCAGATCCGCGATCGCCGGCCAGATGCGGCTCCGCAGCCTGCGGACGATCACCGCTTCGGACGGCGGCGGTTCCGGCGGTTCGAGCGGCCGGGCCTGGCGGATCTCTGTGCCGGGTTCGAACATGACTCGGATCGTGCGCGTGCGCGAGCCCCGCAGGCTACGCGGTCGGCGCAACTCCCTTGGTCATGTAGAGCGCGTTCCCGTACGACGCCAGACCCACGTCGCCGGTGCATTCACGGCTGAAATAGTGGAACGCCATGCTCTTTCGAGTCGCGCCTTCGGTGCGGATCGGTCCGCCGCCGTGCACGAGCATCGCGTGCCACAGCAGGACGTCTCCCTTCTTCGCAAGGAACTCGTGTCGGGCGAACCGCTCCTTGGCGTCGGCGATGTAGCGCGAGTGCTCCGCGTCGAGCTCCGGCGCGTAGTGATATCCCGTGTCGCCAAAGTCATATGGCGCAAGGCGATGGCTGCCCGCCCACAGTTCGAGCGGACCCGAGTCGGCGAGGATGTCCTCGCACGCGACCCACGATGCGAACAGCCGCCGCGCCGGCGTGGGCGTCATGTAGATGTGATCGACGTGCGCGGGCTGCTGCGTGCTGTACTCGAACATCAGCGAGTTGCAGCCGACGACCTTGTCGCCGAACAGCAGCTCGCCGAAGCGGATGATGTGCTCATCGAGAAAGATCTTCCGGACGTTCTCGGAGTAGAGGTACAGATCGTTGGCCTTGTACGGCGCGGATCGCGCGGACGGGTCGGCCGCGTCGATCGTCGTCCGCTCGCCGGTCGTCAGCAGGTCGATCGAGATCGGCGCGCGTTCCCGCCAGAACCGGTCGAGATCATCGAGCGCCGCGTCGATCAGGTCCGGCGGAATCAGTCCTTCGAACACGACATAGCCGTCGGTGCACCAGCGGGAGAGCGCCTCGCCTTCGGCCTCGGTGATCTCGCCGCTGCGGATGCGCTGCTTCAGAACCTCGGGACCGTCGGGCGCGTCGAGCCACAGAAAACTCCGATCCGGCTCGGCGCGCATCACCGGATGCGATGTCTCGAGCTGGATCGTCGGAGCGGGACGTCGGTTCGAAAAAAGGCGCTTTACGGAGTTGAGCATGCAATGTCCGGAGGCTGAAGTGCCGATAAGTCTCCCATGAGTTGCGGATCTGCGAAAAGGGGAGCCCTCCGAGCGGCGTATGGCATAATCCCGGCGAGCGTTCCGACAGAGCCGCGGACACGGCCCCTCCCGCTGTATTTCGCTCTCCGCGCTGATCCCGTAGCTGTTTTCCGCACACCGCGGTGCCGCACGGCACGACCCGAACGTCCCCGGGTCCCCGTCGAGGAGGAGTTCCAATGAACCGCCAATCGCGTCTATCCGTTGCGGCCGTGTGTGTCGTCGCCGTCACGTTCGCCTTCGTCACTCCCGTGCACGTGCATGCGCAGGCAGGGTTGTCGCTCACGATCAACGAGCCGAACGGCGCGGGCGACCGGATCGCCGCCGGGCGCGACTTTGCGACTGAACAGATCGCGGACGCGTGGGACATGAACGAACTGACGGACGTCGCGACCAACGAGTCGCAGAACGTGACGGGCCAGGACGTGGCGGGCGGAGTCTTCTCGGCGACGGCGGCGACCGCCGATCCGGGCGTGTTTCTGCTGGATCCGGGAATCGGCGGATCGCAGCGCCAGGGAAAGACCGGCAAGACCTACCCGATCGACACGACGACGTATCACCTGTTCTCGATCCGGATGAACGTGAGCGTGGCCAGCTCGTTCCAGGTGTTCTGGTATACGGGCGCCTCGCAGAGCATCAATTTCGCGTCGTCCGAGTTCGTGGCGACCACGCCCGGATGGCACGTCTACACGATCGATCTTGCGACGACGATCATTCAGTCCGGCGACGTCACGTCATGGGCCGGCCAGCCCGCAACGGGTATCCGGCTCGATCCGTCGACGGTCTCGGGATCGACATTCCAGATCGACTGGGTTCGGTTGACGGCGACCGGCGATTCCTCGACGAGTTACACCACGATGTTCACGCCTGCCGACGCAGGGTCCAATGCGGCGATCGATCTGTATCTCGACGACGACGCGAACTTTGGCAATGGGTACATCGACAGGCTCGCGACAAACCTGCGCGAGGACACCGCGACGAGCGCCGTGTTGCAGCTGGCGAAATACGCTCCGCAGAACTATTTCGTAACGGGAAGACTGTCGCGCGACTACGCGTCGCTGCAGCTCGAGGACCCGTGGGACATGTCGAATTCTGCAGACGTGAGCTTCACGAGCGGTTTCTCGTCGGCGACAGTTTCGGGCGGCGTGTTTTCGGGGACGACGAACTCCAACGATCCGTACCTGCAGATGAACGTGCCGCTGTCGGGTCCCGATCGAATCGACTCGACCGTCTTCAAGAGTATTTCGTTCCAGATGACGCTCGGCTCGGCGCAGCAGTACCAGGTCTTCTGGCAGACCGCCGACGGCACGCCGCATTCGACGAACTTTCTGTCGGCGTCGGCGGGGTCGGGCGTCTACACGGTCAACCTCGGCGCAGACCCGAACTGGACGGGGCCGATCCGGCTCATCCGGATCGATCCCGCGACCACGTCGGGCGTAAGTGTCTCGATCGATTGGGTTTCCGTCAACACGGGCCTTGCGGCACTCGCCTCTGCACCGGTGACGATCACATCGACAAGCTCGGGGCCGCTCACGGTCGACACGCCGCCGCTGCTCACCCTGTTGCAGCCCGACGCGTCGGGCGGGCTCGACTACGCGGCGTTCATCCGCAACAACCCGTGGAACATGGCCGAGGCGTCGGATGTGCAGCTGACGACGGGGCTTGCGGGCGGTTTCCCACAGTACCAGCGCGACGTGGTCGTCGAGGGCGTGCGCGGCGACTACATGCGCGGCCAGAACCCGAACGGCAACGCGGATCCGGCGGTGTTCTACCTGTTCGAGAACACGACGCAGCCGATCGACGCCAACAGGTACAAGAACCTGACGTTCCGGATGTCGATCACCGGGCCGCGCGACGTCGCGGCCGGGTCGGTCGCGCGCGTCTTCTTCCAGCGCACGGCAGGCGACGCAAGCCCGCAAACCAGCGAGGACATCATCGTCAATCCGGGGCTCAACACGTTCGTCTTCGACCTGACGACCCTCGTCAAGGACGGCGGCGGCTCGATGCAGTGGAACGGGACGATGAAGTACTTCCGGATCGATCCGCATGAGTTCCCGACGCCGCGCGAGTTCTTCATCGACGACGTGAAGATCGCTGCCGACGACGAGTCGAACGGGAGGTTTGCGATCACATGGAACGCGAGCGATCCGGACGACAACGCGACCATTTCGCTCTACCGCGACAACGACGCCGTCGGTTTCAACGGCACGCTGATCGCGTCGGGACTCGAAGAGAACGACGCGAACAACGTCTATGTGTGGGACACGCGCGGTGTCGCGAACGGTACGTACTACATCTATGCGGTGATCACGGACGGGCTGAACACCACCCGCCGCTACGCCACGGGACGACTGGTGGTCAACAACGCCGGCGCGGCCGACACGACGGCGCCGGTTGGCGCGCTCGAGACCGCAAACACGGTGACGAACTCGAGCGGCATCGTGAACGTGACCGGATGGACGCTCGACAACGTGCAGGTCGCGTCCGTGCAGGTGCTCGTCGACGGAACGCCCGTCGCGCGGCCCACGATGGCAGTGTTCCGTCCCGACATCCGCGACCTCAATCCGGGGTATCCGGACTGTTCGCAGGCCGGGTTCACCACAACGTACAACCCGTCGGGTCTCGGACCCGGGACGCACAGCCTGACGGTTGCGGTGTACGACACGTCGGGCAACAGGAAGCTTCTTGGCGGCGCGGCGTCGGGCGCCGACACGGTGGGGATCTATGTCCCCGCGACGGGAGCGTGGTTCCTGCGCAACGACAATTCGGGCGGCGCGGCGGACCTCGTGTTCACGTACGGGCCGTCCGGCTCGACGCTGACGCCGCTCGTCGGCGACTGGGACGGCGACGGCATCGAGACGATCGGCCTCTTTGACCCGGCGACGAACGCGTTCTTCCTCAGAAACTCGAACACGCCGGGCCCTGCCGACATCGTGTTCACGTTCGGCAGCGGCGGTCAGGGATACGTCCCGCTCACCGGCGACTGGGACGGCGACGGCGTCGACACGATCGGGCTGTACCTGCCGTCGACGGGGACGTTCTTCCTCAAGAACGGCAACGGGCCCGGCGGCGCGGATCTCGCCTTCACATTCGGCGCCGGCGGCGGAGGGTACATACCTCTTTCCGGAGACTGGAACGGCGACGGCGTCGACACGATCGGGTTGTACCAGCCGACGTCCGGCAACTTTTTCCTCAGGAACACGAACTCGCCCGGTGCGGCCGACCTCGCGTTCAACTACGGACCGGCGAATTCGACGCCCGTGGTCGGCGACTGGAACAACGACGGGCTCGTGACGGTCGGGATCTACATCCCCGCGACCGGCGCGTGGTTCCTCAGGAACTCGAACTCGCCGGGCGCGGCCGACATCGTGTTCACGTACGGCCCGGCGGGCGTCGTGCCCGTCACAGGCGACTGGAACGGGTCGACACCAAAGTGGTGAGCTGTCTGCAGTTGGCGTTAGGTTGAAGCCGAGCGGGTGGTCTATAGTTCGAGACCTCTCCACCCGGCGATGAATGACGATTCAACCAACCGCAAACGGCAATCTGGCCCTCCGCAGGACGAAGTCAGCGCGCTGAAGCGCGAGATCGCCGCGCTGCAGGCCGAGTTGACGGCCACGCAGGCGATCCTCAGCGAAAAGAATGCCCAGCTCGAACGAATCCTGAACACGCTCGGCTGGCGGCTGCTGTCAAAGTACGGAAGGTTCAAGCACGGTGTGCTGCTGCCGCTGCTGCAGAAGTTCCGCCGCACGCAGCCGTCCGTCGGCGCGATCAGCGCGGGCCCGCCCCCGGTGCGTGCCGCGATGACGTACGCAGAGTGGGCAAAGGAGTGCGAAGCGATCCGCTACGATCCCGAGCGCGCTGCCCGGAGTGTGGCGCTGCTCGAGCGACGGCCAAAGATCAGCGTCATCACGCCGGTGTACAACACGCCGGCGGACGTGCTCGAGGCGACGATCCGGTCGGTGCGCCGCCAGTACTACCCGGACTGGGAGCTGTGCCTGTTCGACGACGCGTCGCGCGAGCCGCACATCCGCAAGATGCTCGCGCGGGCGGCGGCCGACGATCCGCGGATCGTGGTCAGCTGCGGGCTCGAGAACGCCGGGATCTCGGAGGCGCTGAACGGTGCGCTCGGCCTCGCGTCGGGCGAGTATGTGGCGTTTCTGGACCACGACGACGAGATCACTCCCGATGCGCTGCTCGAGATGGCGACGGCGATCGCGCGAACCGATGCCGACATCCTGTATTCGGACGAGGACAAGTACGACGCGCGCGGACGCCGCCACGACCCGTTCTTCAAGCCGGACTGGTCGCCGGACCTGTTTCTGTCGCTCATGTACACGTGCCACCTGACGGTGATGCGCGCGGACCTGGTGCGCCGGCTCGGCGGATTCCGGCTCGGGTTCGAGGGGAGCCAGGACTACGACCTGTGGTTGCGCGCGACCGAAGAGACCGAACGGATCGTCCACGTCCCGATGATCCTGTACCACTGGCGCCAGCTGGAGGGATCGACGGCCGTCGACGTCTCGAACAAGTCGTACGCGCACGATCGCTCGAAGCGCGCGATCACCGAGGCGCTCGAGCGCCGCGGAATCGCCGGAACCGTGGGCGACGGGGCGACGCCGACGACGTTCCACGTCGTGCGGCACGTCGTCGACGAACCGCTCGTCACGGTGATCATTCCGACACGGGACCGGCTGGACCTGCTGCGCAACGTCGTCGACGGGCTCGAGAACAGGACGGACTACCGGAACATCGAGATCATCATCGTCGACAACGGTAGCAAGGAGGCCGAGACGCTCGAGTACCTCGCGGCGTCGACACACCGGGTGATTCGCGACGACGGCGAGTTCAACTTCTCGCGTCTGAACAACGTCGCGGCAGCCGAGGCGCGCGGCGAGTACCTGCTGCTGCTGAACAACGACGTCGAGCCGCTCGATCCGGGCTGGCTTCGAGCGATGGTCGAGCACGGGCAGCGACCGTCGGTGGGAATCGTCGGCGCGAAGCTGATCTTTCCAAGCGGCAAGATCCAGCACGCGGGAGTGGTGCTCGGGATCGGCGGCGTCGCCGGCCACTCGCACAAACAGTTCCCAAAGGACGCGCCAGGGTACTTCCAGGCGCTGAACCTCCTGCGAAACTACAGCGCGGTGACGGCGGCCTGCATGCTGGTCCGCCTGTCGGTGTTCAACCAGGTGGGCGGATTCGACGAGGCGAATCTCGCGGTCGCGTTCAACGACGTCGATTTCTGCCTGCGCGTGCGCGCGCATGGGTATCTCGTGGTGTGGACGCCGTACGCGACGTTGTTGCACTACGAGTCCGAGAGCCGGGGGTACGACCTGAATGCGCGCGAGATCGACTACATGATCGAGCGCTGGAACGAGGAGCTGTTCCGGGACCCGTACTACAACCCGAACCTGACGCTGGTCCACGAGGATTTTTCACTCGACGTCACGCGGCCGGATGGGTATCGCGCGGTTGCAGGGGCGAGTGCGGCGGATGGGAGCGTTGTCGAGGTCGCGCCGGACACGCCGGCGACGGCGTCGTTCCGTGCGACGCACGACGGGCTTGGCGGCGTGGCGCTTCAGATTGAGGGCGACGCGTCTGCGGCTGTGGTTCGCGTGACGCTGTGCGCCGCGGAGGCTGTGGGCGGGGAGGCGGGCGAGGTGGTGCTCGAGGCGGCGGCGCGGGTGCGGACGGTGACGCCACGCGGCGACCTGTTCGTGCTGTTCGACGAGCCGTTGGTGTCGTCACAGGCCGCGTATGCGATGCGGATTGCGTGCGAGGGCGGAGCGGTGCGGCTGCGCGCGACGGCGGACGGTTCGGCGGCATTCCGGTTGTTGTATCGGTAGGCGCGCGCTCCGTTGCCTGGGCCGGACCCTTTCAGGGTCCGATCGCCATTTTGCGGCACCGGGGGTCGTCGTCGCGCTCCGCGCTCCTTGACCCCCGGCTATTTTCAGGCACCCCTTCGGGGTGCTCGGAGCCGAACTTCGTGTTGCTCGGAATCATTCGTTGCTCCGTCCGAAGCACCGTGAAAGGGTCGGGCACGCCGGAACGCCATCGGGGTGCTCGGGGTCAACCGTTGCTCCGTCCGCAGCACCCTGAAAGGGTCGGGCACGCCGGCACCCTTCGGGGTGCGCGGAACCATCCGTTGTCGTTCTGGAGCACCCTGAAAGGGTGCCGGAAAATAGCCCGGGGTCGAGGAGCGAAGCGACGACGACCCCGGGTATGCGGAGAAATCCGGGGCGACCCTGTAGGGGTCGCCCACGCCCGGGAAAATCGCTACCTGTTCGACGCCCCAGCCACCGACACCCTCTTCCCCGCGACGCCGCCCGTCGGATTCCGGTAGAGCACCGCCACCGTTCCTCCGCGTGAGCGCGCGTAGCTCGCGACCGATTCACCCGTGACGAGCAGACCTTTTTGCACGACCTTTGTTCCACCGCCCTTGAGCTTCGCCGGCGACTGGAACGGTATCCCGTCGATCGTAACGAATACCGGGTCGACGAAATCCGTGCCCTTTGCGACCACCTTTGAACCGCTGGCCTTCACGGACGCGAGCGTCGGCGGAACACCCGTCATGACCTCGTTCGACGGTCCGCTCTCTCCATCGGGATATGTCGCCGTCACGACAAAGAACGTGCCGCCGACAAAGATCGTCGCGTTCGCCGCCGTCTGGGATGGAGGAACCGACGTGAAGTAGTTCGCGGCGTTCGCCTGCACGTTGGGTTGGTTCGACCGGTACACGTTGTAGCCCGTCACTCCACCCCCGCGCGGAACGAAGACGCTCGCGGGGCGCGCCGAGCTGGGCAGGCCGGTGGAGAGGTTCTGCGCCGTCAGGTTCCGCGGCGGCGGGTTCGGGTCGGAACTGTTCGTGTCGGGCGGTTGCCACTCAAGCGCCAGTTCGACGCAGAAGCTGAATTCGGAGGTGCTTCCAGCCGAACTGGTGGCGGTGCTCGTCACGGACACACCGGCAGGCAGCGACACCGGGAGCGTGATCGAAAAGTCGGTGTTTCCGGTCCCGTCGGTAGTCACGTTGCCGCTTCCGAGGTACGTCTCGCCCGGACCGAAGCCGGAACTGCTCGCCTCGGTGTTCGCAAAGAACTCGACGCGAAATGACGTGTTCGCCGTGCTGTTCAGCCGCCCGCTGACCGTCACGCTGTCTCCCGTCGACGTGGCGGACGTCAGCACCGGATAGTTCTGAAAGTCGTTCGGGCCGGTGTCGGTATCGCCCGCGTCGTTTGGCGTGACGTAGTCGTATCCGAGGCCGATGCCGACGGTATCGATCGAACGGATCGAATTCTGGAGGAACGCGTTGTTGCGCGTGGGACCCTGGTATTCGCCGATCGTAATCCCCTCGAAGACGAATCCGATGAGGTTTGCGGCTCCCGCCGCGGTGCCGCCGATGGTGTTGTTCGCCGCCCCCGCGTCGAGCCCGACGCACGTGCCGTTCGGACTCGTCCCCACGCCGACCTGGCCGGTCGGGTCCGTGCCAATGAAGTTGCCCTGAACCAGGCAGTTCGTGACCCCGATGACGCCGACGTCCGCGCCATTGTAGTCGCTCCCGTTGCCCGAAATGACGTTGCGTGCGCCAGCACTGGTTCCGCCTACGGTATTGTTCGGGCCGCCTCCGACGTACACGCCGCCACCCGTCGTGCTCAGGTCGAGCGTCCCGGTCACATCGGTGCCGATGTAGTTCCCGACGACGACGTTGTCGGTGACGTTCTCGTCATAGCTGATGGTGACGTTGCCGTAGCCATCCGAGCAGTTCCCTGAAATGACGTTGCGCGCATCGGCAACCGTCCCCCCGATCGTGTTGCCGGCGGACTCGTAGACGTACACGTCGGAATACGCGTTTGACCGCTCGACGGTCCCCGTCGAATCCACGCCGAAGTAGCAGGCTTCGACGATGTTCCCCGCGCCGACGTCGAGGAACACACCCCGCCCGCCGATGCCGTCTCCCATGCGGCGAAACCTGTTGATCGTCAGTCCGCGCACTGCGCTCCCGCCCGCCAGAATGTGAAGACCGGAGGCGTCATCGCCCGCGTTCGTTCCGTCGAGCTCGACGAGGGGGACGCCGTCATAACCAGGCTGGGTCGTTCCATCGATCGTCACCGGATCGGTGACGTCGGGCAGGGCTGTGAGCGGCGAGATCGTGTGGACGCCGCTCCCGGAAATCGCGAAGGTGATCGAGTCCAGTCCCTCGCTCGAATTGGCGAGCTCGATCGCGTCGCGAAGCGAGCCGGCTCCCGAGTCATCCGTCGACGTGACGACAAAGACGGCGGCCGGCTGCGACACGTCGAACTGCGGCTCCTCGTGTCCCCGAACAACCGTCACGAGATCGGGCCGGGCGTCAGAGTTGAGCCTCATCGGGAGCGCGGCAATGACGCTGTCCACGTTCGACCGCTCGGCAGCCGCGACGAGACCGGCCGTGGCCGGCATTCCCAGGCCGGGCAGGTCGCGATCGACGGGCGTGGCGACGTCCGGAACGGGCGCCGCGTACGACGCGCGGTGAAACGACTCGGTCCGACCTGACACGAAGAGCACGCCGATGTCCGCGACGCCGTCGCGATCGAGATCGGCCACGGCGACGGCGCGGATCGGCTCCGCGAGCTCCCTGAGCGTCATCGTCGCTGCTTTACCCTCCGTCGGGGAGCCGTCCGAACCTGCCACCAGTTTTCGATCCTGGCCGTGAACGACGGCAAGATAACGGCCGCAGCCGGCGACGACGTCGATCGACGGGTCTTCGTCAACCTGACCGACGGCGATGGATCGCGCCGCATCGGGAAGCGCGACGACCTCCGGAACAGCGCGCTCGGCGCCATCCGGGCCCTCGAACACAAGCAGCTGCGGTCCGAGGTCGCTGGCAACCCCAACGGCAATGTCCGCCAGGCCGTCCCTGCGGTTCACGTCTCCGGACCCGAGGGCCGTCAGTCGACCGGGCAGTTGGATGAAGCGTTCGTCCGCAAACTCACCGCGTCCGTTTCCGGGCAGGAGCGCCAGACGCGCGCTGTCGAACGCGCCGGCAACGACGTCGCGATGACCGTCGTTGTCAAAATCGCCCGCCGCGACGCACTCCGGCGCGACGGCTGACCGGGCCGCGGAGCTCACCGGGCCGAACGGCGACTGCGGGGCCGGCTCGTCCGGGCGGCGATAGATCGCGCTCGCAAGTCCGCGCCGAACCTGGACGAGGCCGCCCGCCTGCAAGACGACTCCGCACGCCAGGTCGGGGACGCCGTCCTCGTCAAAGTCGTCGGCAGCGATCGACACGAGACGGCCCGTGTCCGCGTGCCCCAGCACGACGTTGACCAACCCGGAAGAGATTGCCGTGCCCGTCAGAAGAACGAGCAGAACGGCGGCGACGTGGCGGTGTGACTGTGACTTTGACAGCGACTGTGGACGAGTATTCATGGACCGTCCCTCCCACGGGGGTATAGGAAGAGTGCGAATTCGGTGAGACGGTCGTGTGGATGTGTGTCGGGCCGCGCGCCGAGGTCGTATGAAGGGGCGTGGTACAGGGGCCGGCCGCGATGTCGTCATCCTAGGGGCCTTATACGAAGGAGTCAACGTGCACCGGTGTTCCACGATTCGGACGAGGTTCGCGAAATGGGCGGAGCATTCGTGGACAGCTACCGAACGGCTTGGGTATCATCACGGCTTGTCTCGAACGCGTATTACGAGGTCGAAATGATCAAGACGGTTGAATGGACCGATGCGGGCGTCTGCATGATCGATCAGCGCCTGCTGCCCGGCGAAGAGAAGTACCCGGTATTTGCCACCTACCAGGAAGTTGCCGACGCCATCCGCGACATGGTCGTGCGCGGCGCGCCAGCGATCGGCGTGTCGGCTGCGATGGGCGTCGCGCTCGGCGCAAAGGCAATCGACGCGGGGCTTCCTCGGGACGATTTCGACAAGGCGCTCGAGCCTGTCTACGAGACGCTCGCCGGGACCCGTCCGACCGCGGTCAACCTGTTCTGGGCCATCGAGCGAATGCGACACGTTGCTCGGGACGCGCGTGCGGCAGGCGCCGACAACGCCGCGCTTCAGCAGCGGCTGGTCGACGAAGCCATCGCAATGCATGCCGAGGACATCCAGGCGAATCGCGACATGGGCCGATTCGGGGCCGAGCTGTTGCCGGAATCAGGCGTCGTGCTGACGCACTGCAACGCCGGAGCGCTTGCGACGGCAGGCTACGGCACGGCGCTCGGCGTCATCCGGGCCGCAGTCGAGGCAGGCAAGAACGTCGCGGTGTACGCCGACGAGACGCGTCCGTTTCTCCAGGGCGCGCGGTTGACCGCGTGGGAGCTCCACAAGGACTCGATCCCCGTCACGCTGATAACCGACAACATGGCGGGCCATTTCATGAAGGCCGGCAAGATCGACTGTGTCGTCGTCGGATCGGACCGGATCGCGGCCAACGGCGACGTCGCCAACAAGATCGGCACCTACAGCGTGGCGGTGCTCGCACACGAGAACAACATTCCGTTCTATGTTGCCGCGCCCACCTCGACGGTCGATCTGAACTGCCCGACCGGCGACGAGATTCCGATCGAAAACCGCGACATCACCGAGGTGACGACGGTAGGGCAGCGCGTGCTGGCGCCCGAAGGGATCACCGTGTTGAACCCGGCATTCGACGTCACGCCGAACCGCTATGTGGCCGCGATCATCACCGAACAGGGCGTCGCGCGCGCACCGTACGACGTCAGCCTGCACGCGCTCGTGCACGCGGCAGGGCACAGGGGGCAGGCCAAAGGCGTATGACGCTCAGCGAGCGAATTGGTCAGATCCTGTTCGTCGGGATTCCCGGCCCAACGGTTGACGCCGAAACGCGCGCGCTGCTTCGCGAAGTGCAGCCTGGGGGCGTGATCCTGTTCGCCCGCAACCTCGAGTCGCCGCGCCAGGTCGCCGAGCTCAATGCGGCGATCCGCGCGACGCTCAGGATTCCGCCCATCATCAGCATCGACCAGGAAGGCGGGCCCGTCGACCGGCTCAAGAAGATCGGCGAGCCGATGCCCGCGCCAGGCGACATCCGCGCGACGGACGACGCCGCAATGGCCGGCCGATTCGGATCGATGACGGCCGAGATCCTCAGAAACCTCGGCTTCAACATGAACTTCGCGCCGATGCTCGACCTGGAGGTGCACCCCGACGCGGACAACGCGCTCAAGGGACGCTATTTCGGTTCGACGACGTCCGAGGTCATACGATTCGCCGGCTCCTACCTCGAAGGGCTGCAGCAGGGCGGCGTGATCGCGTGCGGAAAGCACTTCCCGGGTCTCGGCGACAGTTTTGTCGATTCGCACAAGGAACTCCCGACGGTGGAGCGCGACGGCGAGGTGCTGCGGTCGAACGACCTGCGGCCGTACGCCGAGCTGATCACGCGGATCAATTCGCGGCTCGGCGTGGTGATGGTTGCACACGCCTACTATCCCGCATTCGACGGAACCGAGAAGATTCCCGCCTCGCTGTCGCCGAACGTCGTCACGACGCTCCTGCGCGACGAGCTCGACTTTCGGGGTCTCGCGATATCGGACGACATGGAGATGGGCGCGATCACCGAGATCGGCGACTTTGCCGAGGCATGCGTGCTTGCGGTCGAGGCCGGAAACGACATGCTGCTCGTCTGCCAGACGTCGGATCGTGTTCGCGAAGCCCGCGAGGCGCTCATCGAGGCCGCTGAATCCGGCCGCATCAGTCCGGCACGCCGCAAGCGCGGGCTCGACCGGATCGCCCGCGTCAAGTCGGCGCTTCTCGGATCGCTGATCTTCAACGAAGGAACCCACACGAGACTGCAGGAGCGCATGGCGCAGTTCTCCGCGCAGGTTGTGTCGTCGCGCGCGCAGGTGCCGTGGGCGGGCTAGCGCTCGCACGCAGCGCCAACCGACCGGGAGATTGCACGTGAGCCATAGAATCGCGCTCGTAGTCGTTGTCGCCGTCGTTCTCGCGCTCGGAGGGTGTTCGACGATCTCAGGCGGTGGCAGTGCTGTCGTCATCGCCGTCGAGTCGCAGCCCAAGAGCCTCGATCCGCGGCTCGGGTCGGTCGACAGCGTCTCGGCGCGGCTCCATTCGATCGTCTTCGATTCGCTGGTGCGCAAGAACGAGCGGTTCGAATACGTGCCGCACCTTGCCGAGACGTTCGAACAGTCGCCGGATGCAAGGACGTTCACGTTTCACCTGCGAAAGGGGATCAAGACGCACAACGGGCGCGAGCTGACGTCCGATGACGTGAAGTTCACGTACGAGAGCATCACCTCGCCCGAGCTGAAGTCGCCAGTCGCCGCGTCGTTTGCGCGGATCGAGTCGATCGAGACGCCGGATCCGCTGACGGTGATCTTTCACTGCCGAGAGCCGTACTACCAGCTGCTTGGAGACCTGGTGGCGATCCCGGTGATGGTGAACGTGCCGAACGCGGGCAAGGGACTGCCCGTCGGCACGGGACCGTTCAAGGTCGTCGACGCATCGGAACAGACGATCGAGCTCGAAGCGAACGAGGACTACTGGCAAGGCGCCCCGGCAATCAAGAAGCTGCGTGTCCGCGTTGTCACGGACAACAACACGCGCGAGCTCGAGCTGAAGAGCGGCGGCGTGGACCTCGCGATCAATTCGGGGTTTGCGCCGGACACCATTGCCAAGATGGCGACCGATCCCGACCTGCAGGTCATCAAGGGACCGGGAACGAACATCGCGCATATCGGCCTGAACACGACGGACGAAGTGCTGCGCAACGTGAAGGTGCGGCAGGCGCTGGCGTGCGCCCTCAACCGGGACCAGGTCATCTCCACCGTCATCCAGGGCCAGGCGCGGCCAGCCGACGCGATCATGCCGCCCGAGTCGTGGGCCTACGAGCCTGCGGTCACGAAATACCAGTTCGACATTCAGCGCGCAAAGCAGCTGCTCGACGAGGCCGGGTACAAGGACCCGGACGGCGACGGACCTGCGGTGCGGTTTACGATCGGATTCACGACGTCGAACACGGGCACGGCGCCTGCGATTGCGCAGATCGTTCAGGAGCAATGGCGCGCGATCGGCGTGGGCGTGACGCCCGAGCAGTTCGAGCGGGTGACGTTCTTTGAGCGGTTGAGCCAGGGCAACTTCGACGCGTATTACATCGTGAGCGTCGGCGCGAATCAGACGCCGGACGTCTACAGTTGGGCGTACTACGCGAACTACTGGGCCGCGGATCGCAAGGAACTGGACGCGGCCGCGACGGCGGGCGACACGGCGAAGATGCTCGAGATCCTCGGAAAGAAGGAGTACTGCGCGCTGCCCGAGGTCGACCGGCTTGTGACCGAGGCGCGCGCGGCGTCGCCGGACGCTCAGAAGGCGAAACTGCTCGAGGCGTATGCGCTGTTGACCTCGAGGGGCGCGGGCAACCGGATGCGGTATTGCAGCACGGCGATCGACGAGGCCGTGCTCAAGGCGGAGCGGTCGTCGTCGCGTGAAGAGCAGAAGGCACTCTACAGCCAGATCCAGGTGGCGGCGTCGAACGACGTCCCGCAGATCTACCTGTGGTACCAGGACAACGTGATCGTGGCGCGGAAGCGGATCTCGAACGTGGCGATCGACCCGTCAGGGTCGTGGTATTTCCTGCAGAACGTGAAGGCCGAGTAGGGATCTGCGTCTCTGAGCACCCCGAAGGGATGCAGGATGGCGTTTGGGTCTCTGAGCACCGCGTAGGGATGCAGGATGGCGTTTGGGTCTCTGAGCACCGCGTAGAGATGCAGGATGGCGTTTGGGTCTCTGAGCACCCCGAAGGGATGCAGGATGGCGTTTGGGTCTCTGAGCACCCCGAAGGGGTGCAGGATGGCGTTTGGGTCTCTGAGCACCCTGAAGGGGTGCAGGATGGCGTTTGGGTCTCTGAGCACCCCGAGGGGATGCAGGATGGCGTTTGGGTCTCTGAGCACCCCGAGGGGATGCAGGATGGCGTTTGGGTCTCTGAGCACCCCGAAGGGGTGCATCGCACTCCTCGACCCCCGGCTATTCTCGCGCACCCCTTCGGGGTGCATCGCACTCCTCGACCCCCGGCTATTCTCGCGCACCCCTTCGGGGTGCATCGCACTCCTCGACCCCCTGCCGGCTATTCTCGCGCACCCCTTCGGGGTGCTTCGAACCGGCTACTGACTGTGTAAGCGGCCTACGCCCCGGCCATCGCCTTTGCCTTCGTACGAATGAAGGCATAGTTCAGGTTGGGCAACGAGTTGAAGTTGGCCGCCTTCTTTGCAAACTCCGTTGCCTTGGCTGCGTCGCCCTTCCCCTTGTACGCCATCGCCAGCCAGTACAGGTTCTGCGGATTCTGCATGCTCGCCTGCATCAGTTCCGCAATCGCGACGTCGTAGTTCGATTCGGACATCGCGATGATGCCCGCCAGTTGGTGCGCCTGACGCATCGTCGTCGGATTCTTGGAGGCATCTGCGCCCTTCTGGAACTCGGCAGCCTCGGCCTTGGCCTTGGCGGCATCCTTCTTGGCGAGCGCGACCCGGGCATTGTCGTAATGCGCCTGCAGTTTTGCGGCGTCCTTGATCTCCTGCGAGAGGCTCGACTGGTCCGTCATCGAAACGGACTTTGCGTACGCCGCCGCGGCATCGTCCGCCTTGCCCATCTCGAGCAGAATGTTGCCCTTGGTCTGCAGATCGCCCGCCATCGCGGCAACGTCGTTCGTCTTTTCGCCCAGCGCATACTGCTTGTCGACGTTGGCGATCGCGCCGGCCATGTTTCCTCCGTCGACGTCGACGACCGTCATGCCAAAGAGCGCGGTCCGCTGATCACCTTCGTTTCGCGCCTTGTCCATGATGATCTGCAACTCGGCCGTAGCGTCCGCGGGCTTGCCGGAATACACCAGGTCGGCCGAGATTCCGCTGTGGGACGCCATGAACGTCGGATCGATCGAGAGGGCCTTTCGGTATTGCACTATCGACTCGTCGAACCGGCCCATCTTCAGCAGCAGCTCGGCGTACGAGTCGTACGGGTTCGGGTCGTTCGGAATCAGCTCGATGTACTTCTTGAACGACTGCTCCGCGTTGGCATAGTCGTCGGTCTGCCTGTAGGCATAACCCGCGATGTTGTACGCGGGTGCGTATGCAGGGGCAATCTTGATCGACTCCTTGTAGTGCGTGAGCGCGGTCGTGTAGTCCTGCTGTCCGAAATAGTATCCGCCGACAATGACCTGTACGCGTTCGTCGCCAGGGAACAGCGTGACCAGCTTGTCGAAATACTCCTTCTGTTTCGCGGCGTCGTTGTTGGCGCCTGCATTCGTGCCCAGGATGAGGAGTTTTTCGCCTTCGGACGCCTTGTCCGCGAGGGCTACCGCCTTTGCGAGATGGTCGAAGAACTCCTTTGCCGATTGCGACGAATTGGCGCGAGCGAGCTCTGCGAGCGCAAAGTTCGGGTCCAGCTCGATGGCCTTGTCGAAGTTCTGCAGAGAGTCGGTGATGAGCAGGCGTTCCGCCTTGTCGCGACCCTCGATGTATTGCTTCCGCGCTTCTTCGGATGAAGTTGTGATCGGGAGCTTGGCCGTGGCTGTCGGTGCCGCCGTGTTGGATGCGGGCGCAGTTCCTTCGCCCGGCGCCTTGTTGCACGCGGTGAGAATGGTGGGGACGAGCACGACGAGCGCGGCAATGCCTAACGTTGTCGAACGTTTTCGACGCATCTGGGACCTCCTTTGTCTGGCAACACAATCGTCATTCATGACGTCTTCGCGTGCCGTCCGCCGCAGGCTCTGATGGGTTCCAACGAGGCTGCCCGTTCGGATCGGACAACCTGACGCCAGGACACGGCACGCGTCGTGGGAAGCAGCAGTCGCGAGTTGAATGCCGCTTGAACGCAACCATTTCACTTGTGCGGATCGGGTGTCAACGACGCGGATGGGTCGACCGGCCGAATATTACATACTTTACATGGGGTCCGGCGGCATAGAACCGATCCCTACCGGAATGGGTACTGTGGCCGCCAAGGCTCTCAGTCCCGCATGTTCACGAACTGCAGCTCGATCCCGAGGTCCGACCCCCGCAACAGCTGGATCACCGCCTGCAGCTCGTCGCGGCTCTTTCCCGTCACGCGCACCTGGTCGTCCATGATCTGGGCCTGCACCTTCAGCTTCTTGTCCTTGATCGTCTTCACGATCTCGCGGCCCTTCTCGGTCGAAATGCCCTCGACGATCTTCACAAGTTGGCGGAACGTCCCGCCGCCCGCCTCTTCGATCTTCTGAGGATCGAACGCGCGCGGAGCGATCTTCCGCTTGATCCCGCGCTCGATCAGCACTTCGTACGCGGCCTTGAGCCGGTCCTCGGTCGACGACCGAATGACGATGCCGTCCTCGTTGTGTTCGACCTCGGTGTGCGTTCCCTTGAAGTCGTACCGCTGAGCCAGCTCCTTGCGGGTCTGCTGAAACGCGTTGTCGATCTCCTGCTTGTCTACCTTTGAAACAACGTCAAACGACGGCATGCACTCAACCTCCACGGAAAGATAGCCGCGTAGCATAGCAGACCTCGGCCCGGTAGAATGAGCCCGTGATCGAGAACCTGCCACGCCTCGGCGTCGGCCTGTCCGGCGAATTCGGCTCGGCGTCGAAGGGCATCGACGTGATCGGTCTGCGCGAGTCGCGGCCCGACCTCGTGCATTTCTTCGAATACGGCGCGGACCTCGACCGCGGCCTCGACGACCACGTCGTCCGCTGGGCAAGTGCCGGACTGCCGACGACGTACCACTTTCTCGACATCAACCTCGCCGAGCGTGAAGACGCCGACGCGCGGTGGCTCGAGACGGCGGCCGAACGCGCGCGCGCGATCGGCGCGGCGTGGCTGTGCGGCGATGCGGGGCTATGGCACTTTGGCCCGCGCGACCGCGGCCACCAGGTGCTGCTGCCGCCGGTGCTGTGCCGCGAGTCTGCGTACGAGACCGCCGACACGATCGCGCTGATTCAGGAGGAGACGGGATTTGCCGTGCTCCCCGAGAATCCGCCCGCGGTCGTATATCTCGGCGATCTGCACATTCTCGACTTCTTCGCGATCGTCACCGAACGGTCGGGATGCGGGTTGCTCCTGGACTGTGCTCACCTTGCGATCTTTCAGCACCTGATGGGTCACGCGCCCCTGACCGGGCTCGACGCATTTCCTCTCGATCGCGTGGTCGAAATGCACGTCGCGGGCGGAAGCCCGGCCAGCGTCGGTGGATTCGAGTACATCGAGGACAGCCACGCGCCCGAGCCCGTGCCGGCCACGTGGGAGATCTTCGAGTATGCGGTCGCGCGCGCGTCAAACCTGCGTGCCGTCGTCTACGAGTGCGAGTACAACCCACCCGAGGCGTGTATCCCGAACTTTGAGCGGTTGAATCGCGCGTTTCCGGCCGTCGCCGCGCAGGTCGCGCTGTGATGAGTCATCACGCGCTCGAGCGGGTGTATGTGCGAATGCTGTTCGACCCCGCGTTTGTCGACCGCGTCTATGCGGATCCGCGCGCCGCGCTGCATGGAATCGAGCTGACCGAAACGGAGCGCGACAATCTCGTGGCCGTGGATCGCCGTGCGTGGGGCCACGACCCGCTCCGAAGGTATCGCACCCTCAGGACGCTCTCTGACGAATTCAAGGCGACGACCACGCTCGTGCTCGCCGCTACGCGGTCGCTCGGCTCGCTCGACGCGTTCTTCTCGAGCGACGAGTTTCACCGAACGGTGCAGGGGCGCGGCCTGCTGGCGCTTGCGTTCGGAGACTATGTCGCGCGGCTTGTCGCCGAACGGGCACTCGATTCGCCGCAGATTCCCGAGGTGCTGCGGCTCGAGGCAATGCTTGCGCGGTGCCGGCGTGAACTCGAATCGGCGAAGCGTGCAGGCGCGCGCGGGACGGCAGACGATCCGGACGCACGGATCGGGCTCGCGCCGGGTCACGCGGTCGATCGGTTCAACGCGAACGTCGTCGCGGCCGTAAACGTTGCGGAACGCTACCTGTTCGAGGTCGGATTGATGCCCGCTGTCGCGCTCTGCGAGGACGCGCCCCGGCTCGACCGCCTGCCGGAGGTGTCGTCAGAACCGGCATACCTGCTCGCGCTTCCCGGCGCCGCCGGCGTGTCGCTCATGCCAGTCGACGCGGACTACTATGCGCTGTTGAACGAGTTCTCGCGCGGACCGCTCAGGCGTTCGGCGGCCGTGTCGCGCACGGTGGATCGCGGTGTATCGCGCGAGGACGTCGAGACGATGCTCGAGTCGCTTGTCGACGAAGGCGTGCTCGCCGTCGAGTGACGTTCGCTACGGGCTCGGGTACGCGGATCGCGCGCATCGAAACCCGAAGACCGGGCCGATCAGCGAGGGCGTCATCGCGAGCCGGTTCGACACGCGGCACGACGTTGCGCGCTCGTTCCACGAACCGCCGCGCACGACGCGCGACGAGCCGTGTTCGGGTCCGCGCGGGTTGTACTTGGGCAGGCGTGCATACGCGTCCGGTGCGTAGAAGTCGGAACACCACTCCCACACGTTGCCAGCCGTGTCGTACAGGCCGTAACCGTTGGGCAGTTTGGAACCGACGGGAATCGTACCGGTGCGCTCGTCGCCGAACACGTTGTCGAAATTCGCTTCGTCCGGTGTGAGCGAGTCGCCGTTCGGATAGAGCGACCCTTCGAGTCCGCCGCGCGCCGCGATCTCCCACTCGGCCTCGGTTGGCAGGCGCTTGTCCGCCCACGCGGCAAACGCGACGGCGTCATTCCACGTCACGGCCGTCACCGGACAATTCTCCCGTCCGCGAACGGCATACTGAGCCCACTGGCCTTCCGGGGCGTACGACGTCGCCTGGACGAATTCGGCGAACTCGTCGTTGGTGACCTCTCGCGTGTCGATGAAGAACGGATCAAGCACGACGGCGTGAACCGGCCGTTCGTCGACGTCGCCCACCATCGATCCCATCCAGTAGGTTCCGCCGTGTACGAGGACCATTCCCGATGGAGGCGGGCCCGCGGGATCGGGAAGCGGCGAAGGTTCCGCGGTGACAGGGTCGTCGGTCCTCGAGCACGCTGCGGCTGCGATGACCAGCAGGAATAGGGCGAGAACTCGGCGCACGGCTGGCGTGAACTGTACCAAACCGCGCGCCGAGTCGCAGTGGCGAGGCGCTATGGAAGGACTGTGTACTGGTGGCCGACCGAGATCGTTTCGCGTCCGATCCTGACCGCGAGCTTGACGGTGTGGAGGCCGGGAACTGCACCGGGGTCGACCGGCAGCGAGATATTGAACGTTCGCGTGCGGCCAGCGTGCATGCCGAACGAACCGGACTCGACGAGGCCGCTTCCGAGCGGTGTCGTGGCGTAGATGTAGTAGAACACCTGGACCCGCATGAGGGCCGGGTTCCCGGGCACGGTCACGGACACGGTGCCTTCCATGACGTCGCCGGGCCTGACGGAATCCGGAAAGCCGGCCGCAGTGACAGAAAACGTGGTGCCAGTCTCGGTGCCGTTTGCCGACGCGGTCCCCGCAACGCTGGCGATCAGAAGCAGAATCGCAAGTGCCGACACGTATGCCTTTCTCATTTTCGTATCTCCTTGAATGTCGTGGGATGTGCCTGCGGGGGGATATTCGAAGAACACACAATGAGAGCGCGCACCGCTGGCCGAAATACGAACGCTCGATGGTTTTTACACTTTTTGCAATTGCATGACGTGTGCGTCGCATGCGCGAAAGCGCCGTCGCGCTGCGCTTGCCGGCGCACTCCAAAGGCGGGCACGACTCCTTGGAGTGCGCC
>JBGAKX010000057.1:0-25468 GCA_044224215.1 Blastocatellia bacterium
CCCGTCGATGGCCTGTGCCTCTCCCGGGTTCTCGAGCGTCTCGTCGCGTTCAGCCATCGTCGTCGTTGTGCGCCTCAAACCATCAGAAGGTAGCGAACGACCGCGAGGATCGGGCCGATGATGTAGCCGAGCACGCCGGAGACGAGCAGTGCGATCAACAAAATCCACCCGTATGGCTTGATCTGCTCGTAGCCGCGTTGCGCGTCGTCTGGAAGGATCGACTCGAGTACGCCGCTTCCGTCGAGCGGCGGAATCGGGATGAGATTGAAGATCGCCAGCACGATGTTCAACTGCACGGCCATCAGGAGAAGGGTTCGGATCGGGACCCAGATCTCGTACGGACCCAGTGCATTGCCCGTGTTGAACAGGCCCGTGACGAACGCCAACTTGAGCAGAACAAAGAAGATGATGGCGAGGATGAAGTTGCTGATCGGACCGGCCGCCGACACCCAGAAGTTCGCCTTGTTCTTCTCGACCCAGTTGAGCGGGTTGACGGGAACGGGCTTGGCCCACCCGAACATGAAGCCGCCCGACAGCAGACCGACGAGCGGAAACAGGATCGTCCCGAACGGATCGATGTGAGCGATGGGGTTCAGCGTGATCCGGCCCATGCTCCGGCCGAGGTCGTCACCGAAACGCTCCGACGTCCAGGCGTGCGCCGACTCGTGCACGGACAACGAGAAGAGGAACACGACAAAGAACAGGATGATGTCGCCAACGCTCATGCTCACAATAGAATACCTTACACGGTCGGGCGGGAAATGGGCACCTTAGCACGCGGTTTCTCGGGGTGTCAAACTGGGGCCTTCCGCGCGCCGAATGGTCTGAAAAGCATTGCTGGCGCACGTGTTTGCCACGTCCCGACACGCGCGGGCGTTGCCGCGTCACGTCTCGAGGCGTCGGCCGGTACCACGCCGCCGAATCAGCCGTCAGATTCAGGGCCTGCTCGTCCCGGGCTTCCTCAATAGACCGGCACGGTTGGGTCCACGTCGCGCGACCACCCGAGAATCCCGCCGGCGAGGCTCCGGACGTTCGAGATGCCAGCCGAACGCAACGCATCGAGCGCCTTCGCCGACCGCACGCCAGATCGGCAATAGACCACGATGGGATCGCCGGTTTCGATCTCGGCGATTCGCTCGTCGATCGACCCCACGGGGACGAGCTTCGAGGTGCCGGGAATCGTGCAGATCTCGGCTTCGTGCGGCTCGCGCACGTCGAGCAGGTACAGTGGTTGCCCCGTATCGAGCGCAATCTTCAACTCGACTGGCGTGATCTCCCAGCCGGGACCACGGCGCCGCTCGAGTTCCGCGGCGTCCTCTGCGCTGCGTCCCGGCGCGATGCCGCAGAACTGGTGATAGTCGATCAGCTCCGTCACGGTCGGGTGCGGACCGCAGAGTATGCAGTCCGGGTTCTTGCGCAGCTTCATTTCGCGGAATTTCATCGCGAGCGCGTCAAACAGCAGCAGCCTGCCAACGAGCGAGTCACCAGCTCCGAGAATCAGCTTGATCGTCTCGATTGCCTGGATCGATCCCACGATCCCAGGCAACACGCCAAGCACGCCGCCCTCGGCACAGCTCGGAACGAGCCCGGGCGGCGGCGGCTCGGGATACAGGCATCGGTAGCATGGACCGACGCGCGCGTCGAAGACGCTTGCCTGTCCCTCGAACCTGAAGATCGACCCGTAGACGTTCGGCTTGCCGAGAAAGACGCAGGCGTCGTTCACGAGATAGCGCGTCGGGAAGTTGTCGGTTCCATCCGCGACCACGTCGTAGTCCGCGATGATTTCCATCGCGTTCGCCGATGTGAGAGCCGCCTCGTATCCGACGACCTCGACGTTCGGGTTGACGTCGTTGAGCCGGTCTCGCGCTGAATCGAGCTTTCTGCGGCCGACATCCCTGGTCCCGTGCAGCAGCTGGCGCTGAAGGTTCGAGTGATCGACGACGTCAAAGTCCACGATCCCGAGTGTCCCGACTCCGGCCGCGGCAAGGTACAGCCCGAGCGGCGAGCCGAGGCCGCCGGCGCCGACCAGCAGGACGCGCGCATTCTTGAGCCGCTTCTGCCCCGAGACGCCGACCTCGGACAGAAGCAGGTGACGGCTGTATCGCTGGATCTCCTCAGTCGAGAGCTCGACCGTGTCGGCGACGGCCGAACCTCCTGCGATCGACGGGATGATGTGAATTTCGTCGCGTGCACCGACAACGGTGGCAAGTCCGTCGAGATGCCGGATGTCCTCGTCATTGACGTAGACGTTCACAAAGCTGCGCAGCACGCCGTCGTCGGTGTAGAGGTGGCGCTTGAGCATCGGAAAGCGGGTGACGATCGCATCGAGGGCCTCGCCGGCGGTAGCTGCGGCAACGGCCACGCGTCCCTCGTCGTCCGTGAAGCGTCTGAGCGCGGATGGGATGTGCACGACTGAGTTCATGAGTGCCTGCTCCTTGTTACGACTGAGTCGCAGCCGACGATTCGGGCTCGCCGGCGACAACGAAACGCTCTTCGACGAATCCCGACCGATCCTCGAGAAGCGTCCAGTTTCGAATCTCGCCCGCAACACCCTCGATCACCGACACGATGGGATACGAGATTCCAGGCCACGTGGCGTGGGTGAGGTCGTATTCGGACGGACGTGCCGGGGCATTCGGGTGCGAGTGGTAGTAGCCGATGACCGCGAGTCCCGCGGACGACGCGTGCCGTTCGGCGCGAAACATCGACGCGCCAGATACGGAGTAACGGTTTGTTCGCGAGTCGATGCGCTCGTTCTCGAGCGCGAAGATCTCGCCCACGACGCGCGAGCCGTCCGAGTCGAATCGGCCGAGCAGCAACCCGCAGACCTCGTGCGGGTAGCCTTGCTCGCCGTGCGTGCGGATCGCGTCAGCGTGCTGCTTCGACAGGTGGAGCGTCACGAACGGTCTCCTCCTCGAGCCAGAATCTGTCGCCCAGGTACCGGCTGCCGCCGTCAGGCAGAATGGTTACGATCACGCCCTCGTCGAGACGCGACGCGATACGTATCGATGCGAGAACGGCTGCAGCGGAGCTGATTCCCGCGAAGACTCCTTCCTCGCGTGCGAGTCGCCTCGCCATCTCGTACGTGTCCTCGGTCGAGACTTCGGCGCGTTCGTCGGCCAGTTCCGGATCGTAGATCCCGGGCACGATCGCCGTCTCGATGTGCTTCATGCCCTCGAGCCCGTGGAACGGCCCATCGGGCTCGACCGAGACGAGCCGAATCGACGGATTCAACTCGCGCAAACTGCGGCCGGCGCCGACGAACGTTCCCGTCGTCCCGAGCGCCGCCACGAAATGGGTGATGCGGCCGGCGGTCTGCGTCCAGATCTCCGGGCCGGTCGTCTCGTAGTGCGCACGCCAGTTGCACGGGTTGTTGTACTGATCGGGATAGAAGTACGCATCGGGGTTGGCCGCCGCCATCGCGCGCGCGACGCGGATCGCCCCGTCAGTGCCTTCGGCCGGGTCCGTGTAGACGATATCCGCTCCGTAGATCCCGAGAATGCGCTTGCGCTCGTCGCTTGCATTCGCCGGGAGACAAAGTCGGACGCGGTACCCGCGAGCGGCGCCGATCATTGCGTACGCGATGCCCGTATTGCCGGACGTCGCGTCAAGAATAGTCTTGCCAGGCGTCAACAGACCCCGACGCTCTCCGTCGAGGATCATTGCGAGCGCTGCGCGGTCCTTCACGGAACCGCCGGGATTCAGCCACTCAGCCTTTCCATAAAGCTCCACGTTGCCAGGACAGACGCGCCCAAGCCGTACGAGAGGTGTGTTCCCGATTGTTGCCGTCACATCCACGACAGTACCCTAACGGATTATACCTAAGCTGTAAACTTGTGTATAAAGCCGCACCTCTGTTGGACGATTCGCAACATCGTCCTGCACGGAGGGCTGTCAGGCGACGACCGGGCCGACCGACTTGCGCCGCGGTCGCGGCTGGATCTCGATGAGATCCGGCGCACACAGCCGCGCAAGCGTCGTTTCACGCAGCACGGTCGAAACGGTATCGGTCAGGTAGGTCCAGACGTC
Organism: Blastocatellia bacterium; assembly: GCA_044224215.1. Classification (GTDB taxonomy): domain Bacteria; phylum Acidobacteriota; class Blastocatellia; order UBA7656; family JADIYM01; genus DAOMFM01. Next base: position 4,030 of record JBGAKX010000057.1, read on the forward strand.
GCGCATGTGGCAACTCGAGTGGACACGGCACCCGTGCTCTTCTTCCTCGGCCGTGCAGTCGAGAAGCTGGATCGGCCCTTCGAGCACCTCAAGCACCTCGCCCATGCTGATCGTCTCGGGCGCTCGTGCAAGGCGGTAGCCGCCGCGAGGACCGCGGACGCTCTCGACAATGCCGGCCTTTCTGAGGTCGACCATGATGAGCGACAGGTAGTCCTTTGGAACGTCCTGGCGCTCGGCGATGTCCTTCACCTGGACAGGTTCTACGGCGTCATAGTTGCGCGCGAGATCGATGACGGCGCGCATTCCATAATCGCCTCTGGTCGAGATGATGAGCACTGCGCCTACTCCTGACCGTAAAGACCCGTCGCTATAGTCGACCAATCGCGTGGCATCGTCAAGAAACCGGTGCGCCGCAGTGACACCCTCGCCGTTGTGATGGCTGCACATCCACACGTGTTCTCCACCGGTCCACAGCGCCAAGACATCGGACGTGCTAGAGTTGAAGCGGCGCTCCCGTCGTAAAGAGGTGGGATATGAACGTATTCCGGAAGCTGCGCGGCCTGATGGTTGTCGCGCTTTGTGGCATCGTTTGCGTCTGGACGTGCGAGGCGCCGAGACAATCAATTGCGGCAAATCGAGCCGACGCGGTTTCCACGGATGGCCCCGCGTCTCGGGCAGCGCTTCTACGTTCGCTTCCGCTCGTCTTCGAACCGAACGTGGGCCAGACGGCACCGGGAGTCGAATTCATCGGGCGCGGCGCGAACTTCACCGTTTTTGTCGAGCACTCCAGACTGTCGATCGCCGTGGGTGGCGAAACCGTAACGATGTCGTTCGGCGCACCGAACGACGCGTCGTCTCCCGTCGCCGAAACGGAGTTGTCAACGCGTACAAACTACCTCGTCGGGAATGACCCCTCCAAATGGCGGCGCAACGTGCCGACATTCGGATCCGTGGTGTACGAGGACGCCGCGCCTGGAATCGCTGCAGTTGTCTACGGAACGAACCAGCAGTTGGAATACGACATGCGCATCGCGCGAGGGGCGGATCCGCGGGCGCTCGCGGTGCGCTTTGAGGGTCAGCGAGGACTGACGGTCCGCGACGACGGCGCCATTGAGATCGAACTCGCGCGCTGCAGGATGATCCAACGACCGGCCGTTGCGTATCAGGACCTCGGCGCTGTCAGACGGCAGGTTGCCGCGCAGTACGTCGCACGCGCGGATGGCAGCATAGGCATCGAGCTCGGAGATTACGACTCGAGTGCACCGCTCGTCATCGATCCGGTGCTCGACTTCGAGGTATTTCTTGGCGGTTCGGGGAGCTACGACTACGTCTCGGGCATCGCCGTGGGGTCGGACGGAACGAGTTACGTGGCGGGCTACACCCTCGCTCCGGATTTCCCGGTAACGGCTGGCGCCTACGATACGAGCTACAACTCGATCCCCAGCCGAGACGATTTTGGAGCGAACCAGGACGCGTTCGTCTCGCACGTCAGCGCGGATGGAAGCACGTTGCTCTACTCCACGTATCTCGGAGGCGTCGACCAGGAAACGACTGCAGGAATCTGCGTGGATGCCAGCGGAAACGTCTATGTGGCGGGCTGGACCAAGTCGCGCGACTTTCCAACAACGCCGGGAGCATTCGACCGGACGCTGTCCGACGGCGCGCCTAACGGCGGTCAGGCCGACTGTTTTGTTACCAAGCTCTCGGCCGACGGCCACACGCTCGACTACTCGACGCTGGTCGGGGGTCAGGGCGGCGACTATGCCAACGGACTTGCGCTCTCATCCGATGGATCTGCAGTCGTTGTCGGTACAACATATTCGACCGACTATCCGACAACGCCCGGGGCGCTCGACCAGACCCTTGCAGATTTTCCTGACGGGTTCGTGACAAAGCTGAACCCGGATGGGAGCGCCCTGGCCTTTTCGACGTTCCTGGGAGGCGCAAGATCGGACGAGTGCAGGAAGGTGGCGCTCGATCCGACTGGAGGGGTCTATGTCGCCGGCGAAACCGTCTCGGAAGACTTCCCGGTAACCCCCGGTGCGTACGATTCTGTGATCGCAAACTCGTACACGTCAGACGTGTTCGTCGCCAGGATCAGTGCCGATGGCGCGGCGCTCGTATGGGCATCCTATCTGGGTGGGGCCGAGAATGACCTCGCCGGTGGCATTGCTGTTCGCCCATCGGGAGGTGTGGTTGTTTCGGGCTTCACCGCATCGAGTGACTTTCCGATCACGGAAGGTGCGTACTACACCGGTGGTCTCAACGGGAGCGGATTTGTCACGCAGTTCACCGCCGGCGGGGATGCGCTCATCTACTCATCCGCGTTCGGCGAGGGCAGTTGGTTTGGCCAGTTGACGCTCGGTCCGTCCGGCGAGGTTATCGTGACCGGCCACACCGACAGTACCGACTTTCCCACGACGGATGGGGTCTTCGATCGCTCGAACGACGGATACGGCGGCGATGCGGTCATATTCGAGCTTTCAGCCGACGGGTCGACACTCGACATGGCGACGTTGCTTGGTGGCCACGGCGCCGAGGATGGGCTTGGGATTGCGCGCGCTCCGGATGGCACGATCGCTGTGTGTGGAACGACGTCGTCTGTCGACTTCCCAACGACGTCGGGAGCCGCCATCGCCGCGTATCGAGGAGGCGACGTATTCGTATCGAGACTGAGCCAGGACGGCGTATCGCTTCTGGGTTCGACCTACCTCAGCGGCAAATCGGCTGCGATTCAGGGATTGAGCGACGACGCGACCGACGTGGCAGTCGACCACGAGGGAGGGATCTATGTTGTTGGAGCGACGAACGCGCCGACATTTCCAACCACACCGGGCACCGTCGATCCGATGCCGGCGACCGGCGACTTTGGATACGAAGCATTCGTTTCGAAGCTCAATCCACAGGGCACAGCGCTCGAGTACTCCACGTTTCTTGGTGGCACTGGCTACGATGCGGTCTCAGCCCTGGCGATCGGCACGTTCGGTGAAGTCTACCTCGCGGGCCAGACGACCTCACCGGACTTTCCGACGACGCCGAACGTATTCGACACGCAACTGAATCCGAGCAGTCAATACTCGAATCCGACCGATTCGTTCATTGCCAAGCTCAGCCCGGATGGCACGTCGCTCGTGTTCTCGACGTTTCTCGGAGGAACCGGAGACGATGTCGTGCGCGACATCGCGGTTCGCGGTGACGGCGCGGTCTGCGTCGCCGGCTGGACTACCTCCGCAGATCTGCCAACCACCGGGACCTCGTACGACACGAGCTTTGGCGGAGATCGTGACGGATTCGTGACGATGCTCAACCGCTCTGGTCGCAAACTGCTCTTCTCGACCTATCTCGGGGGTTCAGGGTACGACGAAATCAACGGACTCGCGCTCAACAGCAAGGGCGCGGTGTTCGTGGCCGGCGCGACACGCTCGGCGACGTTTCCCGTCACGCCCGAGGCGTTCGACACGACGTTCGATTCCGCACCAGACAACTCTTCCGATGGCTTCGTGTGCAAGTTCAGTCCGAACGGGTCGTCGCTCAGGTTCTCGACATTGCTTGGCGGAGCGTCCGCCGATGAACTCTACGATGTCGTGCTCGATCCGAATGGTCGACCGTGCGTTGTCGGGATGACGTCCTCCGCCGACTATCCGATCACGCCGGTGGCGTTTGACGTCGTGTACGACGTCGACGGTGTCGGAGGCTACAACTCCGACACAGTGGTCACCCGTCTTTCCGCCAACGGCCGATCGCTTGTAGCGTCGACATTCCTCGGCGGTTCCTTTGCGGAGGGCGGCGAGGCTATCGCTGTCGACCACGACGGCCGGCTCTATGTGACTGGGTGGGTGTCGTCCGACGATTTTCCGACCACTCCGGACGCAATCAGCACAACCATAAACGATGCGAGCTTCTACGCGGGCGATGCGTATCTTACCGTCCTGGCTGCGGATGCGTCGTCGCTCGTGTATTCGACCTATCTTGGCGGCGACGATTCCGACATCGGCTGGGCCATCGCAGTCGACACCACGGGCGCTGCAGTCGTCGCAGGCAGCACGTGGTCGCGGGAATTTGCCGCCGAGGGATTCGGTGTTCGGGACCGGTTCAACGCGTTTGTCCTGAAGATTCGGTTGTCTGCATCTGCACGTTGACCCGGAGCCGATCAACGCTGGTACGTCCGCGTGAGCCGAGCCGGTTTCCGCGGGTGCGCGAGATGCCCGCGCGCGCGCGGCGACATGTGTCGATGTTTGACGCACCGCTGCCCGCACACCTATGATTCGAGGCCCGTCGGCCCCTTAGCTCAACGGTTAGAGCAGTGGACTCATAATCCATTGGTTGCAGGTTCGAATCCTGCAGGGGCCATCTCTCCGTCTCCGCGCGCTGCTTGTGACGCCCGTAACGCTCCCGTACACTTTTTGTGCTTCGCCCCCGAACCAGCATCCGACTCCAAGGAGAACGTCAGCGCATGGGTCGTACCGAGAATCTCATCGATCCGCCCGTGACCGAGAATGACGCCACGCTTCTCTATGTCTTCTTTGAGGAGCTCCTCGCAAAAGACGTCGGCGACCGGCTCTCGTTTCTGAAGTGCGCCACACTGCTCAGGCGAACCGATTTACGCGAGTACGTCCACACGTTTGCGCTGATGAAGAAGCGCATCTCGTCGCTGATCCCCGAACCGCGACAGCGCGACCTGCTGCTCAGCTATCCGTCGACGATCCAGCGCGTGCACGAACTCCTGTGGGAGAACCAGGAGGCCTACGGCGAGGAAGGCAACACCATCATGTCGATCCTGAGCGACCAGGCCGTCGACTATCTCGATCAGACCGAGATGTTCCGCGTGGACCTCGACACCCTGCTCGGCGACTGCCCGTCACTGCTGCCCGACGACGCCGCCGCACTCGATGACGCGATCCTGGCCGGGAAGGGCAACTTCCTGTATCTGCTTGTTGCGCTTGCAGATCACGTCTTTGTGTCGCTGCTGCCATACGACACCGAGGAGCCGACAGAAGCGATCCTCAAGACCAGGTCGTTCCTGAAGCAACAGTTCGGCGAGAGGTTCGACGACCAGATCATCGAATTCTTTGTCATCGGGGCGGCAACCTGAGGATCCTCGGCAAGCGCGTCGCAATCGCCGGCGTCCACCCGCTGTTCGATCCCGTCTTTGCCGAAACCGGCCAGCCGAACACCGACAGGCTTTTTGCAGACTTTGTTCGAGCGAAGCACCGTCTTACACTTGATACGCTGCGTGGCGAGATGCCCGACGTCGTCTTCATTGTCCAGGGGTGATCCCAGATGGCCGGTTCCGATGAACTGATCGGCACAGTCCTCGACGGAAAGTACAAGGTACTGCGCCTGCTCGGCCGCGGAGGCAAGGGCGAGGTCTACGCCGGAACGCATCTGCAGCTCGAACGTCCGGTGGCGATCAAAGTCCTGCACGGCGCGCTCGTCGACAACGAGTCGTTCGTCGCACGGTTTGCCCGCGAGGCGCGCACCGCAGCAAAGCTCGAACACCCAAACGCGGTGCACGTCTACGACTTTGGGCCGCTCGCCGACGGCAGCGCGTACCTCGTCATGGAATTCATCGAGGGGACGACGCTGCGCGAGCTCATCCACAAGAACGCGCCGTTCTCGCTCCACGTGGTGCTCGACCTCATGCGCCAGGCGGGAGGTGCGATCGCCGCCGCCCACGCGCGCGGGATCGTCCATCGCGACTTGAAGCCCGAGAACATGATGATCCGCGCCGACGACACCGGCCGCGCCGTGCTCAAGGTCGTGGACTTCGGCCTGGCAAAGATCCTCGAGAACCAGACCTCGCAGCTGACCAACAAGTCCGAGCTCATCGGAACGCCCCGCTACATGGCGCCCGAACAGTTTCAAGACGGACGCGTCGACGAGCGCGCCGACGTCTATGCGCTAGGCTGCGTATGTTTCGAGCTGCTGGCGGGACGGACGCCGTTCGAAGGCACGTTTCTCGAGGTCGTCGGAAAGCACGTCTACGCCGAGATTCCTGCGTTCGAGGACATCGGCGTCACGGTCCCCCACGCTCTATCGGTGTCGGCGGCGGTGCGCCGCGCGCTCGCAAAGGACCCGGCAGCGCGCACGCCGTCGGTGGCCGAGTTCATCCGAGAGCTCGAAGCCGCGTGCGGTCCCGACGTAGTTGCCCTTGCGGCCGAGCCCATGACGATTCCCCTCGAGCCGCCGTCGACCGTCGACACGGATCCACAGCGGTCGAACTTCATCACGAACGTGGACGAGACCTCCCGGCCTGAGGCGGACGCGTACGCCACGCGCGTGGGAGGCGCTCCGACGAGCGATTCGATACATACGCTCGTCCGCGACACCTCGGACGCGTCACCCACCGTGGTTCGGCCGTACGCGCAACCGACACGCGGCGTGGCAGGCGCCGGAGGTGCGCGCGTCACCGCTCGCGCGTCGGCAGACGACGAGGAGACGCCGACGCTGCCGCTCGCTGACGTGCCGAACCGGCTCGCGCCTCGGCGCATCGTGAAGCCGATCGCGGTCGCCGCGACGATCGTCCTTGCGGGCAGTGCGACCCTGTTCGCGTTCAGGCCGTGGGAGGCCACGCCTGTCCAGCCCGTGTCCACTCCTGTGGCTATGCCGGCGCCATCTGGCCCGCGCGCCGCCGGACGGAGCAACCACAATGGAGCCGGCGCGCCCGCCGGCGCGTCGGTTCAACCCGCGGTGACCGACCAGCCGCCGGCGCCGCCAGCGCCGCCGGCCAAACCATCGGCCCACAACGGCTCGTCGAGCGCCAGAAAGGACAAGGCGGCCGAGCGAAGATCGTTGAGCCGGGAACGGAAGAGCCGGCGGATGCGGTGCCGGACGTCTCGAACATCGACATCCCCGAGATCGCCGTCGACCCGAATGATCCGGCAGCGATGACGCGCGCAATGAAGAAGGTTCGCCGGGCGCTCAAGCAGGCCGAGTTGGAGCGTCGCCGCGCAGCCCGGCAACGAGCGCCGACGCCCTAACCAGCAAAGAAGCCCGGGAACCGCCGCGGCAGCTCGTCGGCGAGACGCGCCTCGATCTCTCAGGCGTTCGCAGCTTCAGGATCTCGGCGACCAGGTCGACGGCTTCGGCTCGGTCGACGGCGCGAATGACTCTCGTCATGAGCGGAATCGCCGATGCCGACATGCTGAAGCGGTCATAGCCGAGCCCGATCAGCACGACGAGATGAACGGGATCCGACGACATCTCGCCGCACACGATCGACGGAATTCCGGCGTTCTGCGCCGCGGCGGCGACGCGTTCCAGACTGCGCAGCACCGCAGGGTGCAGCGGCTGGTAGATGTGTGCGACGTGCTGATTCGTCCGGTCGACCGCAAGCAGGTACTGGATGAGGTCGTTCGTCCCCACCGAGAAGAAATCGCACTCTGCCGCCAACTGATCAGCAATGAATACGGCCGATGGCACCTCGATCATCACGCCGACGGGAATCTTCGGATTGAATGCACGTCCCTCCTCGCGCAGCTCGGCCTTGCACGATTCGAGCGCGTCACGCGCCTCGAGCAGATCCGAAATTCCGGCGACCATGGGGAACATGATCCGGATCTGGCCCTTTGCGCTCGCCCGCAGGATCGCGCGCAGGTGCGTTCGGAAGACGGGCGTCTCGCTGAGTGCGAGCCGGAGCGCACGCAGTCCAAGCGCCGGATTTCGCTCGGTGTCGGGTCCGCGAAGCGGAAGCTTGTCGCCGCCGAGATCAAAACTGCGGATCGTGACGCCACCGTCGCTCGAAACCGACAGCAGCTGTTCGAACAGCGCCGCCTGTTCGTCCTCTGTGGGCACGTCGGGCAGCTTGTTGAGAAAGAGGAACTCGGACCGGAACAGTCCGATGCCACGTGCTCCGCTGCGCGCAACCGCGTCAAGTTCCGACAGGAGCTCCACGTTCGCCCGCAGCACGCACAGGTGCCCGTCCGTCGTTCGCGGCTCGGCAGGCGCATCCGAGAAGTCCACTTCGCGGCGCTCGTGCGCACGTTGCTTCATGTAGCGCCGGATGACCGCCTTTGTCGGGTTCAGGATCACGCAGCCATCCGCGCCGTCGACGACGATCGAATCCCCCGAACCGATGCGCAGTGCGACATCCGGCAGACCCACGACGGCCGGGATTCCAAGCGAGCGCGCAATGATGGCGGTGTGCGACGTGAAGCCGCCGTCGCCCGTCGCAAACGCGAGCACGCGGCGCAGGTCGAGCTCGGCGACCGCGGACGGCGGCAGCGTGTTCGCCACGATCACGACGTCGCTCTGCAACTGTCCCAGGCTGGCCGAGTGGCCGCCGTTGAGCGCTCGGATCACGCGGTGCGCGACATCCTCGATGTCCGATCCCCGTTCGCGCAGGTAGTCGTCCTTGACGTGCGCATAGACGACCAGCATTCGGTCGAGCACGGCCTTGATCGCCCATTCGGCCTTTACGCGGCGCGTCCGGATGACCCGCTCGACGTCAAGCAGTAGCTCACGGTCCTCGAGCATCAGCAAGTGCGCTTCAAAAAAGTACGCGTGACCGCGGCCGAGCTCGCGCGCGACCCGCTCCTTCAGGTCGAGAATCTGCTGGCGGGCGACGTCGATGGCTCGCATCAGTCGCTCGATCTCGGCCGCGACATCGGCGGTCTCAAAGTCGGGCGGCAACCCGGACAGGATGTCGCGTTGATCGAGCCGCAACACGCGGCCGACTGCCGCGCCCGCGCTCACCGCAACTCCGTCGACCCGCACGTCGCGCTCCGTGTCGTCGATTGCGGATCTAGTAGAGCGCATCGCCCTCCTCCTCGAATCGACGCTCGATCAACTGGCACAACGCATCGACCGCTCGCTCTGCATCGTCGCCTTCGGCTGTCACGATGAGCTCGGTGCCCCGCGACGCGGTCAGCAGCAACACGCCGTAGATGCCCTTTCCATCGGCGACCTGGCCCGAATCGGCACGCTCGAGCCGGATGTGGCTCGTGTACTGTCGCGCCACGTTGACGAGACGCGCCGCCGCTCTCGCGTGCAGACCCAACCGGTTCGCAACGAAGACCCGTCTGGTTGCCATCAACGGCTACTCCCTGGGTCCGGGCGCAAGAATTTCGCTTGCGATGTAGATGTCGCGCTGACCCTGGTCGCGCACCCTGCGCGCCAGCGCATCGAGATCCTCACCCGGCTGCTGGTCGGCAAGGCAGATGATCATCGGCAGGTTGACGCCCGTGATGATCTCGACCGGGCGTGCGGAACCAAGGAACGTTGCCGCGATGTTCGTCGGCGTTCCGCCGAACATGTCAGTCAGCATGACGACGCCGCGACCGCGGTCCACGCGCTCGAGCGAGCGCGAAATCTCCTCACGCGCGAGATCAACATCGTCGTGCCAGCCGATCGACACGGCAGTCACGTGATCGATGACGCCGACGATCGTCTCGGCCGCGCTCAGCAACTCGGTCGCGAGCTGGCCGTGCGAAACGATGACTCCGCCTATGGGCTGGTCGTTTTGCGGCATGGCGGGGAGAGTGTAGCAAATCGGGTATCATTGAGCCATGTCGGCCCCCGTCAGTGTCGCCGGAATGATCGATCACACGCTGCTCGGTCCCGTGGCAACGCGCGACCACGTCCTCGCGGCGTGTGACGAGGCCGTCCGGTTCGGGTTTGCGACCGTCTGCGTGAACGGCGTCTGGGTGCGCGATGCGGTGCGCCGCCTTTCCTCGTCGACGGTCGGCGTATGCACCGTCATCGGATTCCCGCTCGGCGCGAATACCGCATCCGTGAAGTTCTTTGAGGCCGAAACCGCGATCGCCGACGGCGCCACCGAGCTCGACATGGTGATCGACATCGGCGGTCTCAAGGGCGGCGAAGATGCGCGCGTATTGCGCGAGATCGAATCCGTCGCGGGCGTCGCGCACGATGCGAGCGCCCGGCTGAAGGTGATTCTCGAGACGGCGCTTCTCACCGACGACGAAAAGGTCCGAGGGTGCGAACTGGCCGTTTCGGCGGGCGCCGACTTCGTGAAGACGTCGACCGGTTTTGCCGGCGGGGCCACCGTCGCCGACGTTGCGTTGCTGCGACGCGCGGTGGGTCCGTTTCTCGGAGTCAAGGCGAGCGGCGGCATACGCACCCTCGCGGACGTGCAGTCGATGATTGCGGCCGGTGCGACGCGCATCGGGACGAGCAACAGCGTGGCGATCGTCGCCGAGGTGCCGGCGCGCTAGCGAGGCGTTTGCAGCGGATCAGTTGTCGCCGTCCCCAACCGCCACACGGACCGGGCCGTGGCCCGGCACATCGATGCCGGTCGAGCCGTCGGGCAGCTGGGCGAGCCGCGGAGCCGCCGAACGCCAATTCAGGTACGCGGCGGCGACGACAAGAGCGGCAATCGCCGAACCGACGACGGCGGGCGAGAGGCTCGACGTCGCCACTGCGAGCGCAGCACCGCCGAGAGACGCGATGAGCACGACAACGACGGCAATCCGCGACACGTGGCGCGCCGTCAGGCGTCGCCTCCAGCACGCGGGGCAGAAGAGCAGGTCGACCGAGTCGGTCCGCCCGCCCGAGCGAATCGCGAACGGCTGGCGCGTCAGACCGTACCGCGTTCCGCAGCGAACGCACGCCGACGGCATCTCGGGCATGTGAAACGTCGTTGACAAGCGTTCACGAATACCACGAATCTTCAGGACTCGGGAAGGAGCGCAGATGACGGAACGACTTCTCGTCGCTTCGACGAATCACGGAAAGGCGGCCGAATTCGCCGAGGCGCTCGCCGGCCTCGGGTACCAGGTTGTGACGATCGACGAGACCGAAGCCCGCGGCGAACCGGCGCCGGACGAGACCGGCCGCACGTTCGAGGAGAACGCTGTCCTCAAGGCGCGCCACTTCCATGCGCTGACGGGTCTTTTGACCGTCGCCGACGATTCGGGTCTCGAGGTCGACATACTCGCGGGCCGCCCCGGTCTGCATTCGGCACGTTATGCGGTCGACGACGCCAGCCGGATCCGGCGGTTGCTCGGCGAGCTCGAGGGTGTTCCAAGCGCCGAGCGGACGGCCCGGTTCGTGTGCGCCGTCGCGCTCGTCGGACCACGGGTCGAGCAGGTGTTCCGCGGCGAATGTCGGGGATCGATTCGCCACGTCGCGTCGGGAACGAACGGATTCGGATTCGACCCCGTGTTTGCGCCCGATGGCGACTCGCGGACGTTTGCCGAGATGACGACCTCAGAGAAGCGGCGCGTGAGCCATCGCGGCCAGGCGATCACGGCGCTTGCCGAGTACATGCGGGCGAGGTAACGAGACGCAGTACGAATCAGGCGCGTGGCGCGCGCCTGCTGCGCCCTTCTTCTGGAGTGTGGCCGCAAACCTTGTATCCATTGGGTATCCCGCCGCGGCACGCCGGTCGCATCGGGTTTGGCGCGAAGATGCGCGGCGCGGCGACGCTTGCGCGTATCATCGTGGACCGGGGATGGTGAAGTGATGCGCGCTACGCCGCACGATCAGAACATTCCGAGGAGGGTGATCGAGCCCTGGCGCATCGTCGTGTGCGTCACGGTTCTCGGGTTCCTCGCGCTCGCCGTGTCGACTGGAACATTCAAGCTCTACCAGCTTGCCACGCTGATCGCGATCCCGGGCGCGCTGCTGGCCGCGGACACCGGACGGCGGTTCTTCTTCGAATGGGGACCGCTGATGTGCACGTGGCTCGCCTACGACCGGCTCAGACTTGTGCAGCCCTGGCTGCTCGATCGGGTCGCCGTGCGGTGGCCGTACGACGTCGAAATCATACTGTTCGGATGGCTCGCCGGAGGTCGCGTGCCCGCGCACGCAGCGCGCGCGTGGCTTGCCGGGCACATCGGCTCGCCGTTCTGGCACTCAGCGTCGCTCGCATTGCAGGTGGTCTACTTCTCGCACCTCTGGTTCTACCCGCTGCTGTTTCTTGCGTGGTGGATCGCCGGATTCCGGCGGGCGGACGCGCGCGATCGAGCGCGTCGACACGTGATCGCATTTGCGATTCTGAACTGCATCGGATTCGCGTGTTACATCGCAGTGCCCGCCGCTCCGCCGTGGTGGGTGTCGCTCTATGGCTTCGAAACGCCGACGCCTGCGCTCGTGCTGGCGGCCAACATCCCGGCTGCGATGGACGGAGCAATCGTACAGCGACTCCTGGCAACGGCGCCGAACTGGTTCGCGGCGGTGCCTTCGCTGCACGGCGGGTATCCGGTGCTGCTGTTCCTGCTGGCGTGGCGCGAGCGACGGACGGCGTGGATGGTGTTTGTCGTGTGCTACGGCGCGGCGATGTGGGTGTCGACGGTCGTGTTGAACCAGCACTACATCATCGACTTGCTGCTGGGGGCTGGTGTCGCGGTTGTGGCGTTCGTTGTGAGCGAGAGGTTCTTTCGAGCCGAACGCAAAGACGCAGAGACGCTAAGGCAATCTTTGTAGTCCTCTGCGGCTTTGCGACTTTGCGGCTTTGCGTTCGGCTCGATTCCCGAGCCTACCGCGTTCCCTCGTCGTGCTGTTGCCTGCGGTACTCGGCCACCGCCCGCTCGTGCTCCTCGACGGTGCGCGAGAACTTGTGGCGGCCCTCGGTCCCGTTGACCACAAAGTACAGGTAGTCGGTGTCGGCCGGCTGCAGTGCGGCCTCGATCGACTTCATTCCGGGGTTTGCGATCGGTCCGGGCGGCAGCCCTTCGACAAGATACGTGTTGTAGGGCGAATTCCGCACTCGGTGCCTGGGGTTGTTGACGTTGCCGTCATAGTCTCCCGCAAGCTGCGCTGCATACACGAACGTCGGATCCGACGCGAGCTTCATTCCCTTCGCAAGACGATTCGAGAACACCGAAGCGATCACCGGACGCTCGTCGTCGAGCCGCGCCTCTTCCTCGACCATCGACGCCAGCGTGATGACCTCGTGCAGCGTCATGTGCCGCATCGACGCATACTGACTGAATTCGGGCCGGCTGCTGTATATCGAGCGAAACCGCGAAACCATCGTGTCGACAAGCTCTTCGGGTGTCGTCTTGGGCGTGAAGACGTACGTGTCCGGGAACAGGTATCCCTCGAGCGACGTTGCCTCGGGATCCAGATCGTGGATGAGCGCCGGATCGGCCGTCAGCTCGACGAATCGCTCGGCCGGCGCAAGACCGGTCTTCTCGGCGAGCGTCGCGGCGACTTCGAACCGGTTCATCCCTTCGGGGATCGTCACGCGACGCGCGGCGACCTCGCCCTTCCGAATCTTGTCGATCGCCTCGACCGGGCTGATCGGCGACTGAAACTCGTAATCGCCGGCCTTGAGCGACCGGCCCTTGCCCGTCAGAGTGAGCCACAGCAGAACCGCCGTCTCATCCGAGACGATGCCGGACCGCGCCAGCTGTCCGACGATTTCGCGCGTGCTCATACCCGGCAGCACGGTCACCTGCGCGCCCTCGGCCGGAAGGTCGTGACGCGACGTCAGCGCCACCTGGAACCAGCCGCCCACGGCGGCAACCATGAAGAGCACGACGATCGCGGTGGTCAGGATGCCGAACACGCGCCCTCTACCCATCGGCGCGCCGCTCCTTCGCCGCGAGGTACTCCTCGAGGATGACCACCGCCGCAGCCTGGTCGACGCGCTCCTTGCGCTCGCGCGCCTTTAGCCCCTCCTGGCGCATGCGTTCCTCGGCCTCGTAGCTCGTAAGCCACTCGCCGATCGTATCGACGGGAATAGCGACGGTCGCCCTCAGCTCCGCGACGAATCGAAGCACGCGCTCGGCCGCGGTGCCGGGTGTGCCGTCCGCGCGAAGCGGTACGCCGACCACGACCGCCTCGGCCTCGAGCTCGTCGGCAAGACGCGCAATGTCGGCCACAGCCCGGCCGTCACCCGTGCGCCTTAGCGTCGTCACGCCGCGCGACGTGATTCCGAGCGCGTCCGATACCGCCACGCCAATTCGACGGGCCCCATAGTCGATTGCCAACGTTCGCATGGAATCTGAAAGTATACGAATTGCCCGCGCGCCGCGCCAGCGTGCTCGCCGGCCTACTCGGTTCCGGCAGCGCGCGCCGACCCGGTCTGCTCCGGCGTATCGTCGAACTCCTCAAAGTCGTCGTCGTCAAAGTCGCGGCCGCGCGCCGATTCGACGCCGTATTGTCGCAGGCGTCGATAGAGGGTCCGGCGGTCGATTCCGAGCATCTGCGCCGTGCGGATCTGGTGTCCGCCCATCTTCTTCAGCACGCGAAGGATGTACCGCCGCTCCACCTCCGCGAGCGGCACGCCGTCGACCGCGGCCTCTTCGATCACGTCGCGCTCGGGATTCGTGACCTTGTCCGGAAGGTCCGTGACGCCGAGCACGTCGGACAGACCCATCGTCAGGGCATACTCGACGGCATTCTCGAGCTCGCGCACGTTTCCAGGCCAGTTGTGCGTCATCAGCACGCGCATGGCCTCCGGATTGAACTTTCGGACGGTTTCGCCGGCGCGCTCGGCGAACGATTGCAGAAAGTGATGCACGAGCAGCGGGATGTCTTCGCGCCGATCCTTCAGGTCTGGGATGCGGACAGGCACCACGTTCAGCCGGTAGAACAGGTCCTGCCGGAACGTGCCGGCGGCCACCATCGACTCGAGATCCTCGTTCGTCGCCGAGATGAACCGCACGTCGACCGGCGTCGCCTGCCGGCCTCCCACGCGGCGGACGCTGCGCTCCTGGATCACGCGCAGCAGCTTCACCTGCATGTTCAGCGAGATCGAGTTGATCTCGTCGAGAAAGATCGTTCCGCCCTGCGCCTCTTCGATCAGGCCGGCGCGCGATTCGTGCGCGCCGGTGAACGACCCCTTCTGGTGGCCGAACAGCTCGCTCTCCATGAGCGTCTCCGGAATGGCCGAGCAATTGATCGGAATGAACGGCGCGCCGCGGCGATCCGAATTGAAGTGGATCGCGCGCGCGACGAGCTCCTTGCCGGTGCCCGTCGAACCCATGATCAGCACCGACGCGTCGCGGCGCTGCGCGATCCGCTTGATGATCTCGAAGAGCTCCTGCATCCGCTTGCTGCGGCCGATGATGTTCGAGAAATCGTAGCGCCCGTGGACGACGTGCCTCAGGTGCTCGACTTCTCGCTCGAGCTTGCGCAACTCGAGCGCCTTGCGGACGACGATCACGAGCTCGTCCATCTGGAACGGCTTGGCGATGTAGTCCGTCGCGCCGAGTTTCATCGCTTCGACGGCGGTCGAGACCGACCCAAAGGCGGTCATCACGATCGCCGGGAGCCCCGGCCTCTCGGACCGCAACCGTTCGAGGAGCTCGATCCCGCTCATCTCGGGAAGATGCACGTCGAGCAACACCAGGTCGACGTCGTTGTCGGCGAGGTAGGACAAGGCCTCCTCGCCCGACGCACGCGTGACCGACGCGTGCCCCTGCTCGCCAAAAAAGTTCGCGAGCATCTCGGCCATGGCCGGTTCGTCTTCGACAACCAGAATTCTCCCTGCAGGCTCAGTCACGAAATTCACTCCTTGCACTCATCCGGGTGTGCCCCGGTTCTATACAACCGACGACGCGGCAGCCGACTGCCGCGGGGAATACGTGGTCACGGCGACGGTCGCGCCGTCGCCCGTGTGGCCTTCGATCTCTATCGCGCCGGGGTCGGTCGCCGACGGACGAAGCATCAGCGTTCCCTTCGGCCCGGCACGCTCGGCAAGGTCGCGCAGGATGACGAACAGGTCGCCGATCGCAGCCGGGACATCAACCGTAACGACGCCGGCCGTGTTCGAAGAGTCGATCCACCGTGCCCGGCACTCGAGACGCTTGAGCATCGCGGACGACATGGCGAGCGTGTCCGCGACGAGCTCGGGCCACGAGATCGGCCGGGCCTTCGCCGACGGTTCGCGCCGAACGATCGCCACGGCACGCCGTACCGTGTCGGCGACGCGATGCGCCTGCTCGACAATTGTTTCGAGCGAGCGCCGGTGCGGCGAGTCCTCGGCCGACGATCGCAGGATCGCCTCGGCATTTCCCGAGATCACGTTGAGCGGCGTCCCGATTGCGTGCGCGCTTCCGTTGGCGATGTCGATCACGTCGCTCGCGCGGAAGGCGTCGGTGTCGTCAACGTCCACAGGAGTGAATGCCGACGCCGCAAGGCGCGCAACCGCGCGAACGGCCTCTTCGTCGGGTGCATTCACACCGTCTGCAAAACCAAACGCTACGAGTCCCGCGCACGTATCGTCCGCGACGGCGAAAAAGTAGCTGTTGCACGTCGTCCGATCGGCAGAAACGAGCGCACGGATACGAGCGTCGTCGGCCCGAACGTATCCGCGAACGCCTTCGCGGGCGAGGTCTTCGATGAACCTTGCGCCGTCGACCTCTTCGAGCCTCCACTCCGTACCCGCGCGAAGCTCCGTTCCTGGAGTCCAGACGAGGACCGATTGTGCACCACATGCGGCCAGAATCGTCGGGATCAGTTCGGAGTCTCGCATTCTTCACTCAACTACAGGCGAAATGGGCTGTCGCACGGAGGGGGCGGTCGCACAATTGCGACCGAATTGCAGTCGTCGCGACAAGAATGCACTGCGTGAGGGAATTGTGTCATTTATGTCCCAAAACGACAACCCCGCCCTGTTCCGGGACGCAAATAGCGCCTGCTAGGTGGCGTCGTGCCGCCTCGAGCGATCGACGCGCTATCGGAATGGAGTGGCGCGCAGTATGGTCACGCCACCTGGATCCACGAGCCTCAGTTCGGCATCGCGTGTCGCGGGCGTGTCGAATTCGAGCATCCGGCGGATCGCGGCGCCGGGCGGAACGACGTCGGCGAGCTCGGCGCGCGACCGGCCCGATCCCGACAGCTCGGCCGCCGCGATGACGACCGGCGCGCTCCCGGTATTTCGAATCGAACATTCGAGGTAGGTCCGCCCGCCCGCGCGCACGGCGTACGGCGCGAGCGAGAGCGCGAGTGTGCCGGTTCGCGTATCGCGCCGCGTCACGCGAACGACCGACGCGCGCGCGACCCACTCGCGGGCGAGCGCCTCGGCGCGCGACCGGGACTCGGCCTCGATGGCCGAGCGACGCGCCGCGAGGTCGGTCTCCATCGCGGCGCGCGTCTTCTCGAGCTCGGAACGGTCCGTGGCGAGCCTGGTCCGCTCCGCCGCGATCAGTTCGTCGCAGCCCGGTCGCACGGCGTCGCGATTCGCCGTCTCGACATTGACGATCCGCATCGCGGACGCCGTGTCGACGACGCGCAGCTCAAACGAGAACGTCGCGTTGCCGGTCTTCACGAACAGATTGCTCGGGCCGGCGGCGCGCAACGGCTTCACGAACAGGTCGCGGCCGCTGCGTTGAACCACGTACCCACCGGCTCCGGTCGACGGGTCGAACAGGTCGCCGCAGAGCGCTTCGCGCGCCTCGTCCGGAAGCGACAGCATCGTGGTTATCCCGCGCGCCACGAGCAGTACGGGAATCTCGTCGCCTCCCGACACGACACGGACAGGCCGCAGCGGCGCCGCGCGGGCGCGCTCGCGTACGCCCGCACCCGCCGCCGTGGGCGCCATCGCGACCACGAGAAGTCCGATCGCGGCGGATCGAACACAGCCGGTGATCACTTCGAGTCGTCGCATCGCGGCTCCACCCCTCGAGCGGAGCGGGCGAACGCAGTTCACCCGCCCCGACCGGATTTGCGAACACTACGAACGGATGTTGCGATTCACGGCCATCGAGCTGTCGTGCATCGTCTTCATGGTGTTCGTCAGCAGTTCGACCATCTCGGATCGCTTCTGGATGAGCTGCTGCACCTTCTGCGCCGCCGCGGATCGCGAGTCTCCGCCGGCGCCGCCCGCCGAGTCGGACTGCTGCATCGCGCCCTGCAGCTCGCCCTCGGCATCGCGCAGCTTTGACGACATGAACTCGAAGATCCGGTCCTCGAGCGATGTCCCGCCCGCCCTCGACGACCCGCACGACCTCGTCGCCGCGGACGCTGCGGCGCACGCCGCGCCACCCGCTCCCGGCACGCCCGCAGCGCCCACCGTGAGTGCGCCCGTGCCGAGGTTCCTCAAGAGCCGCTTCGCAAGCGAGGGCTTCCGAAACGGCTGAGCGCGCGGCCGCCTGCCGCGCGGGACCGTGGAAGCGCGCGGCGGTACCGGGGCGCTTCCACCGTGCGAACCTCCGATCTTCGGGGGCTTTGTCGGCGTCGGCATGGTGCTCGAGTAGATCGGGCCGCCCGGGCCGGAGCCTCCCGGATTGCTCGAAGGCGTTGTCGGCGGCGCGTTCGGTGCGGGCGTCCCACCGCCGCAGCCCGGGCGCGGACCGCCACCCGAACCCGCGGGTGGCGCGCCGCCGCACTGACCGTTCCCCGACGACTGACCGCCGCCCGAACCGTTCAGCATGCTGAAGATCGATTCGAGCAGCCGCTGCAGCAGCTGCATGATCATCTGCATCATGCCGCCCGGGTCGAGCGAGGACAGCGAATCGTTGCCACCCGGCGCGAAACCGCTCGACTGGGCATTACCGGCAGCATCGGCGCCGCCCGACTGTTCCTGGACGCGGCGAAACCGGTCGGCGGGCGACTGCATCGCGCCCGGTCCCGTCGACCCCGCCGGACGCGCGGAGTCGCCGCCCGAAACGGAACTGCCGCCGAGACGGCGCAACTGGTCGAGAAGCCGGCTGAGCTGCGGACCGCGGATGTTCGCAGCGTTCAGCGAAAATGTTGGTGTCTGGATGTTGACGCGACTGATGGACATGGAAGGCTCCTTGATGATGTGGAGGTCGTCGAGCGATCGGCGCACCACATCATCGAGAGAACCCGTGTCGAGGTTGCGTCCGCGCGGCAGGGAAAATTCGGCGCCGGCAGTGCCGTCTACCGGAGGAGCAACGCGAGCCGCACGATCCACACGACCAGCATCAGCACGACCACGATCGGCCCCACGCGCCACTTCGCCACGAGCGCGTCGAAACGGGCGACACCGGCGTCAAATCCCGCGACCGCCGCCACACCGCGCACCCAGTAGCAACACGCCATCACGAACAGCAGCGGACCGAGCCAGTGGAATCCGAACGACCTGGCCACGTCGCCCTTCGCCAGCGCGCAGAACGACCGCGTCAGCCCGCATCCCGGACACGGGAGCCCGGTGAACCGGCGTATGAGGCAGAACACGAACCCGCCCTCATCGTGCGGATGCCAGATGACGCTTGCAACCAGGATCACGGTCAGCGCCAGCACGCCGATCCACTCGTTTCGCCGGCCTTCGGACGGCGCGCGCTCGATTGCTGTGCTCACTTTGCGGGATGCTCCGTGAAGAACTGTGCCAGCGTGCGTGCGAACGGTCCAGCATGCTCGAGCATCGGCAACGGCCCCGAACCGTGGATCGTCGCGAGATCGACGTGCCCGAACCTTCGAAACAGACCGCGCAGACCTCGACGCGCAGCCTCGCGGTCATCGCTGCCCTGGATCAGAAGCACTGGAAGTGAAACCTTCGTCACTGCTTCGTCGAACGCTTCACACGCCGCCGGGTCATCCGCGCCGACCGCCGTCTGGTATGCCGCCTGCGCGTCGAGCGCCGCGAACTCTTCGAAGAGCGCCGACCGCTGCGGCTCCGGCGCCCTCCGGTACCCCCACGCCACGAGGTTTCGCAGCACCGGAAACGACCCGAGGTCGTGCAGCAGCAGACTTGCCGTCTTGCGAAACCGTGCAAAATCGCCGATCGCCTCGTGAATCTCGGCGGCGCCCCACCACCCGGTTATCGTGAGCGTCGCCGCGATCTGCGGATGCAGCCGCGCCGCGAGCACTGCGACGCGACCGCCGAGCTCGTGCCCCACGATGTGCGCGTCGAACACGGACTCTCGCTCGCACAGCACCTGGAGGTCGTCGACCAGATCCTGCAACTCGAACGGCGCGTCGTCGGCGACCCTTGAACGGCCCGTGCCCCGCGCGTCGTAGACGATGCAGCGAAAACGGTCGCTGAGCAGCTCGACGACAGGCTCCCAGCAGATGTGCGAAAGGCCCCAACCGCTCACAAAGACGACCGGTGGTCCCGATCCGTGCGACTCGTAGTAGAGCGTGGCGGTGGGCGTGCGAACCGCGGGCATTGAAGGTATGTACCACAGCGCTTCCGATCCCGCGACGGGTTGCGGCGCATCTGGCGAACACCGCGCGCATCCCGCATAATCGATGCCTATGTCGACCGATCGACCTGCAACGGAGCAGCCCGTCGCCGTGGCAATCACGATCAGCGATTCGTGCGCGCGCGGCGAACGCACCGACGTGTCAGGCCCAACACTCGTGCGCGCGCTCGAGGCGTGGGGCGCTCGCGTCCTCGCACTCGACGTCCTCCCTGACGAGCGTTCCGAAGTGGCCGAACGGTTGCGCCACTACGCCGATTCCGGCGAGGTGCACCTGATCTGCACTTCGGGCGGCACCGGCTTTGCGCCGCGCGATACCACGCCCGAGGCGACCCGCGACGTCATCGAGCGCGAAGCGCCCGGGCTCGCCGAGCTCATGCGCATGAAGAGTCTCGACAAGACGCCCATGGCGCCGTTGTCGCGCGCCGTGTGCGGAATCCGCGGCACGACCGTCATTGTCAACCTTCCCGGCAGCCCAAAGGGCGTCGACGAGTGCTTTGAGGCGATCAGCGCGCCGCTCACGCACGCCGTCCGCCTGCTGGCGGGCCGGCAGACGCACTGCTCGGGCTGACGCGCGATGGCGGACACGATCATCTACGCAACCGTTGGCGGCCACGACATTCGGCTGCTCGCTGGCGTGACGACCGGGCTCGTCAACGAGGCGTGCTGGCGGCACCGGACGTCGCCGACGGCGTCCGCCGCACTCGGTCGAACGCTGACCGGGACGCTACTGCTCGGGATGACCCAGAAGGACATGGAGCGCGTCACCGTTCAGTTCAGCTGCGATGGTCCCATCGGAGGCATCGTCGCGCTCGCGGACGCGTACGGCAACGTTCGCGGGTACGTGACGAATCCGGCAGCCGAAGCGCCCGAACGCAACGGCAAGCTCAACGTCGCCGGAATCGTCGGTTCCGGCACGATGCACGTTCGCCGCGAAGCCGGGTTCGAGATCGGCCTGATGAAGGAGCCGTACCACGGGATCGTCGAGATCGTGTCTGGAGAGATCGCCGCCGATTTTGCGTACTACCTGACCACGTCCGAACAGATACCGTCGGCGACGAGCCTCGGCGTCTTCGTGAGCCTGGCGACGGGCCAGGTCGTCGCTGCCGGCGGATACATGGTCCAGATGATGCCGGGGAGCGACCGCGCGCTCGCCGACGATCTCTCCGCGCGTATCGCGGCAGCGCCATCGGTGACCGACATGATTCTCGCCGGCGCCACGCCGCTGTCGATGCTCGAGACGGCGCTCGTAGACCTGCCGATCGAGGTGCTGGAGACGCGCGAGGTCCAGTTCACGTGCACGTGTTCGCGCGATCGCGTGCTCGCTATGCTTGCGTCGCTCGAACGCGACGAGGTGCGCACGATGCTCGACGACGGAACCGGCGAGACCGTCATCTGTCACGTCTGCAACGAGAGCTACG
>JBGAKX010000058.1:0-25551 GCA_044224215.1 Blastocatellia bacterium
CAGGTTTCGCAATCGGTCGGCTGCAACACGCACCACCCGATTGGAGCGAGGCTCAGCCGTTGGCTGCTGATCGTTCGCGACCGTGTCTCGTCGGACGAGCTCCTCCTCCGTCACGATTTTCTGTCGACAATGCTCGGTACGCAGCGAAGCGCAGTGACCATCGCCGCCGGATTGCTTCGCAAGGCGGGGCTGATTCGCTATTCGCGCGGCAAGATCACGATTCTCAGCCGCAGGGGGCTCGAGGCGAACTCGTGCGAATGCTACCGCGCTGTCAGACGTGCGTACGACCGCGCGGGGCTCCCATAGCGTTGACGGCCGCTTGCGAGGTCCGATCCCGCGTGTCGCACGGCATGTTGCGTTCGCTATCACACATAGCGTACTGTGCTGTATGCCCCGTTGGGGGCTGCACGTCAGACAGCGGTTCATCTCCATCGGCCCCGCGATTTCGCCCGGCGCACTCGGTCCGTAGTACAAGGACGCGATCCCGTCGCAGATTCGGCTGATCCGCACCGTTCGGTTACCGGTCGCATTGACGGCCGTGCGGTGACAGGGCGCCTTGGTGCGCACCCGGGATACGTACGACACGGGTCGCGCACGAGCGGCCGAAAGATGGGGACCGGACCGATGAAGATACTGCTCTACAACCCGGACAACGGGATCACGCGCAATTTCCAGCCGCACCTGTGGATGTTCCTGCTTCAGGAACTGACGCCTTCGGGACACGAAGTGCTGCTGATCGACGGCAATACGCGCGCGATGGACGAGGACGGCCTCGCGCGGTACGTGATCGACGAGAAGATCGACCTGGTCGGCATCGGCGGGATGACCCGGATGATCGCCAAGGCCTATCGCATGGCGGACGCCGTCCGCGCCGTCGGCGTTCGCGTCGTGATGGGTGGGCCCCACGTGACCGAAATGGCGGACGAGGCGCTCGGACGTGACGGGGGTGTGCGTCACGCAGACGCCGTCGTGCTTGGCGAAGCCGACGAGACGTGGCCGAACGTCATCGCCGATGCGGAGCGCGGCGAGATGAAGGAGGTGTACGAGCCCGTCGACGAATCGGGCAAGGAGCGAAAGCCGTCGCTCCAACCGTACCCGGCAATACCGTGGGAAACCCTCAACCTTGACCAGTTCAATCTCGTTCCCAGATTTGCACGAAAGTTTCTCGCTCGCGCGGGCGGCGGGTGGGACTCGCTGCGGTTGATACCGATCGAATCCGGGCGAGGGTGCCCGTACGGATGCGAGTTCTGCACGGTGACCGGATTCTTTGGCGATTCGATCCGCTTTCGATCGAACGAGAGCATCGTCGACGAAATGCTGCGCCTCAAGGCGCGTGCCCGATCCGAGCGCGGCCAGGTCGCGGTCTTCTTTGTCGACGACAACTTTGCGATCAAGGTCAAACGCACCAAGTCGCTCCTGCGCGACATCATCGCCGCCGAGGCACAGCTGCCGTGGGTCGCACAGATCAGCGCGAATCTTCTTCGCGACGAAGAGCTCGTCGATCTGATCGCCGAATCCGGAGGCAAGTGGATCTTCATCGGAATGGAGTCCATCGATCCGGTCAACCTTGCGGATGTGAGCAAGGGCTTCAACAAGCCGGACGAGTATCCGGCCGTGCTCGAGCGACTCGCCCAGCGCGGTGTCTACGCCATCACGTCGTTCATCTTTGGAATGGACAACGACACGCCCGGAGTCGCCGAACGAACGCTCGAGCAGGTGCGGACGTGGCCCCCGGGATTGCCCGTCTTTGGCCAGCTCACACCGTTTCCATCGACACCGCTCTACAAGCGCCTGGAGGTGGCGGGCCGGCTGACGCGGCCGACGCACTGGATGGACTTTGCGCCGTTCCAGATGGCGCACACGCCGTTGAAGCTCACGATTCCCGAGGCCCAGATCGAGGTCGATCACGCGTGGTCGTCGTCGTACAGCGCCGAGGCGAATGCGCGCGCCATCGAAGCCGTCGCGGACAAGGCGTACGGATACAAGCTGAGCCATCTGCTCGCCCGGCTCTGTTTCCGGGGGATCTACTTCCCGCAGATGAATGCGTGGTCATGGGTGAGGGTGATTGCTGACAACCGGCGCGTGATCGCAAAGCTCGCGTACGAAGGATTCATCGCGTGGCGCGGGTCGCGCCGAGGCGTACGTCACGAGGAATTAGGGCAGAGCGTCGTCGACAATCCAGCGAGCTGAGCGTCCGGTTTGACTTTATCGTTCGACGCGGTGTGGTTATTCTCTCGCGCATGATACGAACCAGTGCTGCGATCGGACTTGCGCTCGTGATCTGTCTCGCGCCCGTGGCAACCCGTGCCCAGAAGCGCAAACCGTCCCGCCCCGCCCCAAAGCCGGCTGCGCCGGCCGCTGCGCCGGCCGTTCCGCTGCTGACGTATGACGAGGTCGTCGAGCTCTACAAGCACAACCCGGCATCCAAGGCGCTCGAGGACAAGAAGACGCGAATCTTCACGACGCCATTCGTCAGCAACAGCGCGGCGGAGCGCGGCGTGCGCCCGCGCACGGTCGACGTTCCGGGGCTTGGCCGCTCGGTGCGCGTCGCGTTCTGGAATATCGAACGCGGGATCGAGTTCGACGCAATCGTCGCAGCGTTCAAGGGACCGGAAGAGATCGCGCGCTATGTCGACACGGCAAACATCACGCGCGACAGCGAGGACTGGAAGCGGATCATGCAGCAGTCCGAGACGCTTGCGTCCGCCGACGTCGTGATTCTCAACGAGCTTGACTGGGGGATGAAGCGGTCGGGGTACCGCAACGTTCCTGCCGACCTGGCTGCCGCGCTCGACATGAACTATGCGTACGGTGTCGAGTTCATCGAATGCGATCCGCTCAGCACAGGCACCGAGACCTTTGACGGTGTTGATCCTGCCCAGCGTGAAGAACTGATCGCAAACAACCAGGTCGACCGCGCCCGGTTCCGCGGCATGCACGGCTCGGCGATCCTCAGCCGGTACCGGCTCGACAACGTCAAAATCACGCGGCTTCCCAAGGACCCTATCAGCACAGGCACCAGACGTTCCAAGCCGCCAAACCGGAGGAGCGCGCCGAGCTGGAGGCCAACATCGCCGTCGACAAGTCGCGATTTCGCGGAATGCACGGGACGGCGATCCTCATGCCTTCACCGGCTGGAGGAACGTCGGATCCACTCGGCTCCCCAAGGTCATGACTGGTACCGGGCGGAGCTTCAGGGACCAAGCAAGCTCGAGACGAGCGTCTTGCCGCTGAAAAGGTTCTTCGACAATCCTTCCGCGAGGTTCGACGCGGCGGACGGATGTTCATAACGGCCGACATATCGGAGCCCGCGGTACCGAACGGCAAGTGAGCGGTGTTTGTTTTCGGGAATGCGCTGTTGCCAAAACTGGTGTGGAGCCAGCTCCTGGCTTTATCGCTTGGCCAATATTGTCATCAGTCAATCATCCCGTGATTGTCGCAGGCGACATGAACACGTCCACTTCGGACGGAACGCCGACGTCGATCTCACGCGAAATCAAGAAACGGGTTGGGAGCGCGGAGTTCTGAGCGCAGAAGGGCGTCTTCTATGCACGGGTATAGGCTTTGTCGCGAGCGCGCTGATCGGCGTTGGCAATGCGACGCGTACAGTACGGGGATCCGACGGTGATGGACATCAAACTCGTCGGCTCGAATCAGGGAGTGTAGTTCTTCACGACGCTCCGCAAGTACAGGTTTCTGGACGGCAAGGCATTCGACTTCCGCGGTGACAAGGACCGAACGTCGAGCGGGTAAAGCGGAATGCTGGCGAACTCGAACGAACGTGCTGACAAGGGCTTTGCAATCTCGTTCGAGGTCGAGCGCACCGTGGCAGAGCAGGGCAAGCTCATGCTGGACTGGTTCTTCATCAAGCCGCTTGATCTGACGGACCCAGGAGACGAGCGCCAGTCATACCGATTCGCTCCTCACTTTGCGCAGACGTTCAAGGATCTGAACTACGCGATTCCCGATCGGATCTCGGATCACAATCCGATGGTCGTCGACCTCCCGTTCAACGAGCCATCGATCCCGCGCAAGGCGCCAAAATAGGTTCCGGAACGTGCGGCTCCGGATGTTCGACAGACCGGCAATCACTCACATATCGAGGTACATGACCATGAAGCTCCAGGCCCGGGCCGCGATCGCGGCCCTCGTCCTCGTGACGTTCTGTGCGCTCGGCGCGACGGCACAGTCGCCGGCCCCGAAGGTCACCGTGATCAAGGCCGCACGGATGTTCGACGGAAAGTCGGCCCAGCTGATCGACAACGCCGTCGTCGTCATCGAAGGCGACCGGATCAGGGAAGCCGGCTCTGGCATTGCAATACCCGCGGGCGCTGAGGTGATCGATCTCGGGGGCGCGACGCTGCTGCCGGGCCTGATCGACTGTCACGTGCACCTGACGATGCAGCTGACGGGCGACTGGCCGAACGCGCCGGTGCGCCAGACCGCGGCGGACGCGGCAATCGCTTCGACGGTGTTCGCGCGTCGGACGCTGGACGCGGGATTCACGACGGTCCGCAACGTCGGCGCGAGCGACTTTGTCGACATTGCGCTCGCCAAGGCAATCGATTCGGGCGAAGTTCCGGGACCGCGAATGATCTCGGCCGGCCACGCCATCGGGATCACGGGCGGCCACGGCGACGCCAACGGATTCCGGCCCGGCCTGATCACGCTTGGCCCTGAGGAGGGCGTCGCGAACGGAACCGACGAGGTTCGTCTGGCGGTCCGCAGCCAGGTGAAGTACGGCGCAAAGTGCATCAAGGTCATGGCGACGGGCGGCGTGCTGTCGGAGGGCGACGAAATCGGCGCACAGCAGATGAACGACGACGAACTGAAGGCCGCGGTCGATGAGGCGCACAAGCTGGGACGTCGTGTCGCCGCGCACGCGCACGGGACGGCTGGAATCAAGGCGGCTACACGCGCTGGTGTCGACTCGATCGAGCACGGCAGCTTTCTGGACGACGAGGCGATCGCTCTGATGAAGGAACACGGAACCTACCTCGTGCCGACGCTCCTTGCCGGATACACGGTCAACGCGGCATCGGAGAGCGGCAAGCTGCCGGCGTTTGCGCGCGAGAAGGCAAAAGCCGCGAACGCGGCGATGCACGTGTCGTTTCGGAAGGCGGTTGATGCGGGCGTAAAGATCGCGTTCGGGACCGATTCGGGTGTCTCGCTTCACGGACAGAACGCGCACGAGTTCGCGCTGATGGTTCAGTACGGGATGACGCCCGTGAACGCGCTGTTTGCGGCGACGCGCGACGCGGCGCTTCTGATCGGCGTTGCCGATGTCGGGGCGATCGCGCCCGGGAAGCTGGCGGACATCATCGCCGTTCCGGGCGACCCGCTGAAGGACATCACGACGATGGAGCATGTGTCGTTCGTGATGAAGGGCGGGGAGGTCGTGCGAGCCAGAGTAGCAGGAAGACAGGCCGCGAATGAACGCGGATCAAGCGGATAAGCGCGAATCAGCGTCTTAGTGCCGGATTCCGCACACCCTTCGCCACAGTACCGCCACCGGTAGGTGGCGGGTGGGCGGTGACATTATTATGGCCGCGCCGACCCGTCGATCGCGACGACGTCGTACCCGCTCTGGATTGCCGTGCGTTCAGACTTGCCGTTCACCGTGGGCGCCGTACCGAACCGGAAGCGGATGATCAGCGGATTCTGCGGCGCGTCGAGGAGCGTGTAGATCGATCCCTGGTCGTCACGCAGCCGGACGGCGGCAAAGCGCGTCTTCTTGCCGTTCACCGCGAGCACCGCTTCGCCGGTTCCTTCGGGTGTGAGCGTCACGGTCTGGCCCTGACCGTTCAGTCCTCCGACCTTGACCGTCGCGCTCTTCTGGGTCTTGAGCGCCGCGACGACCGACGGCGCAAGCCATATGAGTGGTCCTGAACCGGTGGCCGCGCCGCCGCTCCAGAACAGCGGCGGCGTAAACGTCGCTCCAGTCGCCGCGTCCGGGCTGACCGTGATCGAGCCCGACACCGGTGTCGCGCGCAGAGCACGGCGCCCGCTGCGGCACGGACCTCGGGACGAACTGCTTCCGACGTCACGGCCGGGAATTCGTACGCGATCTTGCGCGGACCGCCCACCCACTCGGTCACCGTGATGGTTCCCGTCCCGCTGTCGAGCGCGTTTCCCGAGAACACCGGCACGACCTTGATTCGCCATCCGCTGCCCCAGACAAATGTCGCCGTCTGGTCCTGTGGATTCTGCGCGGCCTGGTTTGTCGCGGCCTGGGGCTGTGGCTGGTTCGCCGGTGGTGGCGCGGGTTGCGGCGTTGTCGTCGAGCACGACGTCGCAAGAAATGCGACCGCTGCGAGGGCGAGGGCGATTCTGTGTCTCAGCATCCCAACGAGCATCCGCCGGGTTGCGGCGTGTTGTCCAGAACGGATTCGCGTTCGCCGGCCAATGTAAATTCTGCGGCCCGGCTCGACAGGTTTCGACGGGGAGGCCGTTTGCACGGTCGTGACTGCACATCATCGCTCCAAACCAATGGCGCTCGGGATGCTCGATGACGAGCCGCTCGCCGTTCGACTGGTCCGCCGGATCGGCGATGCGATGCGCGAACTGCGACGCGATCCCGTCGGGTTTGCTCGCGCGCTCGTCGCGCCCGAGGCACTCGACCGTCAGTCGCGTCGCCTGCTGTGGGCCATGCGTCTCGGCGTTCCGGCGGCTTCGGTCGGCGGGTTCAGTCTCGGCGTGCTCCTGTACCTGCTCTTCATCGGTCCTCCCACCGCATCGGCCGCGCGACCGGACGCCGAGCCTCCGTTGCACGTCACGGCGTGGGCCGGCGCGCGCCAACACCGCGTGGCGACGACACACCGGGCGGCGGTGGCGGCGGCGGGAACCACGACGTGACGCCCGTGTCGCACGGACGGATTCCGCCATCGTCGATGGCCGATCCGGTCGTGACGGCGACGGTGCGGCCGGTGCCGCCGTCGACGCTCGCCGTGCCTCCGCCGCTCAAGGCCCCATCGGTTCCGGATGTGGCGGGCACGTACGGCGATCCGTCGAGCACGAGCGACGCCATGTCGGACGGCCCGGGATCCGGTGGCGGCGCGGGAGACGGTGACAAGGGCGGATGGGGACCGGGTCCCGGCCGCGGGATCGGACCGGGCAACGATTCGGGGACGGGCGACGGCCCGGGAGGACCGGGGCGCGGACCGCGTGCGGAACCCGCGACGCCGGTTGCCACAAGGGCGCGCATACTCAACAACCCCCGGCCCGCATACACCGAACTGGCGCGGAAGAACAAGACGGAGGGCACGGTGCGCCTGACGGTTCTGCTCGGAGCTGACGGCCGCGTCCACCGCGCGACGGTGATTTCAGGGCTGCCCGACGGTCTGAACGAGCGCGCGATCGAGGCGGTCCAGACGCTCGCGTTCGAACCCGCCCGGAACACGAGCGGCAATCCGATTGACTCGGTGATCACGGTGACGGTCCGGTTCGCCATCCGCTGACATCGGGCCGCGACGCGTCGTCGGTGAGGTATCATCTCGGCCTTGCGAATCGCCCGAGGCCAAGGAGAGACACACCGGTGACCGAGCGCCAGATCAGACAACACGGGCTATGGACGAGCCCGATCACGCCTGCCGTCGTTGCCGGCGGCATCAGACTGTCCGACGTGCAATGGTCGCCGAACGGCGACCATCTCGTGTGGAGGGAGGAGCGCTCGGGTGTCGGCGTGCTCGTGGGCCGATATCGCGACGAGGCCCCGCGCCAGTTGACCGATACGTTGAGCGTCCGTGCTCGCGTCGGCTACGGCGGCGGCGATTTTGCCGTGGCGGATGATGCGGTCTACTTTGCCGAGCAGGTTTCGGGACGGCTCTATCGACAGGCGCTCGCCGGCGGACCGGCGCTGCCCATCACGCCGGCGTACGGGGCCGCCGCGTCGCCCACCGTGTCGCCTGACGGGCGGTGGCTGCTGTACGTGCAATCGTATGAGCGCGTCGACAGGATCGCGATCGTCGACACAGGTGGCAGACACTGGCCGCGAGTCTTTGCCGAGGGGCACGACTTCTTCATGCAGCCCTGCTGGAGTCCCGACGGCCGCAGCGTTGCGTGGATCGCGTGGGACCATCCGAACATGCCGTGGGACGGCACTCGTCTCTACGGCGTGAATATCGACGTGCCGGACGACGACGTTCCGCGTCCAGACGGCGTGCCGGTCGAACTTGCCGGTCGCGACGACGTTGCGATCTTTCAGCCCGCGTTCACGTCGGATGGTCGCTCGATCGTCTACGTGTCCGACGAGTCCGGGATCGGGCGTCTCGTACTGCGCGATCTGAAGACAGGCGCTGTTCGTTCGGTCGGGCTCGACGGCGGCGATCTCGGCGTTCCCGCGTGGATCCAGGGACGCCGCACGTTCGGTCTCGCGGGCGCCACGCGAGCTGTCGTGGCGGCGAACTCGGGCGGATTCGTGAAACTGCACGTCGCGGATTTCGAGACCGGCGAGCTTCAACCTCTCGAGAGCGGATACACCTCGTTCGACCAACCGTCGGTGAATCCGCGCACCGGACTCGTTGCGGCGATCGCGTCGTCGTCGACGGTGCCTCCGCGAATCGTGGTAGTGCCGGAATCGGGCGGCGGCGACGTCGTCGTGCAGCGCTCAATGTCTGAGAACATCCCGGCAGCGGCGCTCGCCGTCGCCGAGCCGTACTCGTGGCCGACCGTCGACGGCTCGACGGTTCACGGGCTGTATTTTGCGCCGGCGTCGGACGCGTTCGAGAGCCCGGGATTGCCGCCGCTCGTCGTGCTCGTGCACGGGGGCCCGACGAGCCAGGTCGTCGCCGGCTGGAACGCGCAGGCGCAGTTCCTGGCGACGCGCGGATACGCAGTCCTCGCCGTAAACTATCGCGGGAGCACGGGTTACGGACGCGACTACATGAACGCGCTGCGGAACAACTGGGGTGTCTGCGACGTGGAAGATTCGGTTTCCGGTGCGCAGGCGCTCGCGCGCGACGGCCGCGTCGATCCGGCCCGAACCGCGATCATGGGCGGTTCCGCCGGTGGGTTCACGGTGCTGCAGACGATGATCACGCACCCCGAGGCATTCTCGGTCGGCGTCTGCATGTACGGCGTGGCGAACCAGTTCACGCTCGCCGCCGAGACGCACAAGTTCGAGGAGCGCTACGGCGATTCGCTGATCGGCCCGCTTCCTGACGCGGCCGTCGCGTATCGCGAGCGGTCGCCGCAGTTTCGCGCGTCCGAGATCCGCCGGCCCATCGCGATCTTCCAGGGAGAGATCGACGAGGTGGTTCCAAAGAACCAGTCGGACGTGATCGTGGCCGCACTCCAGCGGAATGGAACGCCTCACGAGTACCACGTCTATGCGGGCGAGGGGCACGGCTGGCGGAAGGCCGAGACCATCGACGCCTTCTACCGCGCGGTCGAGCGGTTCCTTAATCAGTACCTCGTGTATTCCTGAGTCGGACGATTGTCGAACCTCGGACGGGCGCTGCTATATTTGACGGTGAGCCAAGGGAGGACAGACATGCGTCGTGTACTTGTTTCGATTCTGTGTGCCGCGGTGTCCGTTTCGATCGCCGATGCGGGTGTGAAGACCGGATGGAGCGAGGATCTGCTTGCGGGCAAGGTGAAGTCCGTGAAGGAGACGCGCGTTGACGTCAACCGGAAGGACGACGTGTCGATCAGAACAACCCGGTACGACGCCACCGGAAGGCGCCTCGAGTGGGTGCGGACCAGCGGCGCGGGTGAGATCAAGGATCGCACCGTCTACACGTACACGGCGTCCGGCGTGATCGGCGAACTTGCGTACTACGGGCCAAAGAACACGCCCGACACCACGGCCAAGTACACGTACAACGACAAGGGCCAGCGGATCGAGCTTTCAAACTTTGACGGGAAGGGCGTGCTCAAGGATCGTACGGCATCGACGTACGACGCGGCCGGCGTCGAGATCGAGGCGTCCAGGTACGACGCAAAGGGTGTCGAGTTCGCGCACGTCAAGTACACGCACGACGCGCAGGGGCGCGTCACGCTCGAAGAGCGCTCGAGCCGTGACGGCGCGCTGGTCGAGCGGGTCTCGTACGGCTATGACGCGAACGGCTTTCTGACCGAGCGGCACGGCATCGACAGCGCGGGCAAGACGACAACCCACGAACGGTGGACGAACGACGCGCACGGCAACAAGCTGGAGTGGACGGTGTTCGATCCGGACGGTGCGATCAAGGAGCACTGGGCGTACCAGTACACGTTCGACAAGACCGGGAACTGGGTGAAGCGGCAGACGTCGCGCGTCGCGGACACGAGCGGGCACGAGGCGCGCACGGTCGCATACGAGACCACGCGGGTGATCGAGTACTGGTAGTCCCGAACGAGCGTCGACCCGATGCCCGGTCTACCGGCTGACGTACCACGTCACGCGGGCCACCATCTTGCGGACCTTCTCGCCGTACGGCGGGAAGAACATCGCGAACATGTTCGGCCAGCCTTGTCTGAGAACCGCGCGCTCGTGAGAGAACTCGCGGAACCCGAACTCCCCGTGGTAGCTCCCCATGCCGCTCGCTCCCGTGCCGCCGAACGGCAGGTTCGTGTTCGCGAGATGCACGACGACGTTGTTGACGGCGGTTCCACCCGCGTTCGTGTGCGCGAGGATGCGCTCGACGTTCGCGTCACGCGAGCTGAACACATACAGCGCGAGCGGTTTCGGCCGCGCCTGGACAAACGCGATCGCCTCGTCGACCGAGCCGACGCGCAGCACCGGAAGCACCGGTCCGAAGATCTCTTCCTGCATCACGGCCGCATCGTCGGGCACGTCGGCAAGCACGGTCGGCGCGATGAACCGGTCGGACGCGTCGCGCGTGCCGCCTGCGACAACGCGCGCGCCGCGTGACGTGGCGTCGTCGACGAGCCCGGCGACGCGCTCAAAGGCGCCGTTGTCGACAAGACGGCACAGGTCCGTCGAGTCGTGCACGGCATTGGGCGTCGCGCCAAACGACTTGTCGACGACGCTCTTCAACGCGTCGAGAAACGCGTCGGCGCGGGATGTGTGCACGAGCACGTAATCCGGAGCGACGCACGTCTGACCGCAGTTCAGGAACTTGCCCCACGCGATCCGCCGTGCCGCTTCGACCGGATCGGCAGTCTCGTCGACGATCGCCGGCGATTTTCCGCCCAGCTCGAGCGTGACCGGCGTCAGGTGCTTTGCCGCCGCCGCCATCACGATCTTGCCGACGGCCGTGCTGCCGGTGAACGTGATGTGGTCGAACGGCAGGTCGAGCAACGCCTTTGCGACGTCGACTTCGCCTTCGACGACCGTCGCCTCGCGCGGGTCGAAGACGTCCGCAACGAGACTCGCAATGAACCGCGACGTGTTGGGCGTCTTCTCGGAGGGTTTGACGATGGCCGTGTTGCCCGCGGCGATGGCGCCGACGAGCGGATTGATCGTCAGGTAGAACGGGTAGTTCCACGGCGACAGGATCAGCATGACGCCCTTGGCCTCGTAGCGGACCTCGCTGTGCGTTCCGAACAGCAACAGCGGCGTCGAAACGCGCCGCGGCCGCATCCACTTCGGAAGGTGCTTGATCGTGTGATCGATCTCCTGCAGGACAGGCTGCAGCTCGCTCAGCTCCACCTCGACCTGGTGCTTCCGGAAGTCGGCATGGATCGCATCGAACAGGTCCTGCTTGCGCGCGATGATCGCCTGTTTCAGCTGCCGCAACCGCGTGGCGCGCTCGGACGCGGTCGTCCGCGCCATCGTCCAGCGGTGGGCGCGCTGCGCATCGAACAACGCGTTCACGCGCGCGATGACGGGTGCGGTACCGGCGGATTCGTGCACACTCTCAGCAGACTGCTGTACGGACATGGGGGCGACTCCTCATTCCACTCGATACGACCATTATGACGGTTCCTGCATCTTCATGACGACCCACGTGACGAGTCCGCGCGGGGAAAGCCTCCCAGCCAGAATGTTCACCTTGTTCATCCAGCCGGTGACGACAACCGACTTTCCGCGCATCAGCCCGCGATACCCGATCGTAGCGACGTCCATGGATGACATGACTACGGCGCGCTTGAACAGTTTGGACTTGTGCATCCCGGCGGCATCCACAAAGCCCGTCGCGGTCGGTCCCGGGCACAACGCCGACACCGCAACGCCCGATCCCGACAATTCGCGGTGGAGCGCTTCCGAGAACGACAGCACGTAGGCCTTTGTCGCGTAGTAGACCGCCATCAGCGGACCCGGTTGGAACGCGGCCGTCGACGCGACGTTCATGATCCAGCCCTTTCGGCGCTCGAGCATTCCCGGCAGAAACAGCTTGGTCAGGTGCGTGAGCGCCGTGACGTTGAGGGCGATCATTTCGAGCTCGCGCGAGAGATCGGTCTCGGCAAAGGGCCCGTACAGCCCGAAGCCCGCGTTGTTGATCAGGGCATCGATGGTCAGGCCCTCACTCTGAACCGCGGCCGCGATCCGTTCTGGCGCATCGGCCGCGCTGAGATCCGCCTCGATCGACACAGCTCGAATGCCGTGCTCCGCAGCGAGGCGCGCGCCGATCTCGTCGAGCTTCCCGCGCGAACGCGCGACGAGCACGAGGTCAAAGCCGTCGCGCGCGAACAGCTCGGCGAGGTCCGCGCCGATGCCTCCCGACGCGCCGGTGATCAGTGCCGTACCGCGGCTTTTTGCAGGCATCACGGAACCCTCTTGTACCGGTCATAGCTCGGACCCGAACCGATGACCGGTGCGTAGATTCGGACCGTCTTGGCGGGCACCGTGACGGTGATCAGTCCGGAGGACACCTCGATGTCCGCGCCCGTCAGCAGGTCCCGCATCGGCGTGACGTCCTGAATCCACCCGTCGCGCGTCGTGAGCATCTCGGTCACGGGGGCCGACGTAGGATTTGCGACAACGACGATCGTGTCGCGCACCGACGATGTCAGCCGGGCAAACGCGAACAGGCGCGACGTCGGAATTCGCGCAAAGTCGCCGACCTGCAGCGCCCGATGCGTGTTTCGCAGCGCGAGCAGCTTCTTGGTGAGCGCAAGCTCGGGCGCGGTGCCGGCCTTCACGGCGTCCCAGTCCATCGGTCCGCGTTGCTCGGGATCTTCCTTTCCCGTCAGTCCGATCTCTTCACCGTAGTAGACGGACGGAGAGCCCGGAAGCGTCACCTGCAGAGCAAGCGCGAACGCGCGGTCCTCGAGACTCGGCAGTACGGACTTCAGGCGCGAGCGATCGTGGTTCGAGAGGACGATCCACGACCTCAGCAGCGGTTCGATCCCGGCGTCCGCCACGAGCGTCTCGACCATGTCGGCGGCCTTCGGGCCCTCGAGCGAGCCGTCGGCGAGCCCGAGGATGATGCGGACGAGGTACATGTTCATCACGCCGTCGAGCGAAGGGAACCAGTCCGGTGGATAGTTGTAGATCTCGCCGACGGTGAACGAGTCGGGTCGCGCGCGGTGCGCGCTCGTGGTGAGCTCGGTGAGCACTTCGGGGCCGAGATCGAACGCGACGTCGAGCCGCCAGCCGTCGATGTCCTTGAGGTAGCTCTGCACGACCGAGTCGGGCGCGCGGTAGATCCGATCCCGCACCGCCGGGTTGGAGTACCGCAACTCGGGCAGGTTCGGTAGATCGACCCAGCCGACGTAGCCGTTCTTCACGCTCGCGTCGAACGTGTAGAAGTCATGGTACGGGCTCTTTGGATCGGCCAGCGCCTGCTGGAACCAGATCGAACGGCGTCCCGTGTGGTTGAACACGCCGTCGAGAACGACGCGCATGCCGCGCGCGTGCGCTTCGGCGCACAGGTGATCGAAGTCCTCGCGGGTTCCATACTGCGGATCGATCGTGAAGTAGTCCGTGGCGTCGTACTTGTGGTTCGTGTACGCCAGAAAGATCGGGTTCAGGTACAGTACGTTGGTTCCAAGCGACCGAATGTAGTCGAGCTTGCCCGTAAGTCCCTTGAGATCGCCGCCCCAGAAATCGATCTCGTGCTGCCACACGCTGGCGGATTCGACGTAGAGGCCGCGCTCCGGTTGCGCGTTCCACGGGCGCAGTCTGCGCGGAGCCGAGTAGAGCGCGGCGCGCGTGGCCGGGTCCGTGCCGGGCGCAAACCGGTCGACGAAGACCTGGTAGACGACCTGGTGCGTTCGCCAGTCCGCGAGCCGCGCGTCATAGACGTCCGCAGGCTGCCGAACGGCGTTTCCACGCGACTGGTCGCGCGGGAACGCACCGGACGCGCCAGACACGGCGAGGCTTCCGGCGAGCACGGCAGGCGCGATCGCGCGTGCAAAATTCGCATTCATGGCAGAATCTCCGGAGTGTTTTGACATGGGGCGGGACGGAAGATGGGAGCCCCGTGTGATCGCCGCCGCGCTTGAGCGCATCGTGTAAATATCATAGCATCCACCATCCGGCCACATTGCCGGGTTGCACTTTTCGGCCGGCGGAGCGTGTGGAGTCGCACCGGCGGACCAACCAAGGGGTTCCATGTCCAAGAAGGGATTCACGGAAGATCTCGAGTCCGGCACGCTCCTGAACGACCGGTACCAGATCGTAAAACGTATCGGCGGCGGCGGTATGGGCTCGGTGTACCAGGCGCGCGACCGGCGTCTGAGCGATCGTCTGTGCGCCGTCAAGGAGATGATCCAGCAGTTCTCGGACGAGAACCAGCAGCAGAAGGCCGTCGAGGATTTCCTGCGCGAAGCGCAGCTGCTGGCGTCGCTCGATCACCCGTCGATCCCCACAATCTTTGACTACTTCATCGAAGGCGGCCGCTACTACCTGGTCATGTATTACATCCAGGGGCGCGACTTCGAGGCGGAGATGGAACGGCGCGGCGGCACGGTCGACGAGCTGACGGTGACGCAGTGGGCGATCCAGACGTGCGATGTGCTCGCGTATATCCACGAGCAGAATCCGCCGATCATCTACCGTGACATGAAGCCGGCGAACCTGATGCTCGACGAGCGTCGCAACAAGGTCATGCTCATCGACTTTGGGATCGCGCGGTTCGTCGCGCCGACGGTGAAGGGCGTGACGGCGATCGGAACGATGGGCTATGCGCC
Organism: Blastocatellia bacterium; assembly: GCA_044224215.1. Lineage (GTDB taxonomy): Bacteria > Acidobacteriota > Blastocatellia > UBA7656 > JADIYM01 > DAOMFM01. Next base: position 15,019 of record JBGAKX010000058.1, read on the forward strand.
GCCCGAGCTGTTCTCGGGCAAGGTCGAACCGAGGTCGGACATCTACTCGTTGGGCGCCACGATGTTCCACATGCTGACGGGCGTCGATCCTCAGGACAACCCGCTGCTCATCTTCGATTTCACGAAGCACCAGAGGCCGCGGCAGATCCGGCCGTCGATCACGCACGAGATGGACGCGATCCTGGTGAAGATGGTTGCGCACAAGCCCGAGGAACGGCATGCGTCGTCGCTCGAGCTCAAGAAGGAGCTCGAGGACCACGAGCGGATGCTTCAGGCGCCAGCGTCGGGCTCGCTCAAGTGCACGAACTGCAAGAATCCGATCCATGCGAATGACGCATTCTGCGCGAACTGCGGTGCGCCGAACCCGGCGAAGGGCGGAACGGGCAGGGTTCCCGAAGCGGCTGCGCCGAGTCGAATGATCCTGACGACTGTCGATTCGGGCACGGGGTTCCAGTCGTTCGCGATCGACAAGAGCGACATCCTGCTGGGCCGCGCCGATCCGCACGCTCAGATCTACCCGGAAGTCGACCTCACGATGCACGACTCGCAGACAAAGGTGTCGCGCCGGCACGCGCGGATCTTCAAGGAGAGTGACCGTTTCTTCGTCGAAGATCTGGGAAGCGCCAACGGAACGACGGTCAACGGCGGCGCGCACCTTCAGTTGCGGACGCCGTACCCGCTCAACGACGGCGACGTCGTGAAGCTGGGCGAGACGTCGCTGCGCGTCACGTTCAAATAGCGCGGGCGTCGTCGTGCGCGAGGCGCTCGCGGTCATGGCCAAGGCGCCGCGCGAGGGTGACGTCAAGACGCGCCTCGCGGCCGTCTGGACTGCGCGGTTTGCGGCCGGTCTCTACGCGGCGCTTCTCGCGGACACGTTCGAGATCGTCGGCGACGCGCGAAATGTGCGACCGGCCATCGAGCAGTTCGTGTGCCACACGCCGGAGGGTTCGGAGTGCGAGTTTGGTGGTGTCGCGCCGAGAAACGCCGTGTTCGTGTGCCAGCGCGGCGCGACGCTTGCCGACCGGCTGACCAACGCGTTCGATGACCTGTTCCGGGCGGGTTTTGCATCCGTGGTATTGATGGGCACGGACAGCCCGACGCTGCCGGCGGCGTCCCTCGTCGCGGCGTTCGAAGCGCTCGACAACGGCGCCGACGTCGCGATCGGACCGACGAGCGACGGCGGGTACTACCTGATCGGGATGCGCCGGCCGCATCCGGAGGTGTTCCGCGGCGTCGCGCTGAGTACCGAACATGCGCTCGCGCAGACCGTTCAGGCAGCTGAAGGCGCGGGGCTCGCGGTGGCACTCCTGCCGGAGTGGTATGACGTGGACACGCCCGCGGACCTCGAGCGGCTGCGCGACGACCTTGGCCGCAACCCCGACGGCGCGCGACACACACGCGCGTTTCTGGCGACGGCGTCGTGCCAAAACGGATAAGATGGCGGCTCGCACGGCAAGAGACCCACTACCGATCCACACGAGGAAGAACACGATCATGAAACGCACAGCATCGGCCGAATGGAATGGAAGTCTGAAGGAAGGGAAGGGCGCGATCTCGACCGCGAGCGGCGTGCTTTCGAACACGCAGTACTCGTTCAGCACGCGCTTTGAGGATGGAATCGGCACGAATCCCGAGGAACTGCTCGCGGCTTCGCACGCGGGGTGTTTCTCGATGGCGCTGTCCGGGCAGCTGACGACCGCCGGCCTGGTTCCCGAGAGCATCCGAACGACGGCCGCCGTCTCGCTCGAGAAGACCGACGCCGGGTTCACGGTCACCAAGTCGCACCTCACGGTGACGGCAAAGGTTCCGGGTGCGACCGTCGAGGCGTTCAACACGGCTGCAGCCAACGCCAAGGCGGGCTGCCCGATCTCGCGCGTCCTGAACGCAGAGATCACGATGGAGGCCACGCTCGAGGAGTAGACAATCCCGTTGACTGTATAACTATGCAGCTATACAATCGGGTCGGAGGTGAGCGCCGTGACACGCAAGGCCCAGCAGGATCTCACTGACGACGCGTTCGAGATGATCGCAGCCAGGTTCCGTGCGCTCAGCGAGCCGACGCGGCTCAAGATTCTGCACGTCCTCGGCCGCGGCGAAATGAGCGTGGGCGAGATCGTCGAACAGACGCATACCGGCCAGGCAAACGTCTCCAAGCACCTGGGCCTGTTGCTGGACGCCGGAATTGTCTCGCGCCGCAAGGTCGGCCTGCAGGCCATCTACAAGGTAACCGACGACGGTATCTTTGAACTGTGCGACACGGTCTGTTCGTCGCTCGGTGAACGGCTCGCGGCGCAGCAACGCGCCGTGAAGGGCTTCAGAAGGGCTTAGTCCGGCAGCACTTACCGGACGCGAAGATCTCTGTTTACAAAATCACTATATCGGCATATAGTGATTCAGGAGAGAGTAATGATTTTCATGGAGGTGTTGCGATGAACAGGGACTTTTGCGATGTCGACGTTCGCCAGCTGCGAGCGGAGATCGAGCGCGGCGCGCTCCTTGTCGACGTGAGGACGTTCGCCGAATACTCGGCCAATCGGATCGAAGGCGCGCGACTGATTCCACTCGACCAGATCGAACAGCGGTCGGCGGAAATCGACAGGAAGACGCCGGTCTACCTGATCTGCCGCACGGGCCGGCGCTCGGCAGAGGCGCAGCACCGGCTCCTTGCCCTCGGATTCGAGAACGTCTTCAACATCGCGGGCGGGATGACTGCGTGGGTCGAAGAGGGCTATCCGATCATTCACGACGCGGGCGTCCCGTGGTCGATCGAACGCCAGACGCGCGTGGTGGCCGGCACTCTCGTGATCGTCGGCGCGATCCTTGGCTACTTCGTCGCCGTGCCGCTCGTCTGGTTCTCGGCTGTCATCGGGGCCGGTCTGGTCATCGCCGGTGTGACGGATTCGTGCGCGATGGGCGACCTGCTCGCAAAACTGCCGTGGAATCGCGCGGTCGCGTGCTCGTTCGAGGCTCGCAAGGTCTCGCTGTAGCGCGCACCCGGGAGGTGACATGCATCTCGTCGTGGCACTCGTCTTGAGCGCGGGCATCGGCCTCTCGCTTGGACTGATAGGCGGTGGCGGCTCGATCATCACCGTACCGGTCCTGGTCTACGTGCTTGGCGTGGACGCCCACCAGGCGGTCGCCATGTCGCTCGCCGTCGTCGGAGCGACGAGCGTCGTCGGTGCGGTGCTCCACTTCCGGCGAGGCACCGTCGATCTCCGGACGGGCATGCTGTTCGGCGCTTCGGGAATACTCGGCGCGTTCGGAGGTTCGAGACTGTCGAACCTGGTCTCTCCCGCGACCTTGCTTCTCTCGTTCGCGATGCTGATGCTCGTCATCGCCGGAGCGATGCTCGCGCGTCGATCGTCGGCGCATGACGATGAACGGCACGCGCCAAGCCGCATCAAGGCGATCCTCGCCGGGCTGTCCGTCGGCGTCCTGACGGGCTTTCTCGGAGTCGGCGGCGGGTTTCTCGTTGTGCCGGCGCTCGTTCTCTTCGGCGGGCTCGACATGAAGAACGCGGTCGGTACGTCGCTCGTCGTCATTGCCATCAACTGCGCCGCCGGGCTCGTCGGTCACCTTCAGTTCGGGGGGTTCGATCCAAAGATCGCTCTGCTTGTCACGACGCTTGCGATGCTCGGAACACTCTTTGGCACGGCGCTTTCGCACAGGATGAATCCCAACCGGCTCAGAACGGGGTTCGCCGTGTTCGTGATCGCCGTCGCCGTGTTTCTCGTTGCCGAGAACTACACGGCGCTCTTGTGAACATGGTCGGCATCAGGAAGAGGTGCCCGGCAAGAGATACGAGTTTTCCAGTTCGAAGCTGGCGTGCCATGCGCCGATAACGAGTCGGCCACAGGCCGCCGAGAGAGGTATGTAATGAGACCGACCGGATTCATACAATGCGTTGCCGCATTTGCACTTATGGCCACGGTTGTGGCCGCAGCGGCGTGCTCCGCATCTGACACGTCGACCGCGGACACATCGACGGTTGTCGCACCAACCGCAGCCACGTCGACACCCGACACGCTGCCCGCAGGCACGTCAACGCTCGACCAACGTACCGCCAAGGCTCTCGTGACCGCGCTCAACGACGAGCGACGCGCGGAATCATCATACGCAGCGGTCATCCGACAGTTTGGCAGCGTGCGACCCTTCTCGCACATCGTGGGGGCAGAACGTCAGCATCAGGAACTGCTGTTGACCCTGTTCGCAAAGTACAATGTCGCGGTTCCCGCAGACGCGAATGATCAGACGACGCCGGTTGAATATGCAACGCTTCGCGATGCATGCTCGGCCGCAGTGCGGGCTGAGCAGGCGAACGCGGCAATGTACGACGAGTTTCTGTCGTACACGACCGAGGCCGATATCCGAGCCGTGTTTACGCAGCTTCGCGACAATTCCCGGAACAAGCATCTTCCTGCTTTCGAACGATGCTCGACCGGAGCCGGAACAGGGCAGGGTCGAGGTCAGGGTTTCCGCAACTGACGGGATCAGCTGGTACGTGCGATCGCAATCAGGATCGGGGGAAACGTCAACGATGAACACACAACCTTACGCGTTCCCGATGGTCAGCCTGGCGTTCGTGCTCGCGCTCGGCGGTTGCAGCAAGTCGACATCGGAATCACCGGCTGGCGGGGTGGCGCCCGAGGTTCGTGTCGAGACCGTCGGCGCGTCGACGGAGGGCGCAGTCTATGAGGCGACAGGCACAGTCCGCCCCAAGTTCTCCGCGGTGCTTTCGAGCAAGTTCACGGGCCAGGTGTTGAACGTCACGGTGCGCGTAGGCGATCGCGTGACGGCCGGACAACTGCTCGTCGAGGAGGCGCGCGATGCGCAGGCGATGCTCGCGCGTGCAGAGGCCGGGCTCGATGAAGCGCGCCACGCGGTCGACGAGGTCGATCGATCCATCCGCGCCGCCGAATCCGCAAAGGCGGCTGCCGAGGCGAACCAGCAGCTCGCGGCCGTCACCCAGCAACGCTACAAGCAGTTGCTCGACACCAAGGACATCAGCCGACAGGACTTTGACCAGGCCGATGCGCGGTACAAGGCGGCCACCGCCGAGGTGCAGAGCGCAGTCGACAGCATCGACGCGCTCAAGGCGCGTCAGCAGATGGTGAAGGCCCGCATCGCGCAGGCCCAGGCCGAGGTCGGCAACGCACAGGTGGCGATCGGCTATGCCCGAGTCACCGCGCCGACCCCGGGCATCGTGTCGCGCCGAAGCGTCGACCCCGGGGGGCTTGCTGCGCCGGGCACACCGCTTCTCACCATCGACGACGACCGGACGCTGAGACTCGAGGCGATCATCGAAGAAGGTCGTGCCGGGCTCGTAGCACAGGGGACCCAGGTCGCCGTTTTCGTCGACGCGCTTGGCGACCGGCCGCTCGCCGGCCGAGTCGCCGAGGTCAATCCAACATCGGATGCGGCAAGCCGGTCATTCATGGTGCGGATCGACCTTCCGACGGATCCCCAGCTTCGTGCGGGTCAGTTCGGCCGCGCCGCGTTCCCGATGGGCCAGACCGACGTGATTTCGGTCCCGCTGTCGGCGATCGTCGAACGCGGGCAAACGTCGGCGGTCTATGTCATCGAGAACGACGACACGGCGCGGCTGCGCTTCGTCACCACGGGGAAGCGCAGCGGTGACCGCGTCGAAGTGCTCACCGGCCTGTCAAAGGGCGATCGGGTAATCGTTGGCGATATCTCGCGAGTTGCCGACGGCGCCCACGTCGTCCCGGGCGCGTAGGATCGGGGGCCACATGGCGCGTGGAACAGGGGTTTGCTGGCCGGCTGGCGGCAGCGTTCATCGACTCGAAGCTCACGCCGCTGTTCATCTTTGCGTCGCTGCTGCTCGGGATCGGCGCCGTGAACCTGCTCCCCAGGGAAGAGGAGCCGCAGATCATCGTCCCGATCATCGACGTGCAGGTGGCCATGCCGGGCGCCACGCCGCGCGAGGTCGAGGAGCGGGTCACGCGCCCGATGGAGAAACTGCTGTGGGAGGTCCCCGGAGTCGAGTACGTGTACTCGACGTCGAGTCCCGGCGCGTCGCTCGTCATCGTGAGATTCCGGGTTGGCGAGCGCGAAGAGGACGCAATCGTCCGTCTCAACCAGAAGCTGTTTGCGAACTTCGACCTGATTCCGCCGGGCGCAAGCCAGCCGCTCATCAAGCCCCGATCGATCGACGATGTTCCCGTGCTCGCACTGACGCTGTCGAGCGACCGATACGACGCTTTCACGTTGCGCCAGCTTGCGGGCGAGATTCACGACGCGATCAAGCAAGTGCCCGACGTATCCGAGGTCCGCATGATCGGCGGCCAGCGGCGCCAGCTTCGCGTCGTTCTCGACGACGCGCGAATCGCCGGTGTGGGGCTTACTCCCGCGTCGGTCGAGGCCGCGCTCGGCGCGCAGAACAGCCAGGCGCGCTCGGGGAGCTTCAGTTCCGGCAACAACGAGTTCCTCGTCGACACGGGAAGACTGCTGTCGTCGGCCGATGATGTGTCGCACGTCGTGGTCAGCGTGGCCGACGGCCGGCCGGTCTACCTCGGCGACGTGGCACAGGTACTCGACGGGCCGGAAGAGCCGGCGAATTACGTTCAATTCGGCGCCGGTCCTGACGACAGATACTCGGAAGTGATTGGCGCGGAGGATGACACGTCGCGGAATGCCGCCGCGAAACCTGGCGCCGCGAGCAACGCTGTCACGATCTCGGTCGCGAAGCGAAAGGGGACAAACGCGACGTACGTCGCGGAGCAGGTCATCGAAAAGGTCGCCGCACTCGGCGGCACGCTCATCCCCGGCGACGTCCGTGTCACCGTGACACGCAACTACGGCGAGACCGCCAGGGAGAAGTCGAACGAGCTGCTGTTCCACATGCTGCTCGCGATACTCTCGGTCACGGTGTTGATCTGGCTGACGCTCGGGCTCCGCGAATCCGGTATCGTCGCGACGGCCATCCCCGTCACGCTCGCGCTGACGCTGCTCGTCTTCTATATCCTCGGATACACGCTGAACCGCGTGACGTTGTTCGCGCTGATCTTCTCGATCGGCATCCTCGTCGACGACGCCATCGTGGTGGTCGAGAACATCGTGCGCCACTACCGGTTACCGCAGAACGCGGGGCGGCCGCTCGTCAAGGTGGCGATCGAGGCGGTCGACGAAGTTGGCAACCCGACGATCCTGGCGACGTTCGCCGTGATCGCGGCGATCCTTCCAATGGCGTTCGTGCGCGGGTTGATGGGGCCGTACATGCGCCCGATCCCGGTCGGTGCAACCGCCGCAATGCTCTTCTCGCTGGTGGTCGCGTTCGTGGTGACGCCGTGGGCTGCGCTCAGGCTGCTTCGACGGACAAAGCGCGGCGACGAGGACGACGAGCACGGCGGCCACGAAAAGGAAGACGTCACGACGCGGTTCTATCGGCGACTGATGATGCCGCTCATTACGGTGAAAAAGTACCGGCTCTCGTTCCTGACCGGGGTCGTGCTCCTTCTGCTGCTGGCGTGCGGCCTTGTTGCCGTCAAGCTCGTCAGGGTGAAGATGCTTCCGTTCGACAACAAGAGCGAGTTTCAGGTGATCGTCGACATGCCCGAGGGCGCGACGCTCGAGCAGACGGCCGCGGCGACGCGCGAAATCGCCGCGTACGTTGCAACCGTTCCGGAGGTTGCGAATTACCAGTCCTACGTCGGCACCGCATCACCCTACAACTTCAACGGGCTCGTTCGACACTACTTCCTCCGGTCAGGGTCGAATGTCGCCGACATCCAGGTGAACCTTGCGCCAAAGGGCGAACGCAGCGCGCAGAGCCACGACATCGCCAAGCGCGTTCGCCCGGCCGTTCAGGAAATTGCCGCCAGGTACGGCGCCAACGTGAAGGTCGCCGAGGTTCCACCCGGTCCGCCCGTTCTGCAGACGCTCGTTGCCGAGGTCTATGGACCCGATGCCGAGCGGCGCACTGCGGTCGCGCGTCAGATCCGCGCGATATTCGAGCAGACCGAGGGGGTCGTCGACGTCGACTGGTTCGTCGAGGACGATCAGCAGAAGTACAGCCTCGTCGTCGACGCCGAAAAGGCCGCGTTGTCGGGCGTGTCGGTGCAGGCCGCGTCCGAGACGCTTGCGACGGCGCTTGGCGGCCGCAGCGTCGGTCTGCTCCACGATCCGCGCGCCAAGGAGGATGTCCCGCTCGTGGTTCGGCTGTCCAGAGCCGACCGGAGCCGGCTCGAGGATCTCAAAGGCATCAAGGTGGCAAGCGCCTCCGGAGGTCTCGTGCCACTGGGCGAGCTCGTCCGCGTCGACACGGGCATCGAGGACAAGAGCATCTATCACAAGAACCTGATGCCGGTCGTGTACGTGACCGGCGACGTCGCGGGCAGGGAGGAGAGCCCGGTATACGCGATCCTCAAGCTCGGGAGCGCCATCGACGGCATCAAGCTCCCCGAGGGCTACTCGATCGAGCAGTACACGGCTGCACAGCCGTTCTCGGATCAGAAGATCGCGATGAAGTGGGACGGCGAGTGGCACATCACGTATGAAGTGTTCCGCGATCTCGGGCTCGCATTTGCAGCGGTGCTCGTCCTGATCTACATCCTCGTCGTCGGCTGGTTCCAGTCTCTCAGGACGCCGCTTGTCATCATGGCCGCGATTCCGTTCTCGCTCGTCGGAATTCTCCCTGCGCACTGGTTGATGGGTGCGTTCTTCACGGCGACGTCGATGATCGGCTTCATCGCCGGCGCGGGAATCGTCGTCAGGAATTCGATCATCCTCGTCGACTTCATCGAGCTGAGGCTTGCCGAAGGCATGCCGTTGGCCGAGGCAGTTGTGGATGCCGGCGCCGTCAGGTTCCGCCCGATGCTGTTGACCGCCGCGGCCGTGGTCGTCGGCGCGACGGTGATCCTGTTCGATCCGATCTTCCAGGGCCTTGCGATTTCGCTGATGGCAGGCGAGATTGCGTCGCTGCTCCTGTCGCGCGTCACGGTGCCGGTTCTCTATTATCTGAGCGCGCGCCGCCACGCCGCGGACGCGACGTGACGCCCTTCGTCTCGAAGTCGGAGCATTCGAGCCGCTAGGCGTTCGCCTGCGGCGGAGTTCGAACAATCTCGACGGAGCAGTGCGCGTTCTGGGCGACGGCGTACGATACGGATCCAAGGAGGAAGCGCTTTACCGCTCCTCGACCATGCGAGCCAACCACGACGAGATCGGCGCCCCAGCGGTCGGCCTCATCGAGGATGATCTCCTTTGGATCGCCCTCGAAAATATGCGATGTCATCTCAACCGTTTGCGTACCGCTTCCATCACGAAGCGCGGACAACGCCTTGTCGAGGACGACTCCAGCGTTCTTCCGCTCACGCGTGATCGACTGGAAGAACGCAGGCTCTCCCGCGATCAGATCCGGTATCAACGGGATCGTCGCGTGGACGGCAAACAACAACCTGATCTCGGTTCCCGCCGGCCACGGCCGGCGCGCGACCGAGGCGACGGCCACCTCGCTGCACGGCGACCCGTCAACTGGGAGTAATACTTTCATGGCTGCACCTCCCCAGAGCGCCGCTGCATCGAAGGAAACAACCGTCATTCGGCGGGAACAATCCATCCGACGAGGGTCATATGACCCAGCCGCGCGTCGCCGGGACACGCTTGCCGCTTGTCGATTGGCCGCGCACCATGACACAACCATCGGCGGGCGCGTCGAGCCGCGGCCCTGCGCGCAGCGGGCCATCCGTCGCTCGATGGTGTTATCGCACATACATAAACGGTCGGGAGGCGGCAGGCGGGTTCGTTCGCGCGTCTCGGCATCAAGGAGATCGATATGCACTCGATGAATCGTCGGAACATGCTCGGTACGCTTGCGGTCGGAGGCGCGGCCACGGCGGTGCTCGCTTCCGCGCGCGACGCGTCGGCGCAGGCTGGCGCGGTGGCAGCGGCTCCGCTCCCGCCAGCGTATGCCGGCAAACACGAGGTGAAGCCGCTCCCGTTCGACGCGACAAAGCTCAAGGGAATCTCAGAGAAGCTGATCGTCTCGCACCACGACAACAACTACGCTGCCGCGGTGAAGAACCTGATCAAGGTCGAGGAGCAGCTCGCGGCGGTCACCAAGGACACTCCCGTGTTCGTTGTCGGAGGTCTGAAGGAGCGCGAGGTGACCTTCACGAACTCGAAGGTGCTTCACGAGAACTACTTCGGAAACCTCGGCGGCAGCGGCGTACCGTCGGGCGCGATCGTCGACGAGGTGAAGGCAACGTACGGCGACTGGGGCCGATGGGAGGCCGAATTCCGCCAGACGGGCGCGTCGCTCGGCGGGGGCAGCGGCTGGGTGGTTCTCGACCTGAACCTGCACACGGGCTACATGCGCACGTACTGGTCAAGCGTTCACACGCAGGCTGCCGCGGCCGGGTTGCCGCTGCTCGTGATGGACATGTACGAGCATGCCTACCAGATGGACTACGGCGCGGCCGCGGCAAAGTACATCGACGCGTTCTTCGCGAACATCAACTGGGACGAGGTCAATCGCCGCGTCGAGCACGGGCGCACGATGATGAAGACGCTGACACC